>NZ_JBKBQY010000112.1:0-10139 GCF_046292185.1 Yoonia sp.
CGGCCTGGCGTTCCGGGCGTAAGGTGGGATCAGGCTGGGTCATCGGCCACATCTAGCCTTTCGGTGCCAAGAGCTGCAAGGCGGCGCGGATCAGCGCCGATGCATCCGCCTGCGGATCAGCACCCAAGGCTTGAACCACAGCGCTCGCCGCATCGCCCGGCGCATAGCCGAGGTTGGCAAGGGCGGACATGGCATCGGCCTGTGCGGTGCTGCTGGGTTGAGGCGCCGCTTTGCGCGGGGCGGGATTCGTATCGGCCTCGATCACCTCATCCCCTGTGGCGGCGGCCATGCCTGCGCCCAAAGCCATCACGCCGGGGGCTTTGTCTTTGAGTTCGATAATCACCCGCTGCGCTGTCTTCGGCCCTACACCACGCGCCTTGGCGACCGCATTCCAGTCGCCCAGCGCGATGGCCCGGCTGACACCATCGGCCCCCAGCGCCCCAAGGATCGCGAGCGATGCTTTCGCCCCGATCCCCTGCACCGACATCAGCAACCGGTGCCATTCTTTTTCGACCAAGGTCGTGAAGCCGAACAATTGCAGGATGTCTTCGCGCACCAGCAGGTCGGTATACAGCGCCACAGCCTCACCATTGCCGGGCAGGCTAGCCATCACACGATCAGAGACATAGACCAGATAAGCCACGCCGCGCACATCGATCAGGACGTGATCGGTGCTGCGGTATTCCAGCCTTCCGGCGATCTTGCCGATCATGCGCTGGCCTTTGCAAGAGCGACATTCAGCCGGTTCGCCGATTGCAGGTGATGGGCGTGACAGATGGCGATGGCGAGCGCATCGGCAGCATCAGGCCCTGCCAGTTTCACTCCGGGAAGTTGCAGCTTGACCATATGCGCGACCTGCACCTTATCCGCATGGCCCACGCCGACGACGGCCTTTTTGATCGCATTAGGTGCGTATTCCCCGATCCGCAGACCGGCCTGCGCCGTCACCAGCAGCGCGATCCCCCGCGCCTGCCCCAGTTTCAGCGTGCCGACGCCGTCCTTGTTAACGAAAGTCTGTTCGACCGCAGCTTCCGTTGGGCAATGCAGCGCGATCATCGCGGCAAGCTGATCATGCAGGGACAACAGGCGCATCGCGAGATCATCGCCGGTCGAATGGCTGATCCCGTTCGCGACATGGGTGATGCGTGCGCCCGCCACATCAATCAGGCCCCAGCCCATATTTCGCAGGCCCGGATCAATTCCCAATACGCGCATTGCTCGCCCCATTTTTAATCTATTGCCGAAAGCTAGCACAAAAGGCGAACAAAGACCAAGCGCCTTTGACGAAGGGCTGCACCGACAGCAGCAGACGACCGCACCGGCATGACGGTGAAGCACTGGAGCTGCACCGGGAGATCATCAGTAAAAGAAGGCCTGCACCAAGGCGTTTGCATAATTTTTAGGCATTCTGAAAACGCATATGACCCATGCAAAAACAGGTCTGGTGCGATCATAGAATGGCCCCTAAATGCCGGGTATCAGATTTTCGCTGCAAGGCAGCATATACAAGGAACTTGGCCATGGCCGCTTTTGAAACCAACCGCTCTGGCGCCAGCATGTCTGCTGGCCGCGTCCCTTCTTTCATTGTTGCCGTTATCGGCGCCGTTGCTGCATGGAATGATGCACGCATCACACGCAATTCGTTGTCGCGCCTGTCAGCGCGCGAATTGGATGATATCGGTCTGTGCTATGGTGATATCGAGAAGGTCGTGGCACGCAGCGCACGCTGAACCTGTCGGCCTGCATCTTCACGACCGCGTCAATCCGGCGCGGTCGTTTGCACGTTTGCGATCAGCCCGTCAGCCTGCCGAGCATTTCTGCGATCAAGGCCGTCACCGCATCAGGCTGCATCAGCCATGCCACCGCGACTGACAGCGTGTCGCCCCGCCCCAACGTTACGAGATGGGCATTATAGCTGTCTGCGCCGATGCTGGCCAGAAAAAGACCTTTTAACACAAATCCCAGGATCACGGCGGTGCCGATACCGCGAAGAGGAAGCCGCAGACGGAACCTGCGGGGCTGTTCCACAATCAGCCCATCCGAGCGCATCCGTTTGACCGATCCGCTGTTCAGCTGATCATGCTTGCGCACAATCTTTTTCAATCGCTTGTCAAAAGGTGTATTGGCCTGCGCCATCCGTGTGCCGCCTGATCTGTTACTCGTTCAAAACTAGCATAATATTGCCGAAAACGGTCTGCAAAACAAGGTTTTTATCAGCGCAGGCCTCTCATGCGGCGTTTTTGCACATCACCAGCGTTGTCCAGTCCCCGATGGCGGATGATTTCGTCAGGGTGAAGCCGTTGGTCTGGTAAACTGCCTGTACCTCATCCGCCTGTTCGTTGAGGATGCCGGACAGGATCAAATATCCCCCTTGCCGCATATGTGCGCTGACATCCGGCGACAGGCCGATCAAAGGCCCTTTGAGGATATTGGCGAAGATCAGATCGAATGGTCCGGTGATCACATCGCCGCCAAATCCGGCGGCAACGATGCAATCCACCTGACCGTCTAAATCATTCGCCTTCACATTGGCCAGCGCCACCTCGATGGCGACAGGGTCGATATCACTGGCCAGCACCGGCCCGCCAAGCACCTTGGCCGCCGCCATCGCCAGCACGGCCGTGCCGCACCCCAGATCCAGAATGCGTCCGCCCTTGAAACCTGCGGCCAGCACATCCTCGAATGCCAGCAGGCAGCCCAGCGTCGTGCCATGGTGGCCTGTGCCAAAGGCCATCGCCGCCTCGATCAGCAATGGGATGCTGTCGGCGGGCACCTTGTCGGCATCGTGTGATCCATAGACAAAGAACCGCCCGGCGGGCACCGGGGCCAGATCGCGCTGGACCTTGGACACCCAATCCTGATCGGGAATTTCGGATATATTGAACGGTTTTGCACCGTGAACTGCCGCCAGCACTGCCAGCGCCCCGGCGTCGGGGGCGGTTTCGGTATAGGCGGCGACTTCCCAAAGACCTGATCCATCCTCGATCTCGAAAACCCCGGTACCGATAGGTTCGGGTTCAAGATGTTCCAACGCCTCGGCCAGGGCATAGGCAGCGTCTTCACCGGTCATTGTGGTCAGGGCGGTGTAACTGGTCATGGCGCTTGCTTTCAGAAAGGTTGCTGCCGCTTAGGACCCTGCCCCGCTTGCGTCAAGCACCCACGCCAATCGGGCAGGTCACGCCGGTGCCGCCGATGCCGCAATAACCGCCCGGATTCTTCGAAAGATATTGTTGGTGATAATCTTCCGCAAAGTAAAAGATCGGCGCGCCGATGATCTCGGTCGTGATGGCGCCGTAACCGGCTTGAGCCAGACGTGGTGCAAAGGCGTCTTTCGATGCTTCGCCAGCTGATTGCTGCGCGGCATCAAATGTATAGATACCGGATCGATACTGCGTGCCGCGGTCATTGCCCTGGCGCATGCCTTGGGTCGGGTCGTGACCATCCCAGAACACCTGCAACAATTGGTCATAGCTGATCACGGCAGGGTCATAGACCACGCGGACCACCTCGTTATGGCCGGTCTTGCCGGTACAGACCTCTTCGTAAGTCGGGTTGGGTGTATAGCCGCCAGTGTAGCCGACCATCGTGGATTGCACACCTTCCAATTTCCAGAACATCCGTTCGACGCCCCAGAAACAGCCCATGCCGAAAACTGCCTCGGCCATACCGGTTGGCAGGTCCCTGATGATGGGGGTTCCGTAAACATGATGTGTCTGTGCCGTCGGGATCGGTTGGGCCCTGCCCGGCAGGGCGGCGTCGGGGCTGACCATCTGGGTCTTGGCGCTTTGTGTAAAAAACATATCAGGCTCCTATACTTTGTGTCAGATATAAGCCCGATTAGGGAAATTGCCACTCTGTAGCGGCAAATGCGAAACAGCTTTGCGTGCTTGATCCACATCAAAGAGGTTCGCGCCGTACTGCTTTAGCTCCGACCCTGCGAACAGAATTGTTTTGACAGGTGAGCCATGTCCTCCACCGACACCCAACCGCTTTATGCGCCGCGCGAGCCGATTTTTCCGCGCCGCGTCAAAGGCTATTACCGCACCCTGAAATGGTGGGTGATGGCCGTCACGCTGGGCATCTATTACCTCACGCCGTGGATCAGGTGGGACCGGGGGCCGAACCTGCCCGATCAGGCCGTGCTGATCGACATGGCGCACCGGCGGTTCTATTTCTTCTGGATCGAAATCTGGTCGCATGAATTCTATTTTGTGGCCGGTCTGTTGATCATGGCAGGGCTGGGGTTGTTTCTATTCACCTCGGCCCTAGGCCGGGTCTGGTGCGGCTATACCTGCCCGCAGACCGTCTGGACCGACCTTTTCATTCTTGTCGAACGTTGGATCGAAGGCGACCGTAACGCCCGTGTGCGGCTGTGGAAGGCAAGATGGGATGCCCGCAAAATGCGGCTGCGCCTGACCAAATGGATGGTCTGGCTGCTGATCGCCGTGGCGACCGGCGGGGCCTGGGTGTTTTATTTCGCCGATGCGCCGACCTTGGCGCGCGACTTGATCACGCTAGAGGCACCTTTCGTCGCATGGGGCACGATTGGCGTCCTGACAGCCACGACCTTTCTCTTTGGCGGCTTCATGCGCGAACAGGTCTGCAATTACATGTGCCCCTGGCCGCGCATTCAGGCCGCGATGATGGACCCCGAAACCCTGACAGTCGCCTATCGCGACTGGCGCGGTGAACCGCGCGGCAAACAGCGCATCGAGGGCGCTGGCGATTGCATCGACTGCCTGGCCTGCGTCAACGTGTGCCCTGCGGGTATCGACATCCGGGATGGCCAGCAGATGGAGTGCATCACCTGCGCGCTTTGCATCGACGCCTGCGATGACGTCATGGCCAAAATCGGCAAGCCACGCGGCCTGATCGACTATCTGGCGCTGTCAGACCAAGAAGGTGAGGCACAGGGCAAAACCGCAAAACCGATCTGGGCGCATATCCTGCGCTGGCGTACGATGATCTATACCGCAATGTGGGCGGCCATAGGCGTGGGGCTCGTGTTTGCGATGTTCATCCGCGCCGATCTGGAAATGACCGTCTCGCCCGTGCGCAACCCGACCTATGTGATGCTGAGCGACGGGACCGTGCGCAATATCTATGACATCCGGCTGCTGAACAAATTGGGCGAGGACCGGGAATTCACGCTCTCGCTCGTCTCGGACGCAGCATTGGATATCACGCTGGAAGGCACCGATCAGGACAGCGTCATCGTGCCGGCGAATGAAACGATGCTGCAACGCGTCTATGTCGCGGCCCCACCGGGAACGCCAGCCGCAAGTGCGGACCGCACCGACCTGCGGTTCTGGGTTGCGGATGAGATCACCGGCGAGCGCGCATTCACAGACAGTATTTTCAACGGAAGGGCAGCGCGATGACCGCAGATGCACAAGAACCCCGTCAATTCACCGGCAGGCATATGTTGGCCGTCATGCTGAGTAGTTTCGGGATCATTATCACCGTTAACCTTGGGATGGCCTATATGGCGATTTCCACTTTTCCGGGGGTCGAGGCGCGCAGTACTTACGTCGCAAGCCAGACCTTTGAGGTGAACCGCGCGGCGCAGGACGCCCTTGGCTGGGACGTCGTGGCAACACTTGATGACGGTTTGCTGACGCTGGCGATCACGGATCAGGCAGGCCAGCCGGTGCAGCCGCGCGTGATCAAGGCGATCTTTGGTCGCGCCACGCATACCGGCGAGGATCATACACCCGACTTCACATGGACCGGAACGACACTGACCGCGATGGTCCCGTCGCGCGACGGCTACTGGAACCTCAGGCTGGAGCTGGAAGCAGAAAACGGCACGATCTTTCGTCGTCGTATCCAGTTGCGTGACACATGAGCGATACAACCGCCTGCCCTGCCTGCATTGGCATTCCCGAAGGGGCGCTGGCCAAGGCCGCGTCACGCGGGACCGAACAGATCATCCTGTCTTTGCCCGCGATCCATTGTGTCGCGTGCATCACCGGTGTGGAACGCGCCTTGCAGGCGCTTGACGGTGTCGTCAGCGCGCGAGTCAACCTGTCGATGAAGCGCGTCACGGTTGGTCTTGACCAACCGCTGGCACCAGAGACGCTGATCGATGCGCTGGAACTGGCAGGCTTCGAGGCCCGCAGTCTGGATCAGGGCCTGCTCAGCGCAGAAAACGACCCTGTTGGTGGTGCGCTGATGACGCGGATTGCGGTGTCCGGCTTTGCTATGATGAATGTGATGCTGATGTCTGTGGCGATCTGGTCGGGTGCGATGGGCGCGACCCAGCACATGTTCCACCTGATCAGCGCTGCAATCTCGATCCCGGCGGTGGCCTATGCGGGCCAGCCGTTCTTTCGTCATGCCTGGTCGGCCCTCCGCGTGCGGCGGCTGAACATGGATGTACCGATCTCGCTGGCGCTGATCCTGACCACGGGCATGTCGCTGTTTGAGACAGTCTATGGCGGTGAACATGCCTATTTCGAGGCGGCGGTGTCGCTGGTGTTTTTCCTGCTGATCGGGCGTTATCTGGACCATCGCAGCCGCAAGGCGGCCGCCTCTGCCGCCGCGCAACTGGCCGCGTTAGAGGTGCCGCGTGTGATGCGGGTGACGGGTGGCATCCGCCAGATGGTGGATTTTGCCGACCTGGTGGTGGGCGATCTGGTGCTGGTCTTGCCCGGTGGACGCATTCCCGTGGACGGTGTCGTGACCGATGGCGCCAGCCAGATTGACCGGTCCATACTGACCGGCGAAAGCCGCCTGCACCTTGCCGATACCGGCGCAAAGGTGACAGCGGGCGAGGTCAATATGACCGGCCCGCTGACGATCCGCGCGGCGACCGTGGGTATGGACACGACCCTGCGCAAACTGGTTACGATGGTTGACGCAGCCGAGGCCGTGCGCAACCGCTATACCGCCATCGCCGACCGCGCTGCGGCGTTCTATTCGCCGATGGTGCATCTGCTGGCGCTCATGACCTTTGCAGGCTGGGTATTCTGGTCGGGCGATATGCGGCTGTCGCTGAATATCGCCGTGGCTGTGCTGATCATCACTTGCCCCTGCGCACTGGGCTTAGCGGTTCCTGCGGTGTCCACCATCGCGGCAGGGCGGTTGTTCCGCGCTGGCCTGTTGGTCAAGGACGGCACCGCGCTGGAACGATTGGCCGAGGTCGATACTGTTGTCTTTGACAAGACCGGCACACTGACCATGCCCGTCGCTGCGCGCGATGCGCTGACCATGACCGAACAGGCAATTGCGCTTGCCCTGACACAAAACGCAAGTCACCCTGTATCGCAGGCCATCGCCGCATCGCTTGGCGGGGTGACCCCTGCGATCCTGACAGATCAGACAGAACATCGCGGCAACGGGTTGAGTGCGACTTATCATGGCCAGAATGTCCGTCTTGGGTCCGGCGCATGGCTGGGCACGGGCACGGGTACCTATCTGCAAATCGGCGACAACGCCCCGCGCAAGATCAAGCTGGTCGCAGGCCTGCGCGACGGGGCGCAGGACCTTGTCGCTGCCTGGCAAAAGGCGGGGCTGACCGTGCATCTGGTATCAGGGGACGACCGGAGCGAGACCGAAAGGGTGGCCGATATCTTGGGCATTGACCACTGGCAGGCGGAAACCCAGCCAGAGGACAAGATCCGTTATATCGAGGCGCTGTCTGCCCAAGGTGCCAAGGTCCTGATGGTCGGCGACGGGCTGAATGACACCGGTGCGCTGACCGCAGCCTATGCATCACTGTCGCCTGCCACGGCTGCTGACGCATCGCGCGCCGCATCCGATATCGTGCTGTTGAACGACAGCCTAATACCGCTGATCGAATTGCCGCTGGTGGCACGCGCCGCTAAAAAACGGATCGTGGAAAACTTTGCCATCTCGGCTGCATATAACCTGATCGCTATCCCGATTGCGGTGGCCGGTTTCGCCACACCGCTGCTGGCGGCAATCGCGATGTCCACGTCATCAATCACCGTTCTTGTGAACGCTTTACGCTTGAAAGGCCGGGTATGAATGTTTTGGTAATCCTTATCCCGGTGTCGCTGATCCTGGGTGCCTTGGGGCTTGTGGCCTTCCTTTGGAGCCTGCGTGCACATCAATATGAAGACCTTGAAGGTGACGCTTGGCGGATCTTGACCGACGATGATCAGGAACCGCGCTAAAATCGCAAAAGACTTCTCTCACCACAGTTGACAGACGCGTGACCGGCTCATATCTAACCGGTGTTGGCACTCGGGTCTGCTGAGTGCTAACACCAAAGATAACCGAACTGGAGAAGTTCCGAAATGGCATTTAAACCACTTCACGACCGTGTGCTGGTCCGTCGCCTTGAAGGCGAAGAAAAAACACAGGGCGGTCTGATCATCCCAGACACCGCCAAGGAAAAACCCGCCGAAGGCGAAATCGTCAGCATCGGTGAAGGCGCGCGCAAAGACAGCGGCGAGCTGATCGCGATGTCCGTCAAGCCTGGCGACAAAGTGCTGTTTGGCAAATGGTCCGGCACCGAAGTCCGCATCGACGGCGAAGAGCTGTTGATCATGAAGGAAAGCGACATCCTCGGGATCATGTGATCCTGCGGCCCTGTCCTGTCCACTTT
The DNA here is from genome assembly GCF_046292185.1 of Yoonia sp. Lineage (GTDB taxonomy): Bacteria > Pseudomonadota > Alphaproteobacteria > Rhodobacterales > Rhodobacteraceae > Yoonia. Next base: position 8,576 of record NZ_JBKBQY010000112.1, read on the forward strand.
CAAATAATTCAAGGAGCACATGCAAATGGCTGCTAAAGAAGTCAAGTTCAGCACCGACGCGCGTAACCGGATGCTCAAGGGTGTCAACATCCTTGCCGACGCCGTCAAAGTGACCCTCGGCCCCAAAGGCCGCAACGTGGTTATCGACAAATCCTTTGGCGCACCGCGCATCACAAAGGACGGTGTCTCTGTCGCCAAAGAAATCGAACTGGAAGACAAGTTCGAAAACATGGGCGCGCAGATGGTCAAAGAAGTGGCCAACCGCACCAATGACGAAGCCGGTGACGGCACCACGACGGCCACCGTTCTGGCTCAGGCGATTGTCCGCGAGGGCATGAAATCTGTTGCTGCTGGCATGAACCCGATGGACCTGAAGCGCGGCATCGATCTGGCGACATCCAAAGTCGTCGAAGCGATCAAAGCGGCTGCACGTCCTGTCAACGACAGCGACGAAGTCGCACAGGTCGGCACGATCTCTGCCAACGGCGAGGCTGAAATTGGTCGCCAGATCGCTGATGCGATGCAGAAAGTCGGCAACGAAGGCGTGATCACCGTCGAAGAAAACAAAGGTCTGGAAACAGAAACCGATGTCGTCGAAGGCATGCAGTTCGACCGCGGCTACCTGTCGCCATATTTCGTGACCAACCCAGAGAAAATGACAGTCGAGCTGGAGGATGCGATCATCCTGCTGCACGAAAAGAAACTGTCGTCGCTGCAACCAATGGTGCCCCTGCTGGAATCCGTGATCCAGTCCGGCAAGCCATTGCTGATCATCTCTGAAGATGTCGAAGGCGAAGCGCTGGCGACCCTGGTTGTCAACAAACTGCGTGGCGGCCTGAAAATCGCTGCTGTCAAAGCCCCTGGCTTTGGTGATCGTCGCAAGTCGATGCTGCAGGATATCGCCATTCTGACCGGTGGTCAGGTGATTTCTGACGATCTGGGCATGAAACTGGAAAACGTCACCATCGACATGCTGGGTTCTGCCAAGCGTATCTCGATCACCAAAGACGCGACAACCATCGTGGACGGCGCTGGCGACAAATCGGAAATCGAAGCACGCGTTGCCCAGATCCGTGGCCAGATCGAAGAAACGACATCCGACTACGACCGTGAAAAGCTGCAGGAACGCGTGGCCAAACTGGCCGGCGGTGTGGCTGTCATCCGCGTCGGCGGCATGTCCGAAGTGGAAGTCAAAGAGCGTAAAGACCGCGTTGACGATGCCCTGAACGCGACACGCGCTGCTGTGCAAGAAGGCGTTGTTGTCGGTGGTGGTGTTGCCCTGATCCAAGCCGGTAAGGTTCTGGAAGGTCTCAAGGGTGCAAACTCTGACCAAGATGTGGGTATTTCGATCATCCGCAAGGCGATTGAAGCACCACTGCGTCAGATCGCAGAAAACTCTGGCGTGGACGGGTCGGTTGTTGCCGGCAAGATCCGCGAAAGCACTGACAAGAACTTTGGCTTCAACGCGCAGACCGAAGAATATGGTGACATGTTCAAGTTCGGCGTCATTGACCCGGCCAAGGTTGTGCGCACAGCCCTGCAAGACGCGGCTTCTGTCGCTGGC
>NZ_JBKBQY010000113.1:0-9802 GCF_046292185.1 Yoonia sp.
ATCACACCGGGGCCTCAGCGACGCGGAAAATGAAGGAAGATCATATGTTTGCGGTTCTCAAAACCGGCGGCAAGCAGTACAAAGTCGCCTCTGGCGATGTATTGCGCGTCGAAAAGCTGGCGGCAAAAGCTGGCGACAAAGTGCAGTTCAACGAGATTCTGATGGTCGGTTCGACTGTTGGCGCGCCTCTGGTATCCGGTGCCGGCGTTCAGGCCGAAGTCATCGACCAGATCAAGGGCGAAAAGACGATCAATTTCGTCAAGCGTCGCCGTAAGCACGGCAGCCAGCGCAAGAAAGGCCACCGTCAGCAACTGACTTTGGTCCGGATCGCGGATATCCTGGAATCCGGCGCAGATGACAGCGGCGTCATGGCCGCAGTATCGGGTGCCGGCATCAAGATGGACATCACGCCCCGCGTGAACCCCAAGGGCATCGCCAAGCCAAAGGCAGGCGCCGCGCCCAAAAAGGCCGCCGCGACCAAAGCGAAAGCCGCTGAAAAAGACGCGCCAGCCGCAACCGGCAGCGACGACCTGAAGAAAATCACCGGCGTCGGCCCGGCGCTGGAAAAGAAGCTGCATGAAGCAGGGATCACTTCCTACGCGCAGATCGCGGGATGGAGTGAAGAAGATATCGCCGGTTACGAGGAGACATTGTCTCTGGGTGGCCGCGTGGAACGTGATGACTGGGTCGCACAAGCGACCGAGCTGTCCAAAGCTTAAGGAGAGACCAGATGGCACATAAAAAAGCAGGCGGTTCATCCCGTAACGGACGCGACTCTGCAGGTCGTCGTCTTGGTGTGAAGAAATTCGGCGGCGAAGCCGTCATTCCCGGCAACATCATCATGCGCCAGCGTGGCACAAAGATGTGGCCAGGCATGGGCGTTGGCATGGGCAAGGATCACACCATCTTTGCAACTGCTGAAGGCGCTGTGAAATTTCACAAAGGCCTGAAAGGCCGCACCTTTATTTCGGTTCTCCCCGTGGCGGAGGCCGCAGAGTAAGCCGAAAGTCTCAAACCAGATATTTGAGGGGATCGGTGCAAACCGGTCCCCTTTTCCGTTCATAAATCCGCAACTTATCGCGATTATGACCGCGCCAGACAGGCTTGTTTTCGAGGAGGGAAAACATGATCCACGAAGGAATAGCCGTGCAGGAAACGATCCAGTCGGAACGGTTCATCCTGCGCCCTTGCCGCAAATCCGATGCTGGCCTGATCGCCATGTATGCCGGCGATGACCGTGTCGCGCGCGGTACGCGGTCGGTGCCGCATCCCTTGCCCCCCGGCACGGTCGAGGCGATGATCGACCGCGCCCTGCGCCCCGACCGGACAGAGGATATCTGGGTCATCGACGGATCGGCCCTTGGCCATGCAGAGGCGTTGGGTCTGATCAGCCTGGAACGGATGGACCGCGCGCAGTCGGAAATCTTCTACTGGATCGCCCCCGCCTTTTGGAACACCGGTTACGCGTCAGAGGCCGTGCGCGCCTTGATTGCCGCGAACCCGCATCAATCCGAACGGATCTTTGCCGAGGTGTTTCAGGACAATCCCGGTTCCGCCCGCGTGCTGACCAATTGCGGTTTCGATTATCTGGGCGATGCAGAGGCGTTTTCGGTTTCGCGCGGCGCAACAGTGCCGACATGGACCTATACGCTGAAAACAGGGCAGTGACGGTTCCGCCCTTACAGACCGCGCGGCTGACGTTGCGCCCACTGGTCGTGGACGATTGTACCGCAATTGCCGAGGCGCTCGGCAATTGGGAGGTCACGCGCTGGCTGTCGCAGGCCCCTTTTCCCTATGCGCGCGATGATGCGAAGGCATTCATTGACATGGTGCGCAACGATGCCGATGCCGCCCATTGGGCGATCGACCTTGGCTTTAGGCTGATCGGCGTGATCTCTGTTAAGCCTGATCTGGGGTATTGGCTGGATCAGGCGCAGCACGGTCAGGGGCTGATGCGCGAGGCGGCACATGCCGTGGTGGATTGGTATTTCACGGATCACACAGCCCCTCTGATATCAGGGCATTTCGCGGGGAATGCAGCATCACGGGCGATCCTGACCGGGCTGGGGTTCACCGACACCCATACTGAAACGATCACACCCGTTTCGTCGGATGCTGCCGTCACGCTTTACCGGATGGCCCTGACACACAAACGCTGGCACATCTTGAGAAGCGCCGCACAATAGACTATCGCCAGCGCTGAACAGCCCGGAAGGCCCCAGACCATGAAATTTCTCGATCTTGCCAAGGTCTATATCCGCTCTGGCGCGGGCGGGGCGGGCTGTATTTCGTTCCGCCGTGAAAAATTCATCGAATATGGCGGCCCGGATGGCGGCGACGGCGGCAATGGCGGCGACGTGATTGTCGAGGCTGTGGACGGTCTGAACACGCTGATCGATTTCCGTTATCAGCAGCATTTCTTTGCGGGCAGCGGCCAGCATGGCATGGGCAGTCAGCGCACCGGCAAGGATGGCGATGATAAAATCCTGCGCGTCCCCGTCGGCACCGAGATCATCGACGAGGACGAAGAAACCGTCATCGCCGATCTGACCGAGGTCGGCCAGCGCATCGTCATCGCCAAGGGCGGCAATGGCGGCTGGGGCAATCTGCATTTCAAATCCGCCACCAATCAGGCCCCGCGCCGCGCCAATCCGGGGCAAGAGGCGATTGAACGCACGATCTGGCTGCGGCTGAAACTGATCGCCGATGTCGGCCTGTTGGGCATGCCCAATGCGGGCAAATCGACGTTTCTGGCCGCCACATCCAATGCGCGGCCCAAGGTGGCGGATTATCCCTTCACCACGCTGGTCCCCAATCTGGGCGTTGTGGGCGTGGATGAGGTGGAATTCGTCGTCGCCGATATCCCTGGCCTGATCGCCGGTGCCAGTGAAGGGCGCGGTCTGGGTGATATGTTTCTGGGCCATGTCGAACGTTGCGCGGTATTGCTGCATCTGATTGATGGCACATCCGGTGACCCCGCCGGCGATCTGGTGACGATTATTCACGAGCTGGAACAATATGGCGGCGAATTGGCTGACAAGCCCCGGATCACCGTGCTGAACAAGATCGACACGCTGGACGCGGAAGAACGCGTGTTCCTGCGCGATGAACTGGCCGAGGTTGCGTCAGGCCCTGTCATGCTGATGTCCGGGGTCAGCCGCGAAGGCATCACCGACGTCCTGCGCGCGCTGCGGGCGGAGATTGACGACAACCGCCTGCGTCACCGCAAGGAAGACGCGCCAGAGGAAGACGAAGAATGGCGTCCCTGAAAGATGCCAAACGGCTGGTGGTCAAGATCGGCTCGGCCCTGTTGGTCGATGCCGCGACGGGGGCCTTGCGCCAAGATTGGCTGACGTCACTGGCCGCCGATGTCGCCGCGATCAAGGCGCGCGGCACGCAGGTGATCCTTGTCTCATCCGGGTCCATCGCCTTGGGCCGTGGCGTGTTGGGTCTGCCGCAGGCCGCCTTGGCCTTGGAGCAATCGCAGGCGGCGGCGGCTGTCGGTCAGATCCGGCTGGCGCGCGCCTATGAACAGGCCCTCGCGCCGCATGGCATCATTGCGGGCCAAGTGCTTGTCACGCTTGAAGATTCGCAGGATCGTCGCCGTTATCTGAACAGCCGCGCCACGATGGAAACCATGCTGGGGTTCGGTGTCGTGCCGATCGTGAATGAAAACGACACGATTGCCACTGATGAAATCCGCTATGGCGATAATGACCGGCTGGCGGCACAGGTCGCGGTGACGATTGGCGCGGATCAACTGGTGCTTTTGTCGGATGTGGACGGGCTTTATACCGCGAACCCCAAGATTGACGCCACGGCACAACACCTTGGGATTGTGGATAAAATCACCCCACAGATCGAAAATATGGCGGGTGATGTCGGATCAACCCTGTCCAAGGGCGGGATGATCACGAAGATCATGGCCGCCAAGATCGCGACCGAGGGCGGCTGCGCCATGGCCATCGCACTTGGCACCGGGCTGCATCCGCTGGATGCCTTGGCAAATGGCGCGCGCAGCACCTGGTTCACCGCGCAGACCGATCCGCAGGCGGCGCGCAAACGCTGGATCGCGGCGATGAAACCGCGTGGTATTGTGACTGTCGATGCCGGTGCCGGGCAAGCGCTGTTGTCGGGCAAAAGCCTGCTGCCCGCCGGGGTCACGCAGATCAGCGGCAGCTTTGGCCGGGGCGAGGTGATCACGATTGCCGATGCTGCGGGCCTGCCATTGGGTCAGGGGCTGACCCGCTATACCAGCGCCGAGGCGCGGCAGATCATGGGCCACCGGACCGCCGATATCCCCGGTATTCTGGGCTATGAAGGCCGTGCCGCCTTGGTGCATCGCGATGATATGGTACTGTAAGGATATGACAATGAATGATATTCCTGCCCTGATGAACAAGATCGGCGCTGATGCCCGCGCTGCCGCCACCGTGCTGGCGACCACCGGATCAGAACGCAAATATGCCGCGCTGATCGGGGCCGCCGATGCGATCTGCGACAACATCATGGAAATCCTCGACGCCAATGCCGAAGATCAGGTCTATGCCGAGGAAAAAGGCCTGTCGCCCGCGATGATGGACCGGCTGATCCTGACAGAACCGCGCATCCGCGCCATGGCCGAAGGGTTGCGCAATGTCGCCGCCCAGCATGATCCGGTGGGCGAGGTGATCGCCGAATGGGACATGCCAACGGGCCTGCATATCCGGCGCGTGCGCACGCCTTTGGGCGTGGTCGGGGTGATCTATGAAAGCCGCCCGAATGTCACCGCCGATGCCGGTGCGCTATGCCTGCAATCGGGCAATGCGGTGATCCTGCGGGGCGGGTCGGAAAGTTTCCATTCCTCTACCGCGATCCATAAATGCCTGCAGATCGGGCTGAAACAGGCGGGCCTGCCCGAAACCGCGATCCAACTGGTGCCAACACGCGACCGTGCCGCCGTCAGCGCGATGCTGACCGCGACCGATCATATCGACGTGATCGTGCCACGCGGCGGCAAAGGCCTTGTCGGGCTTGTCCAGCGCGAGGCGCGGGTGCCGGTCTTTGCCCATCTCGAAGGCATCTGTCATATCTATGTCGGCGCGACCGCCGACCCTGCCATGGCGCTGGAGATCGTGCTGAACGCCAAAACCCGCCGCACCGGCATCTGCGGCGCGATGGAATGCCTGCTGATCGACTGGCGGTTCTATACGCAACACGGATCGTTGCTGATCGACGCGCTGGTCAAGGCCGGGGTTGAGGTGCGCGCCGATGGCGATCTGGCGAAAATTGCGGGCACGACCAAGGCCAAGCCTGATGATTTCGGGCAGGAATTCCTCGACATGATCTGTGCCGCGAAACTGGTGGATGGCGTGGACGAAGCCATCACCCATATCCGGCGCTATGGATCAAACCATACCGATGCGATCATCACGGCGGATGAACAGGCGGCGGCGCATTTCTTTGCCCAGCTTGACAGCGCGATCCTGATGCACAACGCCTCGACCCAGTTTGCAGATGGTGGTGAATTCGGCATGGGCGCGGAAATCGGCATCGCCACCGGCAAGATGCATGCGCGCGGCCCGGTGGGGGCAGAGCAATTGACCAGTTTCAAATATCTGGTCAGCGGCAATGGTGCCGTGCGGGCGTGACAGCCCCCAACTTCTTTTTTTCAAAATACTTATCTTCCCTTGGATTCCGGGGGATCAGAACCGCGCCGCGATCCCGTCATCGCCGATGTCGATCTGCAGATCGCGCCCCGCCTCGGCCATGAAGCCGGGCAAAAGCGCGAATTGCACCTGTGCGGCGGAACAGGAAAAACCGGGGCTGGCGCTGCGCAACTGATCCCAAAGCGGCTGATCCACGCGGAACCGCGGTGCCACGGCGCTGATCACCCAGGTTTCATCGATCAGACGCACGTGAATTTCGCCACCCAGCGGCATCCCCGATTCCAGACATTGCACCAGCAGCAAGGCGCAGCGCACCTCGCGGCGGGGCTGATCATGGGGCACATGCCAGTGATAGCTGCAGCGCCCGGCGCGCGCCAAGGCCGCAAAGACCGGCAGGATATCCCCCGCGGACAGCCGTTGTTCGGGGCCCGCCGCCCCATAGGCGATGCGATAGAACCGTATCCGCGCATTGGCGTTCTGCACGGAATCGCTGATCAGATCCATTTCAGCGCTTGTCTGACCACCGGTCAGCGACAAGAGTTCTAAACCATTGCCGATCGCACCAATAGGGCTGATAAGGTCGTGGCAAATCCGCGAGCCGACAAGTGTGGCAAGATCAGGCCGCATGGCACAGGCTCCTAAATGGGGATGAGGGGATGACAGGCATAAACGCCATTCTGGAACCGGGCATGCTGGTGCGCCATCCGGGCGCGCCGGAATGGGGCATAGGGCAGGTCCAGTCGAATATCGCCGGACGCATCACGGTAAATTTCAGAGAGGCCGGAAAACTGGTCATTGATGGAAACACGATCGCCCTGGAACTGGTTACTGGTCTTGGTACACAACCCTGAGTAGAGAAAATCGACAACGTGTCAACAAATTCCGGGTCGTTCTGTCTCGTATCGTGCCGCAAAATGGGTTAATTCATTCTTAATGACTGGTGAGATCAAACATACTTTTTCGCTGCCCGATAAGATCGGGCCTGACCGCGTGCCCAAAGATTCGCGTTTCGTGGTCAGCATCGCGCATGATCAACAAGAGCTGGAGGCGGCACAGCGCCTGCGCTATCTGGTCTTTATCGAAGAACTGGGCGGCACCGGCGACATGGTCGATCATGACCGGCGGTTGGAAAAGGATTATTTCGATCCCTTCGCCACCCATCTGATCCTGCGCGACATGGCCCGCCCCGACGGTGACAGGGTGATCGGGGTTTACCGTCTGATGCAGCAGGATGCGGCACAGGCGGCAGGGCGGTTCTACTGCGCGGCGGAATATGATCTGACGCCGCTGACCGGCTCGGGGTTGAAATTGCTGGAACTGGGCCGGTCCTGCCTGCATCCGGCCTATCGTGGCGGCATGGCGATGATGCATCTGTGGCAGGCGCTCGCAATCTACGTGCAGGATCACGAGATCGATATCCTGTTTGGCGTCGCGTCCTTTCACGGCACCGATCTGGAAAGGCTGGCCGCGCCGCTGAGCTTGTTGTTTCACCGCCATCTCGCGCCTCCGGAACTGCGCGTGCGTGCCATCGGCGCGGGGGCTGTGGATTTCACGCCGCTGCCCGAGGATCAGATTGACCGGGTCACGGCCTTGCGCGACACGCCGGCGCTGATCAAGGCCTATCTGCGGATCGGGGGCGTCGTCGGGCAGGGGGTCTATGTGGACCGCGATTTCAACACCACCGATATCAGCCTGATCCTGCCCACCTCCGGTGTCACCGCCATGCAGCGCCAGATCTACACACGTGCCCGGCGCAATGGCTGAGACATGGCAAGGGGCCGCGGCACCCGTGCATCCGCCGCTGCGGGCGGCTGACTGGTGGCGCATTGCCCGCCGCGGCCTGCCTTTGGTGCTGTTGCTGGTGGCCGGGTTCACGCTGCTGCTGATGATCCGCCTGTTCGAGCGTCCGTTCTGCGGCTTGCGCCGCCCGGTCACGCCCTATGTGACACAATCTGTCTGTCGCGGCGCCTTTGCGCTGATGGGGATTCGTTACCGGTTTCAGGGCAGACCGATGCGGGGGGCCGGCGCCATTGTCGCCAATCACGCAAGCTGGCTGGATATCTTTGCGCTGAACGCGCGCAAACGGATCTATTTCGTGTCGAAATCAGAGGTTGCTGGCTGGCCCGGTATCGGCTGGCTGGCGCGCGCCACGGGCACGGTTTTCATTCGCCGTGACCGGCGCGAGACGCTGGACCAGATCGCAACTTTCAAGGCGCGGCTGCAGGCGGGCCACAAACTTTTGTTCTTCCCCGAAGGCACATCCACCGACGGGTTGCAGGTGCTGGCGTTCAAACCGACATTGTTTGCCGCGTTTTTCGATCCCGCCTTGCGCGATAGTCTGCAGATCCAGCCGGTGACGCTGCGCTATCAGGCACCGGACGGGGCCGATCCGCGGTTCTATGGCTGGTGGGGCGATATGGCGTTCGGTCCGCATCTGTTGCGGATATTGGCCGCGCGCCGTCAGGGCGAGGTCTGCGTGATCTACCACCCGCCCGTGAATGTGCGCGATTTCACGCACCGCAAGGCCCTGGCCGCGGTTCTGGAGACCAGCGTCCGCGCGGGGTTAAGCGCGGCATAAGGGCGTTGCCCCGGCCCCGGATTTCATCCGGGTCAAGATGAGTATTTGGTGAAATAAGAAGTTCAGCCAGCCATGGCCTTGTGCAGCCCTGCCAAGGCGGCGGCGGGATCGTCGCTGCGCCAGATTTCATCGCCGATGCCGAAGAAATCGGTATGCGGGGCCAGTTGCCGGATCAGGGCCAGATCAAGCGCGCCTTCGGCCACGACGGGCACTTCGATCATGGCGGACCACCATTCGAAAAGCTCCAATTCAGCTAACCGCCCATCGCCCAGCGGCGTGGCGCCCACCGGGCCAAAGCTGACGTAATCGGCGCCCAGCTCACCGGCGGTCATGCCGTCATGGCGCGACTGGCCGCAATAGCTGCCGATGATGGCATCATCGCCCAGATCCTTGCGGATCGATTTCACCGATCGTGCGGCATCCAGCAGATGCACGCCGTCAAGTCCCAGCCTGTCCACCATCAGCACATGGCTTTCGATCACCAGCGCCACATCGCGGTCATGCGTCACCGCGCGCAGCGCATCGGCGGCGCGGGCGATCTTGCTGTCATCCTTGGTGGCCAGCGCCAGCCGGACGCATCCGATTTCTGTGCTGTCCAGACAGGCGGCAAGCTGGTCGGGAAAGGTGGCAAGGTCAAATTCTGTCGGGGTGATCAGATAGATTTGCGGTGTGTCTTGGGCATCCGACATGGGGCATTCCGGTGTTTGTAAGGCTTGTCCGCTTCTAACGGGGTTTGGGCGCCTTGGCCATGCCTTGCTTGCCTTGGCCGCATGGCCCAAGTATCAGGCGCGAAACCTTGTCCGGAAAGCTGTTTATCGTGTCTGATCCCCAACCCGCCTTTGTGCTGATCCGTCCCCAGATGGGCGAAAACATCGGCGCTGCCGCGCGCGCGATGTGGAATTTCGGGCTGGACCGGATGCGGGTGATCGCCCCCCGCGATGGCTGGCCCAACAGCCGCGCGGTGGCGATGGCCAGCGGTGCCGGGCGTCTGCTGGATCAGGCGCAATTGTTTGATGGCACGGCGGCGGCGATTGCCGATTGTGATTTCGTCTATGCCACCACGGCGCGGCCGCGCGGATTGACCAAGCCGGTGTTTTCGCCAGAGGCCGCGATGCAGGACGCCCATGCGCGCATCGCCGCAGGTGGCAAGGTCGCGGTGATGTTCGGGCCGGAACGCGCGGGTATGGAAAACGACGATATTGCGCGGGCCAATGCGATCATCTCGGTGCCGGTGAACCCGGAGTTTCCGTCATTGAACCTTGCGCAATGCGTGTTGCTTTTGGGCTATGAATGGCGACGCATCGTGACCGAGGTCACGCCGATGCGCGTCGATGCGCTGGCCGATTGGGCAAATCAGGTCGAGGTTGAAAAGCTGGCCGATCATTATCAGGAACGGCTGGATCAGGCCGGGTTCTTTTTCCCCGATCACAAGGCCGCCAATATGCAGATGAACCTGCGCAATCTGTGGTCGCGGATGCCGCTGACCCGCGCCGATGTGCAGATGCTGCACGGCATCCTGCGCCAGATGGTGCGCTGGAAGGAACGCGGCTGATTGCTGTGGCTTTCTGACGCTTGC
>NZ_JBKBQY010000114.1:0-9599 GCF_046292185.1 Yoonia sp.
GTTATCTGCCCAACAACGCCCCCATGATGCTGGCGGGCGCACCCAGCAAATCGGTTGGCGTCATGGTACCATCAGTCACCAATCATGTCTTTGCCGAAGTGCTGGCCGGTGCTGTCGAAACTGCCGAATCTGCGGGTTACCGGGTTGTCATCGCGCATTATGGCTATGACCAGCTAGCCGAGGAACGTGGCATCGCATCCCTGATCGCGGCCAATATCGACGGGCTGATCCTGGGCGACCGCGAACACACTGATGATGCGCTGCGGATGATCACCCTCGCCGATATCCCAGTGATCGAGGTAATGGACAGCCGCAGTCCTAGTCTGCAGCAGGCCGTGGGATATGACAATCACGATGCCGCCTATGCGATGACAGCGGCAATGCTGGCGCAGGGGTGCAGGAAACTGGTTTATCTGGCGGTCAGGCTCGATGCCCGCACCTTGCAGCGGCGTGACGGCTATTCAAAGGCGATGCAGGATCACGGGTTTGATGCGGTCAGCGTGGACACAGCCGAAAAATCGACCTTCACCGGCGGGGCTTTGTTGATGCGGCAAGTCATGCGCGACCACCCGGAAACCGACGGGATATTCTGCACAAATGACGATGTGGCGGTCGGTGCCTATTTCGAATGTCTTCGCCAGGGGGTCAGCGTGCCGGATGACATGGCGATTGCCGGTTTTCACGCGCTCGATATCGGGCAGGCGATGATCCCCCGGCTGGCCAGCGTGCGCACTGACCGCTATGGCATCGGCGCGCGTGCCATGACCGAGCTGATGGCGCGGTTGAAGGCTGGGCCGCCGTTCGATCCGGTGATCGATCTGGGTTTTCAGATCGATCTGGGGAAAACCGTAACGAGGCACCAAACTACTACCCTTTCACCGCCCCCGCCGTCATCCCGCTGACGATAAAACGGTTGGCCGTCAATGCAAAGATGATCACAGGCGCAATCACCAGCACGGCGTAGGCAGCAATCACGCCATATTCAGCCCCAGCCTCTGCCCCGCCCAAGAACCGTGTGATACCAACGGTCAGAGGTTGGGCATTGCTGCCGGCAAGGAACAGCGCAAACAAATATTCGTTCCAAGAGATGATGAAGACAAGGATCGCAAGCGCGATCACGCCGGACCGGACAACCGGCAGCGTGACATTCCAGAAAAGGTTCCACGGGCTACATCCATCAACGATACCGGCTTCTTCCAATTCATGCGGCACGGTGTCGAAGAATCCGACCAGCATCCATGTCGCAAAGGGAATGTGGATCGACAAGTGCGCTAGCAGCAGCCCGAATCGAGACCCTGACAGGCCCAGATTGACGAAGATCAGGAACATCGGCAGCGCCAACACGACATAAGGGATGAACCGCATGGCCAACACGCCGTAAGATACAGCCGCCCGCGAGCGCCCTGAAATTTTTGTCAACCCATAAGCCAGCGGAACGCAGACAACCAAGGTGATCACCACCGCAGAGGTCGAGATGATCAGTGAATTGGTAAAGAAGAACCAGAAATCACCGCGGCTGAACGCCTGCGTGAAATTGTCCAGCGTGAAGTCGCGCAACAACAACAGGTCCAGCGGGCTGCGGAACAAGGCGGTGCTGTTCAGACTTGCCGCCAGCAGCATCACCGGCGGCAGCAGGGAAATCACCAGCCAGATCGCGAGAAGGACATGCACGACCCAAGTGGTGCCGCGTTTTTTCATCCGTGCGGAAATCATGCCTCGTTCCTTCCTGTTTTGCGATAGAGCGTGATATAGACCCAGGCCGCTACCGCCATGATAATGAACATTGTAAAGGCGATTGTATTGGCGATCCCCATATCCTGATTGGCGATGCCGCGGTTATAGGCAAAGATCGACATGACGGTTGTCGATCGGCCCGGCCCGCCACCCGTCAGCGCCCAGATCATGTCAAATTCGCGGAAGGCCGAGGTGATGATGATGATTGACACAAACAGGATATGCGGACGTAGGATCGGCAGCACAATATACCAAAGCGACTGAAACGGGCCTGCGCCATCAACACGACCAGCCTCGTGCAGTTCATCTGGGATCGTGGTCAACGCGGCATAGAACACTAGCACCGCCAACGGAATCAAGTGCCATGAATTGGTAATCGTCGCAGCCAAAAGCGCAGTTTCCCTGTCCAGCAACCAATAAGGCTGTGGGCCACCGAACAGTTTCAGGACTGCGTTCACAACACCCGTTTCCTGCTGCCAGATAAAGAATTTCCATGCGATACCACCAACGATGGGCGTCATGACGAAGGGGATCAGAAACAGTGCTACCCAGAAAGGCCGGAACTTGACCTGTCGTGCATTGAGCAGGAAAGCAATCAGAATGCCAAAGCCTACCGATAGGATCAAACAGCCCATGGTAAAGATGCCGGTGATGCGCAGCGCGTTCATGTAGAGCGGGTCAGCGAAAACCCTACGGTAGTTTTCAAAACCGACGAAAGTTTTATCGTTGAATGCGTAAAGGAAGACATCCTGCAAGCTGTAGGTGAAGCCCAGCACCAATGGCGTTCCCACCACGACCAGCATCAAGATCAGGCCCGGCAGAATAAACCACCAACCGCGTGTGAATTTGTCGCGTCGTTGTGCCATGGCTGAAGTCCTTTAGATCAGGATATCCGGGCAGGTTTCCCTGCCCGGACGCGTATTTTTACTGAATGTAGCCAGCGCGCCGGAAGGCGTCGTTCATGCTGTCGACCCAGCGGGTCTGCGCCTGCTCTGGCGTCAGATCGCCCGAGAAGACATCAGTGATGAATTCGGTCGTACCGTTCCACATCACGGAGCCGTATTCAGGGATACCCTGTCGGATAAAGACCGATTGCAGCACTTGTTCATAGGCGGGCAGGAATTCGGGATAGTAAGGACGCAGGTTGCGCAATTCTTCGCTGGCAAAGTGGCCAGCGGTCGAGAATTGCTCAGATTGCTTACCCCATTCGATTTCGTTGTCCTGCAGCATCCATTTCAGGAATTTGAAAGCTTCTTCGCTGTTGGGCGTGTCAAAGATGAACACGCCACCACCACCAAGGAAGGGTGTACCTTGGGTGTATCCGGCAAGGTTGTCATCCCACATCGGCAGCGGGCTATAACCAGTGTTGCCTGCAGCAGCGCCGCCTTCAGTTTCAACCGTGCCAACGCCTTGGGGCCACATGACCGCAGTCGCCAGACGCCCGTCACGGAACATTTCCAGACCTTCAAGGAAGCCCCAGTTTTGAGCTTCGCGTGGTGCGGTATTTTCGGCCAGATCAACAAAATATTCTGCAGCTTCGATCACAACAGGGTTGTCGATGTCAGGAGTAAAGTTCTCGTCCCAGCCCGACACACCGGTCGAGTACAGAACCACGATAAAGCTACGGGTGATCCCTGCCCCGGCACCAAGCGCGTCTGCCCATCCATAAACATCGCTCTCAAGCGTTTCGCCAGCCAATGTCTCGCCTGCATCACGGGTAAAGAATTCGGCGACTTCACGCAGTTCGTCCCAGGTATTCGGTGTTTCCAGCGCACGCCCATAAGCATCCTGAAACGCGGCCTGTTCATCTGGATGTTCAAACCAGTCGCTGCGCACGATCAGCATCGGCGCGGCAGGTGTCGTCGGTACAGCGATAATTTCGCCGGGGCGCGCATCTGATCGCATGTGGCTGTCCACGATCAGCGGCGGATAGGCATCGATGTCAAAGTCATATTCTTCGATGTAAGGCGTCAGATCGACGACATGTTCTGCAAAAGTGCCGAACCAGCCGGGACTATGATAGCCGAGATCCCAGCGACCTGTACCGCCGATCGCCTCAATCGACATCTGATCGCGCAGCTGGTTGGGCGGCAGTATTTCACCGATCACCTTGATGCCCGTTTCTTCTTCATAAAGCGGCGCGAAATGGTTGATCACGGCGTCAGCTTCTGCACCGGGATGCAGCGCCCAGCGGATGGTCACATCCTGCGCCGTGGCTGTAGTGGCGAGCGACATGCCAAGGGCCATGGCCCCTGTCAGTAACCCTATTTTGTTCAGGTCTGTCATTTTGGTTTCTCCTCCTCTGGTGGTATCCGCCCCAACGATCAGTTGATCCGCAATTCCGTTTTGGGGTCGAACAAATGGACGCGCCCGGGGTTGGGTGCGACCGTAATGGTTTGATTGGGTGTCAGATTATGGCGTTCGCGCAGCACCACCGTGAAAGGCGTATCACCCAGCCGCGCTCCGATCAGGATTTCCGCGCCGGTGGGTTCGACGATCGATACCTGCACCTGCAAGCCGGTGTCGGCGACGGTCAGATCCTCTGGCCGGATGCCGATGCGCACATTCTGGCCTTCGGTCAGGGCAATCCCGGCGGGGGCATCAAGGCGTTGACCATCGGCCAGTACCAAGGCACCGCCCGTCACGGTCGCATCAAGGAAATTCATTGCAGGCGATCCGATAAAGCCCGCCACAAACAGGTTCATCGGCCTGTCATAAAGCTCCAGGGGCGCGCCTGCCTGTTTAACCACGCCGTCATGCATCACGACGATGACATCGGCCATCGTCATCGCCTCGATCTGGTCGTGGGTGACATAGACGGTCGTAACCTTCAGCCGCTGGTGCAATTGCTTGATCTCGGCGCGCATCTGCACGCGCAGTTTGGCATCCAAGTTCGAAAGTGGTTCATCGAATAGAAACACCTGCGGATTGCGCACAATCGCGCGGCCCATCGCGACACGCTGGCGCTGACCACCTGACAATTGGCGCGGATAACGGTCTAGCAACACGTCAAGGTTCAGAATGTCGGCTGCGTTATTCACACGGCTGGCGATTTCGGCCTTGTCCACACCCGCCAGTTTCAGCGCGAAACCCATGTTCTGCGCGACGGTCATATGCGGATAAAGTCCGTAATTCTGGAACACCATCGCGATGTCGCGGTCTTTGGGGGCCATATCGTTGACTTCTTGCCCGCCGATGCGGATCGATCCGCCGGTCACATCCTCCAGCCCTGCAATTAGACGCAGCAGCGTGGATTTCCCACAGCCTGACGGCCCGACCAGCACAACAAATGCCCCATCTTCGATTTCAACATTGATGCCATGGATGACGCGCACATCACCGAATGCCTTTTCCACGTTCTGGATGCTGACGCCGGACATGTCCTGCCTACCTTTCTTGTATTTCTTCAGGCACCCCGACCCTGAGGGTCAGATGCGCCGCTGCGCTGTTACCCATGACGGTTTGGGCATTGGGGATGTCGTTAAGTTCGGCACGGTCCGTGGCTGCCGCTCGTGACAGGCCATAGGTCAACCAACGGTCAATCAATCTGGCGCGCAATTCGTCCATTGGGACCGACAGCATCACCGTCAGATCGAAAAACTGGCGCAGATCCTGCCACCCGTCCTGTTGCAACAACAGATAATTCCCCTCGATCACCACGACCTTGGTCGCCGGGTCAAGCTGGCCCGCATCAGCGATCGTCTTGTCCTGCGCGCGATCAAACAGCGGATAACGGATCACGTCAGATTGTGACCTGATGGCACGGACAAGCCCCACGAAACCCGCCACATCAAAGGTCTGCGGTGCGCCTTTGACAGACCGCATCGCCATCAAATCGAGCTCTGCATTGTCAAGATGATAGCCATCCATCGGCACCAAGGCCGCAGAGCCAACCCCATCACGCAGTCTGATCGCATTCACGACATCTGCCGCGATGGTCGATTTTCCAGCAGCGGGCGCACCGGCAATCCCGACAAGAACCCGGTCCACATTGCCACGAAGCTTGTCTATCTGCGCGCCAATCGCGGCAACAGCATGATTATCCATGTGATCCCCCATCAGTCAGCACTTTGCCTCCCAGCCACTGACCTTTCCCTAGCGCTAGCACCCTGCCAAAAACCTGTCAATTACAACTTTTGAATGAAGTAGTAACTAATTGCCATTGCCCCGGCGTTTAACTACCATAACGTTGTCTGCATGTTGGGCGCTTGGTGATGCGCAATTTAGAGAGGCCTCGAAATACGCTGCAATGACTGATATACAGCACGCTTCATACGAAGATTGGGCCTTGAAAGGGTCCAACCAAACCACAGTGCGTGCGTATAACGAACGGTTGGTGCTGCATCTGATCCGTAGACGTGGCGCGATGTCAAAGGCGGAAGCCACGCGCGCCACCGGATTATCAGCGAACGCGACATCTACCATATTCCGTGCCTTGGAAAAAGACGGGCTGCTTGCCCGGGGCGACCCGACGCGTGGCAGGATCGGACAACCGTCGGTGCCATTGCATTTAAACCCTGATGGTCGGTATTATATCGGGCTAAAGATCGGCCGGAGAAGCTTCGACATTGTCGTCATTGATTTTACGGGAGCAGTGCGCGCGCGCCGATCTGCATCCCACGCTTATCCGACCCCTGCCGGCACACGGGTATTTCTTGAAACACATATTCCCGCGTTGTTGCGCGTCGCCGGGCTGCAGATTGCTGACATTTCCGGCAGCGGCATCGCCATGCCGACAGGATTATGGGAGTGGTTGGACGATTTCGAGGCAGCCCCTGATGAAATGGAGGCGTGGCGGGAATTCACCGCTCAGACAGACCTGAAAGACCTGCTTCCCGGTCCCATCATCGTCGAAAATGACGGGACAGCGGCATGCCGGGCAGAATGGGCCTTCAGCGCGCAAATCGATCGGCCAGACAGTATTTATTTCTTTATCGGCACCTTCATTGGTGGCGGCATCGTTCTCAACGGCAGCGTGTTTCGCGGCTGCCACGGCAACTCGGGTGGCTTTGGCCCGGTGCGGGTGCCGGATGAGCCCGGCGGGACGCGCCTGATTGACCACGCATCGCTCACTGCATTTTATAAAATGTGCGAAAATGCAGGTCACTCCTATGATCTGGCAATCATCGAGAATGCCGATGCGAGAGATCTTGAACCTGTCCTGTCCCAATGGATTGCCCGTGCCAGCCGTAGTCTGGCCCATGCGATCGTTTCGGCGGCCGCTGTTATCGATTTTGAGACGGTCATCGTTGATGGATGTTTTCCCGAAGATGTCCGAAGCCGTTTGCGTGACGAAGTCGATGTGCAGCTTGGATCGCTCGACCTGCAAGGTATCATCAAGCCACAGATTATCCCCGGCAGCTTCGGCGGAATGGCACGCGCGGTCGGCGCAGCGGCAGGACATATCACATCGCGCTATATGGTAGACAACCCGCTCGCACCGCTGGGTTGATCCTATCCCCAACGTTGGACCGCGCGAAGGCAGGCCTATGATCAGGGCGGCAGGCTGGCAATGTCACACGCGTGAACGAGGTTACCGATTGCGCCGTATGGCCCGGTCATGGCACCATCCAAGGCTGTCGATGTGTTTCGGCGAGGCATTTGACCCCACCATCGGCGCGCAACAGTAAACCGATCGACAGCGCATGATCATGTTGTTATTTCAAAAAAATTTGCATGGCTTATGGGGTCAAGCTTCGACGCCGAAAGGGGTTAGAGTTCCGCGCCTGTTCACAGACGGGTATCTGTATTGGCATAGAGGTTGCACATAAGACTGATGATAGCGGACGGCTGATGCGCATGGTAGCCATCCCGTCGCGCACCGAGCGGACCGTGCATCGGTCCCGGCGAGGCCGCCCAGGACCGCCGCAGGCTGCCGATTGAGGACGAGCCGCTACCGGATATTCTCTGGGAAAATACTGCGCTGAATGCCTCGTCGCCTACTTTGAAGGACAGTCGCAGTCTGCTTCAGGCTGCACTATCAAGGCTGGATCAGGCATCGTATTTGCCGACATAAAGCACAGCGATATGGTCCTGTGACCTTAGGTTCTAGACCCCGCGAAACAAATGCAGAAAAGGGGTGCGCGATATGGCCTGTTTAAAGCAAGATAAACACCAAAGATGATCATTTTTCTCCGGCCGTTTGCCTCATGCCTCTATGACTTTCACCATTTCGTTTCGCTGAACCTGTGGGCATGATTGGGAAGATATCCACATAAAACGCAGCACTGCTCGCAAAGCAGGTAAAATAACCTTTGAAAAAGATGACCACGGTCCGCATGTGCAATTCATCAAAGCGGCTATGTGGATCCAGTATCGAGAAATCAGAGTAACATAAAAACAAGATTTACTATTTTATTTCCGATAAACAATCTGAATTCGCATGGCTGCCCGAAGAATGGCGGACCAAAAGATGAGCGGAAAAACCACAGGCTTCAGAGTCTATCTGACTGATGATCAACGGTCACAGGCCGAAGCCGGACAGAAAGCGGCAGGGTATAAAACGCTGTCAGCCTATATGCGCGATTGCGCGCTCAGCGGCGCGCCCGTTCATCTCCTGACCATCGCGCGCGAGATGGGCAAGCTTGGACAGATCGCGAATGACATCCTCACGGCGGGTGATGCCGCGACCGGCACCGGAGGGCTTTACGGCAGCGACGCCAGGAAGGCCGCGCGGCGGATCATCAAGGCATGTGATGCCGTGACGGCTGCACTGCGGGTGGATTGAGCGATGCGCCCTTACGTGACATTTCATGACAAAGCGAAGATCGTCGTCGACTATCTCGACAAGCCTGATGCACATCCGGTCGGCGGCACCGTGCCCTATCTGGGATACAAGGACCTGACCAAGCGGTTCAATGCATTGGGCAATCAGGCCACGCGAGAACCGTTCATGCATCTCACCCTCTCATTACCAAAGGGGGTTGCGGCCAGCAACAGGCTCTGGATGCGGATCGTAAAGACCGTGGTCAAAGCGTTCGGTCTTGATCCGGACGCGACGCCATGGTTTGCAGCACGCCACAGGGATCAGGCCTGCGATCATATCCACGTCATCATCTCGCTGCGGGACTTCATGGGGCGACTCTGGGCCGTGTCGCTGAATCGCATCAAGAGCGACAGGATCCATCAGCATGTTTGTGCGCTGCTGGGGCTGGCTCAGCCCGCCTATTTTGATCCCGATGCGACCCCTTGTCTGGCACCAGTCACACCCGCACGAAATCTGAAGAAGAAAAGTCGTCACAAGCTGTTCCGGGATCTGATGGCCGTCTTCCGTCATGTTCAGCCCGAAACCATCGCTCACTTGAGTGGTCATCTTTCCCGGCAGCCTGGCGGATTCAAGGTGACCCCTGCTTTGAACAAAAAAGGTGTCCAGTCACTTCAGTATGTGAGCGACGAACAAAAGATTTTTGCCGGCAATCTCGGCACCGCCTGGGAACCAGGTTTTGTAAAAGCACGTCTCGCGTTTTGCCGCATTTTGCGGCGCTGCCGCTATGACCTTCAGTTGAACAAGCTCATCGATATCTTTCGCAAACCAGAAATGGAGACACAACTTGACCGAACAATCGCTGCCGCACAAAACGCTCGAACTGCCACCGCCAGATCAGATCATCTTCAACCAGCTAATGGAGACACAAGCCAAAGTATTGGGCCTTTATCCGCTGCTGGATTTGCTGGCGGAACCCGACGATCAGAAGGAAACCTTGGGCGAGAGACTGGCCGCATTGCTGACGGACCTCACCCAGACCTTACAGACCTTTCAGGCGCAGCATCAGGAAATGACGAAAGCCATCCGCGACCACATGGCGACGACCGAAACGGCAGCGCAAGCCGCGATGGAGCAGAGAGACGCTTTGGACAACAAGCTG
>NZ_JBKBQY010000115.1:0-9556 GCF_046292185.1 Yoonia sp.
CGATATTCCACAAAGGCGACAGATAGGAATAGAATGTCATCGCATACATCAGCTTTTGCGGGATCGTCAGACCGCGCCGGAAAAGCGGGTTGTCATTGCGCAGGATATCAAGCGTACCGCCAGCATATTTGAACCGCTGTATGGTCCAGCTCAGCAGGTCATTGGGCGATATCATGCGCGAGACAACCGTGGGGTGCATCACGGATTTCCAGCGGCGTTCCCGATCACTGTGCAGCGCAATCGAGGTATAGAGGTCTTCGGACACATGCAGTTTGAACGGCGTGAATTCGATTTCGCGGGCCTGATTGATCCGTGCCGCAGCGCGGACGATTTTCGACAGATCGGTTTCGCCGGTCACGGCCTGCGCCATCCGTTCTGCTTGATCGGCGCTGCTGCCGACCTCGGCGGTCCATGACCGGATCGCGGCTTCCATGATCGCCTCGCGGCGATGGATGGACCCTGCGCCACAACAGAATGACGCATTGGCCCAGTTCCGCCGGTGCTGGATGAAATCGTAAAACAACTGCGGATCGTTGCCGAACGGGTCCTCGCCGATCCGGATCGGGCCGAACAGCCCCTCGATCCGGCGGCCGAGCCAGCCACCAAAGCGGCCCAGACGCCGCGCCAGCACCGCCTCCAGCGGCCGGCCGGGCGGCACGTCCCAGAACCATTGCGGGGTCTGGACCCAGGCGACTTTGGGATCGTTGAAATAACCCAGCGTCTCGCTCAGGAAATTTTCGAATGGGCGCGTATCGGCGTCGAAGATAACCACAAAATCGCCGATTGTATGGTCCATCGCATTGCGCAGATTGCCCGCCTTATAACCTATATTGTCGTTACGCGTGATGTAATTGGCGTTCTCCTGCGCGGCGACAGCCGCCATTTCGGGCCGCCGTCCATCGTCCAGCACATGCACCCGCAGATCGATCGGATGCGGATAGCGCATCTTTTGCGCGTCGCGGATACCCAGCCTGACAAGCTCCGGATCCTCACTGTAGGTGGCGAAGAAGACATCGACGATCACCGGCCGGTCGCTGGGGGGCTTGTCCTCCAACGTGTCGGCCACGCTTGCGGGGACAGCAGCCGGTTTCGGGGATCTTGGCGACCAGAGATTGACCGTGAAAAGGATCAGGCCGACAAATGCCGCCGTTTCCGCGATCACCAGTGGCAAGGACAGCCACAGTGCATCCCAGTTGATCGACGCCGTCCAACGCCACCACAGATACCACACACCGAAGACAAGGCTGGAAGTGCCCAGAAATTGCCAGACAAAGACATGGAACGCGCCATGGTTCGCGTGCTGCCACGGTTCTTGTCTTTCAAAGCGGGTCGCTTTGGGGGTTGGGCTGTGCAATGGCAAAAATTCGACTTTCAAAAACCGGGGGTCAGGGGATGTATTTCACCATGCTCAGGATATATTTGTCGTTTGCGGTGCTCAGGATGATTTCATCCATCGACAAAATCATGATCGACAGACCGCGACCGCTTTCTTCCAACCCGGCGATATCGTCGATGTCGAAAGACGCACCGCGTTTGCGGGCCCGGTCAAGCGCGTCTTTGGGCACGACCGGCACGTTATCCACGACATCGACGACAAAGCGCCCCTCGTCAGCCATGGCTGTCACCGTGATCTGGCCCGTGTCACGTCCATTGATGCTGCCGTGCTTTATCGCGTTCGTCACCGCCTCGACCAGAGCAAGCTCTACCGATGCCGCGTCGTCCGCGTCGAGGAATTGCATCGCCAGATCCCTGACCGGCACCGTTACCGCCTGAACTTGATGCAGATCACGTTCCAGCGTCCAGGACGTTTTTGCCGGTGTGAGGGCCATGTGCTATCCTTTCATATCCGCGAGGGCATCGTCGATGGAGGGATACAGCGGGAAAACCTTATCCATGCGGGTAAGTTTCAGCAGTTGCAGCACCGGGCCATTTGCCCCCGACACCACCAAAGTGCCAAGGCCACGCATTTTCTTGATCCCGCCGATCAGCGCGCCAAGGGCCGAACTGTCCATGAAAGCGACCTGCCGCAGGTCAATCACGATCTGTTCATTGCCTGCTTCGATGCGTCCGACAAGAAGATCGCGCAGATCAGGTGCGTTGCTGGCCTCTAACCGCTGTTCCGTGATTTCCAGGACGAGGATCGTATCATCCTGTTTTTCGGAATATTGCAACATTGTTCAAACCCTCTCCGCGATCACAAGGCTCACGTCATCTGACGGGATTCCCGATTCATTCCAGGAAACAACTGACTTTTTAACAATATCAACCAAAACATCTGTGCTGCACGCGGCATTATCGCGCAGCAACTGGATAAGCCGTTCTTCTGAATAGATTTCCCCTTCAGAGTTGAAGTTTTCATAGATACCGTCGGAAAAGACAAGCAATCTATCGCCATGTTCGAAAGGAAATTCGATCAGCTCGTAATCGGCGTCGCCGATCACCCCGATGGGCAGCCCCGCATTCCCGAGCCGTGACACCGACCCATCCTTGCGCATCAGCACCGGATGCGGATGGCCCGCCTGCACCAGCCGCGCGACATGGGTACTTGAATCAAACTCCACCAAAAGCGCGGTAAAGTAAGTTAATTCCGGGCTCCAATGGGTGTTCAGAGTCTGAACGGACGCTGCCAGATCGATACCGGATTTGACGCCGCGCAGGGCACGTCTTGCGCTGATATGCGCCGCCATCGATACAAGTCCGGCCGCGGCACCATGTCCGGCAACGTCGATCTGGAACAGACCGACGCGGGTATCGGACAGAGGGATGAAATCATAGGTATCCCCGGCCACGACATGCGATGGCTGGAACAAGGTTGAAAAGCGCATGTGCCCCACATCTTCGGGG
Organism: Yoonia sp.; assembly: GCF_046292185.1. Classification (GTDB taxonomy): domain Bacteria; phylum Pseudomonadota; class Alphaproteobacteria; order Rhodobacterales; family Rhodobacteraceae; genus Yoonia. The sequence continues at coordinate 2,845 of NZ_JBKBQY010000115.1, forward strand.
CGCGGCAGCAGGGACAATTGCACCTTCGCCGCGGCATCGACCTCGGACTTCAACGTCGCATGCGCCTGGATGATCTGCTCGTTCAGCGCCAGCCGTTCGGTGGCAAGCCTTTCGCGACGCCGGGCCGAAATACGCAGCGCGCGTAATGAGTCGATGACGGAATCCAGATCGCGCAGCAAAAGCCGCCGCTTGGTGATGGGATCAAGCCGACCCGATGCAATGTCATTGATCTTGCGCTGCACATATAGCAACGGCTTTACGATATGCTGCGCGACCAGATAGATCGACAGGCCGAACACGACCACGGCAAAGGCGGTCCACGTCAGAAAATTGCTCAGCCGCGCCCGCGCTGCAGCGCTCTCCGATATCAGATGCGCCTGCGACGTCTGAAACAATCTGGACGTGGTCTGACTGATCAGCGCATCGGCATCGTTCAGCGCCTCGGCCCAGTCCTGACGGGCCGCCTGCAGGTTCGTGTCCTGCGCAATCGCTTCGGCATAATTTTCAAGTGCTGGCTGATAGATCGCGTCAATATAATCGAACAGATCGCTCGCAATCAGGACAGTGTCATTTCTGTAGGCGCTGGAAATATCCGCATAGAACTGATTAATCGCGATCATACGGTCGACACTGCGTTGAATCTGCCACGCGGAAAGCGAGACCATGGCATCGTCTGCGGGGGCAGCCAGCACCAGATCATCGTTAAGCATGCTGCTGACCGACAGAATATAATTTCGGGTGACCTGCACGGCACCCATGGTCGCATCGGGAATCCCGATTTCCTGCAGGATCTGTTCGCGCACCAAAAGCGTTTCGCGCTGAACATCCGCAAAGGCGCCTTCCAGTTCCTGCACCGTCGCCGCAATCTCTCCCGGGACGCCCGTCGTGATGGCGCGGCTAAGTTCCTCTGCGATATCGGACAGTTTTGGTGCTTGTTGCGCGAGCGGGGCAGACAATGGTCGTAGAATATCGTTTTCCGATTTCGCGATTGTTTCTGCCGCGCTGGTCAGAAAAACGACCGCGGCGGACAAATCCCCCAGCAGATCGGCGCTGTCCTGACCCTGTATTCCCAGCAACGCCAGAGCAGAGCGCCCTTCACGAATGGCAAGCACCGCCTCGAACACGTCATTGCGCGCACGGTCGACGACAATCTGATCGCTGGTGTCGTTATAGTACTGGTAGGAACTCTGCACCTGCGGCGCAAGTAATGCGACCAGCACCAGCCCGAATGTCGAAAACAGGACAGCGAGCGTGTTTTTGATATTCATGAACAAACCTTTACAGATAGCATCGTCTTTTTGCCAGTCTGTTACGGCTCTATAGTAGCGGTTGCATGTCTAAAATAAGACAATGACAACTATTACCTATCCAAAAGGATACAATGCAGATCGAAAAGTGACAGATTTCAGGCCGTCGCCGTCAGATGCCTGATCAGGATATACGACGCGCATTCTGCGTATTCCACCAGTTCTGCCCGATCGCTCTGCGTGAAATCATCGCGCGGCGCAGTGTCGATAACGCAAAAGGCCCCAAGTCGGATGCCGTTCATGTAGATTAGCGGTGCGCCCGCATAGAAACGGATGTGCGCATCACCGGTCGTCAGCGGATTGTCGCGAAACCGGTCGTCCTTGGTCGCATCCAAGACGACGAGCACATCATCGCTCAGGATCGTGTAATTGCAAAACGCCACATCGCGTGACGTGCTGTCAAATTCAGTGCCGATCCGCGCCTTGAGAATCTGCAGATCTTCTGTCAGCAGACTGATGGTCGCGAACTTTGATCCGAAACTTGACTGAGCCTCCTCGCAAAGCGCATCAAGCTCTGGTATCCTTGTGGCATTCGCGAAACCCGAAGACTGCAAAAGCCGAAGCCGTTTGGCTTCGTCAGGACCGACAGGAAAAGACGTTTTACGTGCCATGTTGTTCCCGGTGCTGTCGCGCTGCTAAAGGAATCTCGTGTCAAAAATCTGTTAAATCAGGTACGGGTTAATATCAGATTGTCAAGAAATGGACACGGCAAAGTGCTTTTTTCCTTCAAGCTATGCCGTGACGCAGCGCGGAAACCGGCCATTTGCCTTGTGCTTGGTGCCGCCTTGACGTTCGGTATGATGCCCAGCGCCGCGACGACGCATACCGATGGGCTGCCCGTCAACCGCTGCATCAACCTTGGCAATGTCCTTGACGCCCCTTTCGAGGGCGCATGGGGTCCGCATATTTCCACGTTCGATCTGGACTGGCTGGCAGGGGCCGGTTTCGACACGATCCGCCTGCCGGTGCGGTTCGGTGCCCATTGGAACGGGATGATCTGGCCCGGGTTTCTGGCGCGGGTCGAACAGGTGATCGGTCAGGCGCATGACCGCGGCCTGACTGTCATTCTCGACCTGCATCATTTCGATGAATTGATGGACGACCCCGATACCTATGAACCTGCCTTCATCGCGATCTGGACCGAATTGGCGCGGCGACTTGCCCATCATGATGGCAGTTTGATTTTCGAGTTGCTGAACGAACCGCGCGGCCAGATGACGACGCAGCGTGTCATCAGCCTTTATCAGCAGGTGCTGCCGATCATCCGCGACACCAACCCCGACCGGTGGATCATCCTCGGGGGTGGCAATATGAACAGCCGCGACGATATGCGCAGGCTTCCCGATTTCGGCCCGCGCATCGCATTGACGTTTCACTATTACGACCCCTACCCTTTCACGCATCAGCAATCCGCCTGGACCGGCGAGACCTTTCCGCCGACAGGCTGGGGAAGCGCTGAAGAAATCGCGCAGGTCAGATCCGATATCGCCAGCGCGGCTATCCCCGGTTTTCCGGTGTTTCTGGGCGAGTTCGGCGTCGTGCGCGAGGCTGATCCAGCCAGCCGGAACCTCTGGGTCGAAACCGTCCGGCGCGCCGCAGAGGAAAACGGGTTCAGTTGGTGTTACTGGGCTTATGGGGCCGGCTTTGATCTGCGGGATTTCAGTGGCTACGAATGGTATCCCGGGCTTTACGCTGCGCTCATGCATGACTAGCGACCTGCGCTGCCCGAAAACAAAGCACCAGAGCCGTCCAGAAATGCGACAGCGTAATCGCCCGACAAGGCGTTGCATTTCATAAATCTGACGCCGCCACCTCCCCCCAAGTGAGTTCATGTCTCCGCCCCCGAAGCAACGAAACCCAGGAACATTTCAGCCATGCACGATGTTCAGCGCAGATAACCCATTCTTAGTCGGAGCGCGCAATGCAGCATGTCTTTGGTATTCTGACAATCGTGCAGGAGGGGCGGTTCCGGCTTTACGATTCTGACGGACGTACCCTCCATTTCACCTTGGCGCGTGCAGCCCGGACGGCGGGGCAAGATCTGACATTTCTGGCTGCGTGCATGGCACCGATCAGGGTTGATTATGATCAGGTCGCGGGAAGCAGCACGCTGGTCGCCCATCGGATCACGCAAGTGGACAAAGCATCGCCATGAAGCGTCGCACGCAATCACCGCCGCGCAGAATAGCGCATTTCCTGCGCAACTGGTCGCTGCCCCGACAGGCACGCGGTGCCGATCATCGCGACGCAGCCGCCAAAAGCGAAATATCCCACCAGTTGCGGCCACGGTTCGAACAGGCCGATACCACAGGCACAAGTGTATGCCCCTTCTGCGCTGTCGGCTGCTCGACCCGGATGTCCGTGCGCAACGGACAGTTGATCAATGTCGAAGGCAATCCCGACAGCCCGATCAATGCGGGCACGCTGTGTCCCAAAGGCGCGTCGCTGCTGAGCGTGCATACAGCACCGTCACGATTGGCAAAGGTAAAATACCGCGCGCCCCATGCGACCGAATGGGAAGAAAAGCCCCTGGATTGGGCGATGGACAGGATCGCCGCACTGACCAAGAAAACCCGCGATGAAACCTTTGTGCGCAAACTACCTGATGGCACGGTGGTCAATCACACCCTTGGCGTGGCATCGCTGGGTGGCGCGACGCTGGATAACGAAGAGAACTACCTGATCAAGAAGCTGTTCAGCGGCGGGCTTGGCATGGTCTGGATCGAAAATCAGGCCCGGGTCTGCCACTCGAATTCAGTGCCGGGGCTGGGTGCGGCTTACGGGCGGGGTGCCGCAACCATGGCGCAATGGGATTTGGCGAATTCGGATTGTGTCCTGATCATGGGGTCCAATATGGCCGAAGCGCATCCGATTGCATTCCGCTTTGTCATGCAGGCGAAAGAACGCGGCGCAAAGGTGATCCATGTTGATCCGCGCTTTACCCGCACCTCGGCGCTCGCCGACATCCACGCGCCGATCCGTGCCGGTTCTGACATCGCGTTTCTGGGCGGCATGGTACGCTATCTGCTGGAAAACGATCTTTGGTTCCGCGACTATGCATTGGCTTATACCAACCTCGCGACCATCATCGATAATGACTTCCACAGTCCGTCAGAAGACCCGTCAGACCTGTTTTCCGGATGGAACGCGCAAAAGGAAAGCTATGATCAGGATACCTGGCAATACCGGGGTTTCACCGTGCCTTCAGCGCTGGCGGAACATTACCTTGATACCGCCGAATCCTTTTCCGAGATGAGCAGCCGCCTGCATGATCACGCGCCGCATCAGGACCCCACATTGCAGCATCCGATGTGCGTCTATCAGATTCTACGCCGCCATTATGCGCCCTATACCCCTGAGATGGTGGAACAGGTGACTGGCTGCCCAAAGGACAAGTTCCTGCAGATCGCCGACCTTCTGGCAAGAAACGCGGGCCCGGAAAAAACCGGCGCGATCTGCTATGCCGTGGGATGGAACCACCACACGACCGGCGTGCAGATGATCCGTGCTGGCGGCATCGTCCAGTCGCTGCTGGGGAATATCGGGCGTCCCGGCGGTGGTATTGTGGCGCTGCGCGGGCATTGTTCCATTCAGGGATCGACGGATATCCCGACGCTTTACAACATGCTGCCCAGCTATCTGCCGCAGCCCAATGCGTTCAAGCCGCAGGCAAGGCATTTCGATCAGTTTCTGGATGACGAAACCATCCCCACCGGCTGGTGGCACAATTTTCCCAAATACATGGTCAGCCTTTTGCGCGCCTGGTACGGCGACGCTGTCGGGCCACAGAATGAATGGGGGTTTCACTGGCTGCCCAAGATCGTCGGCGATCATTCACAGCTTGCCATGACGCTGGCGATGAACGACGGGCTGATCAAGGGCCTGTTCCTGTTGGGGCAGAATGCGGTCGTCGGCGGGTCCAACAGCAAGATGGTCCAGCGCGGACTTGCGCAACTGGACTGGCTGGTGGTGCGCGATACCGACATGGTCGAAAGCGCGAATTTCTGGCAAAAAGGCCATCTGATCCGTGACGGCGAGATGCAGCCAGAGGATATCGGAACCGAGATTTTTCTGATGCCAGCCGAACTTGCCGGCGAAAAGGAAGGCACGTTCACCAACACCCACCGCCTTGTGCAATGGCACGACAAGGTGATCGACGGACCCGGCGACAGCCGGTCAGAGCTTTGGTTCATGTATCACCTAGGGCAACGGTTGAAGGCGCTTTATGCCGACAGCACTGCCGAACAGGATGCACCGATCCGCAATCTCACGCTGGATTATCCGGTCAAGACAGACCGCGGCGACATAGATGCCGAAGCCGTCCTGCGCGAGATCAGCGGCTATACTTGGCCCGACCGCACCCAGCTATCCGATTTTCAGGCACTGAAGGACGACGGCAGCACCGCCTGCGGTTCCTGGCTCTACTGCGGCGCCCACCCCGAAAAAGACCGCAACCAGACCCGCCGCCGCAACCCCGACGGCCCGGACGGTCCCGGCACCCATCTTGACTGGGCCTTCGCCTGGCCCGCAAACCGGCGCACTCTCTATAACCGCGCCTCTGCCGACCCAGAGGGGCAACCATGGTCAGAGCGCAAAAGGCTGGTCTGGTGGGACGCCGACGAACAAAGTTGGACCGGCGATGATGCCGTCGATTTCCCCCCTGACAAGGCACCGGATTATCGCCCCGACTGGGACACGAAGCCCGCAGGAATGGACGCGATCCGCGGCGATGAGCCATTCATCATGATGCCGGATGGGCGCGCGCATATCTATTCGCCATCCGGCCTGAAGGACGGACCTTTGCCCGCGCATTACGAACCGGTCGAAAGCCCCGGTGAAAACCTGTTGCACCCCGCGCAGCGCGAAAGCCCGGTCGCCAAGAAATTCGCGCGCAAGGTAAACCCCCTGCATCCGCCGGGCGATGCGCGTTATCCGCATGTGCTGACGACCTACCGGCTGACCGAACATCATTGCGCCGGCACGCCCACACGCAGCACCCCGTCAACGGCAGAACTGCAGCCCGAGGGATTTGCCGAAATTCCGCCCGAACTGGCGCGCGATATCGGTGTCGCCTCGCTTGGCTGGGTCACAATCTCGACGGCGCGCGGCGCGATCGAAACGCGCGCCCTGGTCACCCGGCGTCTGCGCCCGCTGCGGATGGACGGGCGGCAAATCTATCAGATCGGGATGCCATGGCACTTTGGCTGGGAAGGCATGGCAACAGGCGACATCGCCAATGTGCTGACCGCGGCAGTCGGCGACCCCAACACATCGATGCACGAAAACAAGGCCCTGACCTGCGCGATCCGCGCCGGCCGGCTGTCAGAAGGGAGGGCCGGATGAGCTTTGATCTGCCCCGGAGGGATGACGATACGGCAGAGGATACGATAAAGCCCGGTCGTGCC
>NZ_JBKBQY010000116.1:0-8985 GCF_046292185.1 Yoonia sp.
GAGACGACGCATGGGGAACTCCGGTAGCGGGGGACTGCCAAAAGGAATAGCATGTCGCCCCGCAGCTGCCAGTCACGATTGCTTGCCCGGCGCAGTCCCGCTAGGCTGGAGTCATGTTTAGCATAGAACACGATTATGACGCGACCGTTGTCACCCTTGTCGATGAAGGGGGCGCGCCGCTGCGCGAGGATGTGATCATCAATGCCTTTGATGATTGCGTGACCCTGACCCAATATGACCCGCGCAGCGACAGCGATGTGCGGATCACCATGTCCATGACGCAATTGCGCGATCTGCAGGCAGCCCTTGATCTGCCCGAAGGGATTTACCGGCTGCGCAAGGCATGAAGCCTGACCGACGGGTCTGCGGCAGAGGAATTTCAGGATAAAAGGGCGTGATATGGCGACAGGGTTTTTCTGGGATGAGCGGTGTTTCTGGCATGCAGGCGGCAATTACGCTGGTATGTTGCCGGTCGGCGGGCTGGTGCAGCCGCTTGATGGCGGTCTGCCGGAAAGCCCTGAGACCAAGCGGCGGCTGAAGAACCTGATCGAAGTGACCGGACTGGCGCGTGATCTGGCGATGCGTGGCGCAGAGATGGCCAGCCGCGAGGATCTGCTGCGGGTCCATCCCGCGCATTATCTGGACCGGTTCAAGGCGCTGTCGGATGCCGGTGGCGGCGAGCTGGGACGCCGCACGCCTTTTGGCCCCGGCGGCTATGAGATCGCGGCGCTGTCGGCGGGGCTGGCCAAGGCCGCGCTTTTCGCGGTGTTGCAGGGCGATCTGGACACTGCCTATGCCCTGTCGCGTCCCCCCGGCCATCATTGTCTGCCGGATTACCCCAACGGGTTTTGCCTGCTGAATAATATCGGTATCGCGGTGGAGGCAGCGCGCGCAGCAGGGTTGGCGCGACGTTTCGCCGTGCTGGACTGGGACGTGCATCACGGCAACGGGACAGAGGCGGTATTTTACGACCGCGCCGATGTGCTGACGCTGTCGATCCATCAGGACCGGAATTATCCAATGGATACGGGCGGTGTAGCGGATCGTGGCACAGGTGCCGGACTTGGGTACAACCGGAACGTCCCCCTGCCCCCCGGCACCGGGCATAAGGGCTATCTGGCCGCGATGGAGCGTTTGGTCCTGCCTGCGATCCGCGATTTCGCGCCTGATGTGCTGATCATCGCCTGTGGCTATGATGCGGCGGCCATTGATCCTTTGGGTCGGATGCTTGCCACTGCGGATACCTTTGCGATGATGACGCGGCAGGTCATGGACCTGAGCCGTGATATCTGTGGCGGGCGGTTGGTGATGGTCCATGAAGGCGGCTATTCGGAAACCTATGTGCCGTTCTGCGGCCATGCCGTGTTGCAGGAAATGTCAGGCAGCACTGTTTACGCCGCCGACCCGTTTGATCAGGTGTTCCCGTTGCGCCAGCCCGATGCCCGGTTCGATGCCTATCTGGACGAGGTTCTGTCGGATCTGATTGCCCAACAAGAAAAGACGCGCCCTGCGCGGGCGCGTCCATCCTGATCAGATCAGTTTATCGGTAAAATCCGGATCAGGTGTCCAGAGCTTCTACCACTGGAAGATCGTCATTGCCGGTGCAGACGATTTCGACGTCGGCCAGCGTGGTTTCAGCGAGCGATCCACCATCGGACAATGCGATGATCTCGCTCAGCATGGTTTCCTGTTCGATTTGCTCCATCGCGAGGAATTCGGAACACGTCACCTCGTCAGCACCCGTCAGGGTCTGCGCAGAAACTGCACCAGCAGCAAAGGTCAGGGCGAAGGCGGTTGTTGCAAAAATCTTTTTCATAGGTTTTCTCCGTCTTGTTTTGGTGTGCGTCATGCACAGCTGACCGACTAACGGCCAGAATTGCGAACCGTTCCAAAACGGGTGATCACGAAAGCATCAAGAAAAGTTTATCCCTGTCTTTCGTTTTCCCGCTGGCAGAAACTGCGCGCGCACTAGCGGTTGCTCCGTCCGCCGCGACGCCATATCTGTAGATCAACAGATACCGGAGCCCCCATGCCCAGCCCAAATCCCGAAGCCTTTGCCTTTTTATTGTCGCGCCGGTCACGCCCGGCCAAGACCCTGACCGCCCCCGTGCCGGATCGCGCCGTGCTGGAAACCTTGTTGACCGCCGCTGCGCGCAGCCCGGACCATGGCAAGCTGGAACCTTGGCGCTTTATCGTTCTGACCAAGCCCGCGCTTGTTCGTCTGGCGGGGCTGGTCGCGCAGCGCGGGGCGGCCTTGCAGCTTGACGCGGACAAGATCACCAAGGCGCAGGATCAATACGCCTCCGCGGACCTGGCCGTGGCGGTGGTCAGCAGCCCCAAGCCATCCGACAAGGTGCCGGAGATCGAACAAGTCTATTCCGCCGGTGCCGTCTGTCTGGCATTGCTGAATGCGGCGCTTGCCGCAGGCTGGGGCGCGAATTGGTTGTCGGGTTGGGCCAGTCATGACAGGGATTTCATTCGCGACGGGCTGGGTCTGGCCGATCATGAAAGCATTGCGGGTTTCATCCATCTGGGGACAGAAACCAGCGCGCCACCCGACCGCCCGCGCCCCGATCTGGCGGCGATCACCACTTGGGTGAACACGTGATCCTGTCGTCCTTTCTGCTGGCGCTGGGGCAGATGTCCGACAGCCGGTTCCGCAGCGTTCTGTGGCGCGGCATCGGCCTGACCATCGCGCTGCTGGTGGCGATCTACGCCGGCGTCCTGTGGTTGATCGAGGTTCTGACGGCGGAACCTGTCACCCTGCCCGGCGTCGGCCCTGTGACATGGATCGGTGACCTGCTGAGCTGGGGATCACTGGGGGTGATGATCCTGCTATCGGTGTTTCTGATGGTGCCTGTCGCGTCCGCCATCACGTCGCTGTTTCTGGACGAGGTCGCCGAAGCGGTCGAGGATAAACATTACCCCGACCTGCCCACCATGCCTGGCGTCAGCTTTGGCGAAGGGCTGCGCGATACCGTGAACTTTCTGGGTGTGTTGATCGGGGCCAATCTGCTGGCGCTGATCATCTATGCGATGCTGCCCTTTGCGGCCCTGTTCATCTTTTATGCGCTGAACGGGTTCCTGCTGGGGCGGGAGTATTTCCAGCTTGCCGCCATGCGCCGGATCGGGCGGCAGGCCGCAAAAGAGATGCGCAAGAAACATCAGGCCACGATCTGGCTGGCTGGCTGTCTGATGGCCGTGCCGCTGTCATTTCCCTTTGTGAACCTTGTGATCCCGGTGTTGGGGGCTGCGACCTTTACCCATCTGTTCCACAGGCTCAATCGCCGCTAATCGCCGGCGGACCCATGCGGTTGAACATATCGATGTCGCGCACACTGATGGCCCCGGACAGGATCACACCTGCGATGACGCACCAGATCGGCACCGCCCACAATGTGGTGATCCGTGCCTTGCGCCCCACCTGCGCATCCGCCGGGGCGGAAGAATGCGTCCCGGGCACAACCTCGCCCGCGTCGCCCTGGCTGACCATGCGCAGCGGCAGGACGATGAAAAACACCATTGACCAGATCACCATGAACAGAACGATACCTGATGTAATACCCAAATTCTTTCCTTTCGAGACTGTCTGTCAGATACGCCGATTTCAGACCTGTTCAAGCTCGATCAGGCATCCGTTGAAATCCTTGGGGTGCAGGAACAGCACAGGTTTGCCATGCGCGCCGATCTTGGGGTCGCCGCCGCCCAGCACCCGCGCGCCCTGCGCCAGCAGATGGTCGCGGGCGATCAGGATATCATCCACCTCGTAGCAGATGTGGTGAATGCCGCCCGACGGGTTCTTGTCGAGAAACCCCTGAATGGGAGAGTTTTCGCCCAAAGGGTACAGCAATTCAATTTTGGTATTCGGCAAGGTGATGAAGACCACCGTGACCCCATGATCCGGTTCATCCTGCGGCGGGCCGACATCGGCACCCAGCATCTGGCGGTATTGATCGCTGGCCGCCGCAAGGTCCGGCACGGCGATGGCGACATGGTTCAAACGTCCGATCATGGCGATCCCTTCCTGTTCCAGGACCTTTATGTCGCAGCCCTGACAGGCCCGCAACGTGCGTTGTTCTTAAGGTTCTGTTCACTTTGGGCTGCTCAAACTGCGGGGCAACCCACAAAAGGACGAATCGCCATGGACATTACAGACGATATTCTCGTGACGCAGGCCCCCACCGCCACGCGTCCTTTACTGGGTCTGACCGTGCTATTGGTCGAAGACAGCCGTTTCGCAAGCGAGGCTGTGCGCCTGCTCTGCCTGCGGTCAGGCGCGCGGATCAGGCGGGCGGACAGCCTGCAAACCGCCGCGCGGCATCTGGCGGTCTATCGCCCCTCTGTCGCCCTGATCGATCTGGGCCTGCCGGACGGGTCGGGGCTTGACCTGATCCGCTGTCTGGCTGCTGCCACCCCGCCTGTTCCCGTCGTGCTGGGTATCAGCGGCGATGCGGGCGCAGGGGATGCCGTCATGGCGGCGGGCGCGCATGGGTTCATCGAAAAGCCTTTTGGCAATCTGGCGACCTTTCAGGCCGCGATCCTGCAACATCTGCCTGCCAGCAGACAGCCACGCGGGCCAAGGCAGATCACAGATGAACAGGTGGCGCCCGACCGGATCGCCTATCACGATGATCTGGTCCATGTCGTGCATTTGCTGGAACAGAACGATGGTGACACGGCCCTGCCCTATGTCACCCAGTTTCTGGGCGGCGTGGCGCGCAGCGCGCATGACCACGATATGGGCGACGCCGTCAGGGCCGTGGCGCAATCCTGTCGGCAGCGCCACGGCCTGCAACCCAAACTCAACGCGCTGTCGCGGCTGGTGCAACAGCGCATTGCTGCGGCTGGGTCGGGTTAGCTTTCCGGCGGCAGGACGCGCAGGCGCAATTCGCGCAATTGTTCGTTCATCGGCTCTGACGGTGCGCCCATCATCAGGTCTTCGGCGCGCTGGTTCATCGGGAACATGATGACTTCGCGAATGTTGGACGCATTGGCCAGCAACATGACGATCCGGTCGATGCCAGCGGCACAACCACCGTGGGGCGGTGCGCCATATTGGAAGGCGTTGACCATGCCGCCGAACCGCTTGCGGACTTCATCCTCGCCATAACCGGCTATCTCGAACGCCTTGAACATGATCTCGGGCTTGTGGTTCCGGATCGCGCCCGACACCAGTTCATAGCCGTTGCAGGCCAGATCATACTGATAGCCGCGCACATCCAGCGGATCGCCCTGCAACGCCTCCATCCCGCCTTGCGGCATGGAGAACGGGTTGTGTTCAAAATCGATCTTGCCGGTTTCCGCATCCTTTTCATAGATCGGGAAATCCACGATCCACGCGAATGCGAACCGGTCCTGATCCGTCAGCCCCAGTTCATCGCCGATGACGGTGCGGGCACGCCCGGCCACCGCCTCGAACGCCTTGGGCTTGCCGCCAAGGAAGAACGCGGCATCGCCAAGGCCAAGGCCCAGTTGCTGGCGGATCGCCTCGGTCCGTTCCGGCCCGATGTTCTTGGCCAGGGGGCCGGCGGCTTCCAGCCCCTCGCCCTGATCGCGCCAGAAGATATACCCCATACCGGGCAGACCTTCTTTCTGGGCAAAAGCGTTCATGCGGTCACAAAACTTGCGTGACCCCCCGGTTGGTGCAGGAATGGCACGGATTTCGGTGCCGTCCTGTTCCAACAGCTTGGCAAAAATCGCAAAGCCAGAGTCGCGGAAATGGTCGGACACAACCTGCATCCTGATCGGGTTGCGCAGGTCGGGCTTGTCGGTGCCGTACCACAGGGCAGCATCCTTGTAGGAAATCTGCTCCCATGTCTGGTCCACTTTGCGCCCCGCGCCGAATTCCTCGAAAATCCCGCCGATCACCGGCTGGATCGTGTCGAACACATCCTGTTGGGTGACAAAGGACATTTCCAGATCAAGCTGGTAGAAATCGGTGGGCGAGCGGTCCGCGCGCGGGTCTTCATCGCGGAAACAAGGCGCGATCTGGAAATACTTATCGTAACCGCTTACCATGATCAGCTGCTTGAACTGCTGCGGCGCCTGCGGCAGCGCATAGAATTTACCCGGATGCAGGCGCGACGGCACCAGAAAATCGCGCGCGCCTTCGGGGCTGGATGCGGTGATGATCGGCGTCTGGTATTCGCGGAATCCCTTGTCCCACATCCGCCGCCGCATCGATGCCACAACATCCGAGCGCAGTTTCATGTTGCTCTGCATCGCGTCGCGGCGCAGGTCGAGATAGCGGTATTTCAGGCGCGTTTCCTCAGGATATTCCTGATCGCCGAAGACCATCAGCGGCAATTCCTTGGCCGCGCCCAGCACCTCGACCTCGCGGATGAAGACCTCGATCTCTCCGGTGGGCAGTTTGGGGTTCACCAGCGCAGCATCGCGCGCCTTCACCTCACCATCGATGCGGATGCAATATTCCGACCGCAGCTTTTCGATATCGGCAAAGGCCGCGGAATCAGGGTCACATAACACCTGCGTGATCCCGTAATGATCGCGCAGATCGATGAACAGGATACCGCCGTGATCGCGCACCCGATTGACCCAACCGGACAAACGCACGGTTTTGCCGACATCGGCGGCGGTCAGATCGGCACAGGTATGGCTGCGATAGGCGTGCATGGAATGGTCCTTTGGCGAAAATACGGGCAGGCCCGATACACCCCTTTGCCCGGCCCATGTCAACCATTGCTTCGCTTTGTCCAGAATACACCCGTCGGCGGCGTCAAAATCCCCTGATTTTGACTTTGCAGCCGTTCCGCCACGCTAAGCCTTGCACCTGCGCGCGCCATCCCTATAACCCACGACAATTTGCACATCAGGGGGCAGGGCGATGCCAAAGCGGACCGACATCAAATCCATCATGATCATCGGCGCGGGGCCTATCATCATCGGGCAGGCCTGCGAGTTTGATTATTCCGGCGCACAGGCCTGCAAGGCCCTGCGCGAAGAAGGCTATCGCGTCATCCTCGTCAACTCCAACCCGGCCACGATCATGACCGATCCGGGGCTGGCCGACGCCACCTATATCGAACCGATCACACCTGAGATTGTCGCCAAGATCATCGAAAAGGAACGCCCCGACGCGCTGTTGCCGACGATGGGCGGGCAGACCGGGCTGAACACTTCGCTGGCGCTGGCCGATATGGGCGTGCTCGAAAAATTCGGGGTCGAGATGATCGGCGCCAAGCGCGAAGCCATCGAGATGGCCGAAGACCGCAAGCTGTTCCGCGAGGCGATGGACAGGCTCGGAATCGAAAACCCCAAGGCCACGATCATCACCGCGCCCAAGGGCGATAATGGCAAACGCGATATCAAGGCCGGTCTGCAACTGGCCATCGACGCCATCGAATATGTCGGTCTGCCCGCGATCATCCGCCCCGCCTTTACCCTTGGCGGCACGGGCGGCGGCGTGGCCTACAACCGTGAACAATATGAATATTATTGCCGCACCGGCATGGAAGCATCTCCTGTGGGTCAGATTCTGGTCGATGAATCCCTGCTCGGCTGGAAAGAGTTCGAGATGGAGGTCGTGCGCGACAAGGCCGACAACGCGATCATCGTCTGTGCCATCGAAAACGTCGATCCGATGGGCGTGCATACCGGCGACAGTATCACCGTCGCCCCTGCCCTGACCCTGACCGACAAGGAATACCAGATCATGCGCAACGGCAGCATTGCCGTGCTGCGCGAAATCGGCGTCGAAACCGGCGGGTCGAACGTGCAATGGGCGATCAACCCCGCCGATGGCCGCATGGTGGTGATCGAGATGAATCCGCGGGTATCGCGATCATCGGCGCTGGCGTCCAAGGCCACGGGTTTCCCGATTGCCAAGATCGCGGCGAAACTCGCCGTGGGCTATACGCTGGATGAGTTGGACAACGACATCACCGGCGTGACACCTGCGTCGTTCGAGCCGACGATTGATTATGTCGTCACCAAAATCCCGCGTTTCGCATTCGAGAAATTCGCAGGGTCCGAACCGCACCTGACCACCGCGATGAAATCCGTGGGCGAGGCGATGGCGATTGGCCGCACCTTCCACGAATCGATGCAAAAGGCGCTGGCGTCGCTGGAAACCGGCCTGACCGGGTTCGATGAAATCGCGATCACCGGCGCACCCGACGCTGCCGCGATCACCAAGGCTCTGGCCAAACAGACCCCCGACCGTATCCGCGTGATCGCGCAAGCCATGCGCCATGGCATGTCGGATGATGACATCCATGCGGTGACGAAGTTCGACCCGTGGTTCCTGGCCCGCATCCGCGAAATCATCGACGCCGAGGCCGAGATTCGCAAATCCGGCCTGCCGGTGACCGAAGACGGCCTGCGCAAGATCAAGATGATGGGCTTCACCGATGCCCGCCTTGCCACCCTGACTGGCCGGACCGAAGACAACGTGCGCCGCGCCCGCCACAACCTTGGCGTCACGGCGGTGTTCAAGCGCATCGACACCTGCGGCGCCGAATTCGAGGCGCAGACGCCCTATATGTATTCGACCTACGAAAACCCGGTGATGGGCGATGTGGAATGCGAGGCGCGTCCGTCGGATCGCAAGAAGGTGGTCATTCTGGGCGGCGGTCCGAACCGGATCGGCCAAGGGATCGAGTTCGATTACTGCTGCTGCCACGCCTGCTATGCCCTGACTGATCAGGGCTATGAAACCATCATGATCAACTGCAACCCCGAAACGGTCAGCACGGATTATGACACATCGGACCGGCTGTATTTCGAGCCGCTGACGTTCGAGCATGTGATGGAGATCCTGCGGGTCGAACAGGAAAACGGTGTGCTGCACGGTGTGATCGTGCAATTCGGCGGCCAGACGCCGCTGAAGCTCGCCAATGCGCTGTATGATGCGGGCATCCCGATCCTCGGCACGACGCCTGACGCGATTGACTTGGCAGAAGACCGCGAACGTTTCCAGCAGCTTGTGCAGAAACTGGGCCTGAAACAGCCCGTCAACGGCATCGC
>NZ_JBKBQY010000117.1:0-8945 GCF_046292185.1 Yoonia sp.
GGGCAGGCGGGCGCGGTCATCCATGTCAAAAACCTGTTTCATAAGGGTTCAGATACACCCTGCCCCGGTTTCCCGCAAGGGCAGCCATACTTGCCAGACACAAAGGCCCGTGCGACAGTTCGGAACCACCGCAAGAACGGAGCGCCATGGAAGAACAAGAGCCGCCACCAGAGCTGTCAGCCCAGCAAATCCAGGAAATTGTGACCATCGGCACCGATATCTATGCGCAGGTGCAGATATTCGCGCTGGGGCTTCTGCGACCGTGGAACCTGTATCAGATCGGGATCACCATCGGGCTGGTCGTCCTTGCGCATTTCCTGCGTGCATGGCTGGGGCCTGCGATCCGCGACTGGATGGCATCGCGCGAAAACTGGCCCAAATCGCGGCTGCGCATTCTGGCGGTGATCCATCAGCGGCTGCGGGGCATCTTTTTCGTCATCCTGATCTGGCTCGTCGTCGCAATTATGCGCGAATATACTTGGCCCAGCCGCAGCTACCTGCTCAGCATCATCGGCACGCTGGCCTTTGCCTGGCTGGTGATCGCCTTTGCCACAAGGCTGATCAAAAGCGTGCCTTTGCGCCGCACGATCCGCTATGGGGCCTGGGTCTATGTGACGCTTTATATTCTGGGCGTCGTGGATCAGGCCGAACAGGTGCTGGACAATATCGGCTTCACCGTCGGCGAAATCCGTTTCACCTTGCTGTTGCTGATCCAGTCGCTGGTGATCCTGACCCTGCTGCTGGCTCTGGTGCGTTTTGTAATGCGTACAACCGCCCACAGGATCACCAGCAACCCCGATATCAGCCCCTCGATGCAGGTGCTGCTGGTCAAGGCCGTACAGATCGGCCTTTATGCCACAGCGTTTTTCATCGGCATCCGCGCGCTCGGGCTTGATCTGACCGGGCTTGCCGTCTTGTCGGGGGCGATCGGGGTCGGGCTTGGCTTTGGCTTGCAAAAGGTGGTCTCGAACCTTGTGTCGGGCGTGATCATCCTGCTGGATAAATCGATCAAGCCCGGCGATGTGATCAGCCTTGGTGACACGTTCGGCTGGATCAATTCGCTGGGCGCGCGATATGTCTCTGTGGTCACGCGCGACGGCAAGGAATACCTGATCCCGAACGAAGACCTGATCACCGGCCAAGTAGTCAACTGGTCGCATTCCAATGAATTCGTCCGGCTCGATATCCATTTCGGCACATCCTATGCCGACAACCCGCATGATGTGCGCAAGATCGCGGTAGAAGCCGCCGAAAGCGTGGACCGTGTGCTGAAAACCCGCCCTGCCGTCTGTCACGTTATCGGCTTTGGCGACAGTTCGGTGGATTACGTGCTGCGGTTCTGGATCACTGATCCGACCGGCGGGCTGACCAATATCCGGGGCGCGGTGTTTCTGGCTCTTTGGGATGCCTTTGCCGCCCATGGCATCAGCATTCCCTTCCCCCAGCGCGAGGTAAAGCTGCTGCGCAAAAAACCGGCGCACTAGCCGGGGAACCCTTTGAAACCCGCCGCGTTACGCTTAAGTGAATGACATATAAATATAATACCGAAAGGACCGTCATGCAGTTCCAACTCAACACCGATTCCAGCATTCAGGGCGACGACCGTCTGGCCGAAGTGGCCGAAACCATCGTCACCGGCGCGCTGGGGCATCTGACGAGCCGCCTGACACGGGTCGAGGTCCATGTCGTCGACGTGAACGCCGCCAAGGGCGGGTCCGATGATATCCGCTGCACGGTCGAAGGCCGGCCCGAAGGCATGCAGCCGCAGACGGTCACCCACCATGACGCCGATGTCGAAAAGGCCCTGCGCGGCGGTGCGAAAAAGCTGCGCGCGCTGCTGGACAGTGAATTCGGCAAACTGGGCCGGCGCTGAAACCTTCCCCGCGGGGAAGGTCGGTGCCAATCCTATAGCCCGCCGATGCTGCGGATGAGGGCGATCACATCATCCACGCCCTTGCCGTGGCGCAGGCTGGCGAACACGACGGGCAGGTCGCCGCGCATTCGCGCGGCATCTGCCGCCATCACGTCAAGCGAGGCACCGACATAGGGGGCCAGATCGGTTTTGTTCACCACCAGAATATCGGACCGTGTGATCGCGGGGCCACCCTTGCGCGGGATATCCTCGCCCGCCGCCGTGTCGATCACATAGATCGTCAGATCGGCCAGTTCCGGGCTATAGGTCGCGGACAGGTTATCGCCGCCACTTTCGATCAGGATCAGCTCCAGATCAGGATGCCGCGCGTTCATTTCAGCGACAGCGGCAAGGTTGATCGACGCATCCTCGCGGATCGCGGTATGCGGACAGCCCCCGGTTTCCACCCCCATCACCCGGTCGGCGGGCAGGATCTGCATCCGCATCAAGGCTTCGGCATCTTCCTGCGTGTAGATATCGTTGGTGATCACCGCCAGACTGACCTGATCTTTCAGCGCGCGCGCAAGGGCTGCCGTCAGCGTCGTCTTGCCCGCGCCGACAGGGCCACCAATACCGATGCGCAAAGGACCGTGGGGGGACATGGGATGACCTTTCATCAGGACCGGAAAATCCGGGAATAACTGTGTTTATGCTGCATCGACGCAGTATCAACCGCGAACGTCGCGCTGCCGATATCGTCAAGGCTGGCGCGTGTCGCGTCACTGCCGACGCGGATGCAATGCGGCGCAAGCCCTGCAAGAATGCGCTGCGCCTCGGTCTGCCCCAAGGGCATCAGTCGCTGTGCGGCCTGCACAAGGTTGCTGACAAAGGCCTGCAGCCAAAGCTGCACGGTGGGTTGCACCGGCAGATCCATCAGCCGCGCGGCACGGCCCACCGCAACGGAATAGGCCATATCGGGCAAATCAATGTGCCAGATCGCGCGGCTGGTCGCGGCAAAGGCGGCACCTTGCTGCATCGTCTCCATCCGCCGTTCCACGCTGGGCGCAAGGACCGCGGCAAGTTCGGCCACAGGTGCCACATCATCCGCTGCATATGCCGCGCAAAGCAGGATCGCATCGCTGCGCCCGGCCCCCTGCGTCAGCACATCGGATAGCCAGCGCGCCAACGCATCGGCATCGCGGATATCGCCGCGTCCGACGCTGCGTTCCAGCCCGTGGGAATAGGCAAAGGCCCCCACCGGATAGGCCGGTGACAGCCATTGCGCCAATGTCAAAAGCTCCGCATCACGCATGAGAATGGCTGTGGTCATGGCCCATGGTGCGACCGTGGCCGTAGGCCCCGCCTTCGGGGGTGAAGGGCCCGTCAAAATCGACAACCTGCGCGCCCAGATGTTCCAGCATCGCGCGCATCACCTTTTCGCGCTGCACGATCAGACAATCGGGCATGATCGCGCAAGGGGTATGACGGTTGCCGATATGCCAGGCCAGACGGGTCAAATCGCCGGTGACGCGCATCAGCGCCTCTTCCGCGGCCTTGACCATGATCTGGCGGCCATCCTCCAGCACGAAAACATGGCCTGCATCGACAGACGTGGTCTGCGGCAGATCAACCAGAAACGGCTCTCCCTGATCGGTGATCAGACGTTTGCGGCGCAGCATCCGCGCGTCATAAGTCAGGCTGACATGGCCTGCCACCGGGCCATGCGCATGGGAATGCGTCCGCAAGGCACGGGACATCACAAGCTCCTCGCGTTATGCCGCGAAAAGCGATCAGTCAGAATAGGCTTGGTCAGCTGCGGCGGTTGAGAACCATTTCGAAAGCCTGCGACCGGGTCAGACCAGCGGATTTCAGCGACGCGTCGGACATGTTGTTGATTTCGTGCAAGGCACGGGCCTGTGCCGAGGCTTCGGCCACATGGACGATAAAGCGGCCCACGGCGCGCACCGGTGTCATCACCAGATCTACCAGCATTTCGCGGTTGGAGATCAGGGTATTGTCTGTATGGAAAGTCATGTTGCACCTCTTGAATGCTGTTTTCTTTCCTCCCTGCCCCCAAGTTAGGCCCGCGCGCCGTTGCCAACAACCGCCCATTGCGCAAAGCCACTATGCGTTTTCTGCAACGCAGCATCAGAAAAGAAAGTAGCGCTGCGCCATCGGCAACACGTCTGCTGGTTCACAGGTCAAAAGCACACCATCTGCGCGGACTTCATAGGTTTCGGGGTTCACCTCGACATGCGGCATCGCATCGTTCAGTTTCAGATCCTTTTTGCCGATATTGCGCGTATTCACGACCGGCAGCGTCTGTTTCGCCAGCCCCAGCGTGTCGCGAATGCCCGCATCCTGCGCCGCGCCACTGACGAAAGTCACCGCAGAATGTTCCAGCGACCTGCCAAAGGCGCCGAACATCGGACGGGTATAAACCGGCTGCGGTGTCGGGATCGATGCATTCGGGTCACCCATCTGGGCCGCGACAATCGTTCCGCCCATCAGGATCATTTCCGGCTTTACCCCGAAAAACGCCGGGTTCCACAGGACCAGATCGGCGCGTTTGCCAACCGCGATTGACCCCACATGCGCCGAAATCCCATGCGCAATCGCCGGATTGATCGTGTATTTCGCGATATAGCGGCGCACGCGCAGATTATCGTTATTGCCCTTTTCCTCGGGCAATTGGCCACGCTGGACCTTCATCTTATGCGCGGTCTGCCAGGTGCGGATGATCACCTCGC
This sequence comes from Yoonia sp., assembly GCF_046292185.1. GTDB lineage: Bacteria > Pseudomonadota > Alphaproteobacteria > Rhodobacterales > Rhodobacteraceae > Yoonia. The sequence goes on from NZ_JBKBQY010000117.1 coordinate 4,603, forward strand.
CCACGCGGCCCATGGCCTGACTGTCCGATGCGATGATCGAAAAGGCGCCCATATCGTGCAGGATATCCTCGGCGGCGATGGTTTCGCGCCGGATGCGGCTTTCGGCAAAGGCGACATCTTCGGGGATCGACTTATCCAGATGATGGCAGACCATCAGCATATCCAGATGTTCATCAATCGTGTTCACGGTAAATGGCCGCGTCGGATTGGTCGATGACGGGATGACATTGGGCTGGCCGCAGATCTTGATGATGTCCGGCGCATGGCCGCCGCCCGCCCCTTCGGTGTGAAAGGCGTGGATGGTGCGGCCTTTCAGCGCGGCAACGGTGTTTTCGACAAAGCCCGCTTCGTTCAAGGTATCGGTGTGGATCATCACCTGCACATCCAGCGCATCCGCCACCGACAGGCAGCAATCAATCGCCGCCGGGGTGGTGCCCCAATCTTCGTGCAGTTTCAGACAAGACGCCCCGGCCAGCACCTGTTCCTCTAACGCCGCTGGCAGCGACGCATTGCCCTTGCCCGCAAAGGCAAGGTTCATCGGAAACGCATCCGCCGCCTGCAGCATCCGCCCGATATGCCATGGCCCCGGCGTGCAGGTGGTGGCCAGCGTGCCATGCGCAGGCCCGGTGCCGCCGCCGATCATCGTGGTCAGGCCGGAATAGAGCGCATCCTCGATCTGCTGCGGACAGATGAAATGGATATGGCTGTCGATGCCACCGGCGGTCAGGATGCGGCCCTCACCGGCAATCGCCTCGGTCCCCGGTCCGATGATGATATTCACACCGGGCTGGGTGTCGGGATTGCCCGCCTTGCCGATGGCCACGATCATGCCGTCCTTGAGGCCGACATCGGCCTTGATGATGCCGGTCCAATCCACGATCAGCGCATTGGTGATGACAGTATCCACAGCGCCGCCTGCCCGCGTGACCTGGCTCTGGCCCATCCCGTCGCGGATCACCTTGCCGCCGCCGAATTTGACCTCTTCGCCGTAGATGGTGAAATCCTGCTCCACCTCGATAAAGAGTTCCGTATCGGCAAGCCGGACCTTGTCACCCACGGTGGAGCCGAACATCGCGGCATAATCGCGGCGGTTGATTGTTGCTGGCATCCTACAGATCCCCCATCACAGCTTGGTTAAACCCGAACACCCGGCGCGCGCCGGACAAAGGGATCAGCGACACGTCGCGCCTTTGGCCCGGCTCGAACCGCACGGCGGTGCCTGCGGCGATATCCAGCCGCAGACCGCGCGCCGCCGCCCGGTCGAAATCCAGCGCCGGATTGGCCTCGGCGAAATGGAAATGCGATCCGACCTGCACGGGCCTGTCGCCTGTGTTGGCGACCTGCAGGGTCACCACCTCTGCGCCCGCGTTCAGGGTGATATCGCCGTCTGCCACAATCACTTCGCCCGGTTTCATCGCACTACTCCCAGCTTCTTATTTCCAAAAATATTCATCTTCTTTTCAACGGATCGGGTCATGGACCGTCACCAGCTTGGTGCCATCGGGAAAGGTCGCCTCGACCTGCACCTCGTGGATCATGTCGGCGATGCCATCCATCACCTGATCGCGGGTGATGATCTGCGCGCCCGCCTGCATCATATCCGCGACAGACCTTCCATCGCGCGCCCCTTCCACCACCGCATCGGTGATCAGGGCGATCGCCTCTGGGTAGTTCAGCTTGACGCCGCGCGACAGGCGTTTGCGCGCCACCTCGGCGGCCATGGCAAGCAGCAGTTTATCTTTTTCACGCGGGGTCAGTTGCATGGGTCACAATCTCCAGACACGGGGGATGGGGGCGGCACTCAGCGCCTCGATCAAGGGAATAAGGTCACGGCGCAGGGTGAAACCGTCAGCGGCCAGCAGGCGGATCAGCAGCAAGTCATCGGCCAGCAGGGTGGCACCGGCGGTTTCGGGCAGGTCCAGGGACCCGGCCAGACCGGCAGCAGAGGGGGAGGCCAGCAGCAATGTCGCCATCGCCCCCGCCCCACCCGCAATGGCGGGACGCGCCAGCAAGGCATCGGCATCGCCGATCAACCGCAGCGCATCGGCAAAGATCAGCGCGCCATCGCGCCTGATCCGCCACTGGTCGGTCAGGTGTAGCTGATGCACCACCTCGCCCATCGCGACCCGGCCGAATATCACCGGCTCCACGATCAAACATTGCCCGCTGCCCGCCAGATCGACATTCATCCGGCGGTTCAGCGCCGCGCAATCGAACAGGATGGTTTCCTGCGGCAACCAGTCGATGCGCCCGCCATCCGCCACCTGCAAGGTCACATCCACATGCGCGATCTGATCGTCCAGCGCCGCATAGCCACGTTCTGCCGCCTGCGAGGACAGGACGACATGCGCGCCGGCCTGCGCCACGATATCCAGCGCCATCCGGTCGCCACCCGTCAGCCCGCCTGCGGTGTTGAGGAACACTGCATCCAGCGCCGCGCCGTGGCTGCGCGGAAACAGCGCCTTGAGCGCGCCCTGCTGGCGCAAATCGGCGATCACACTGTCCGCGCCACGCCGTTTGGCCGACAGATGCAGCGCCCCTTGCGCGCGCTGCGGCAAGGGCGTGGCCTGCGCCATGTCGATCTGGGCTGAATAGGTCATTGCTGTCATCCCTTCGTGTCCTTGTGCCAAGAAACCGGCGCACAGGGCCAGTGCAGGTCGTGCAAAACCGCTGCGCGAAACGCGATATTCCGGTCATATGCTTAATTATTGTGCAATTCATCGCATCCACCTCAATCGCTTCGGTCCATGCGGACCTGATAGCGCACAGCGCCGCGCACCGGCATATTCCAGTTCAGATGCACCGACCGTCGGGCGGCACCCTGTTCGCCTTCGGCCCAGGGCATGTCATGAATCCGCTGATTTGCCGCCGTGGTGATCGCGCCGTCGGGCATCACGCTGTCCACATGCCGCGCCCGCCCGCCAAAGGGCAGCGCATCCCCTGTGTTCATCACCCATGTCGCCGCCGCCGTCGTCTGCCGGTGGGTCAGCATGGCGGGGTTGGCGACGGGCGTGTCGACGTTGTGAAACGTATTGGCGGTGAATTCAAAGCTGCGCGTGCGGCTGAAATCCAGATCGGCAAAGGTGGTATCGACGCTTTCCACCCGCGCGATGCGCCCGTTGATCGACCGGAACACATTGCCCACCACGGCAAAGCCATTGATGTAATGCCCCGGCCCATAAGGTTTGATCACGATGAAATTGAACCACGGCACGACATCATTGGTGGTAAAGATATTGCCGGTAATCGTCAGCCCGCCAAAGGAAAACTGCTGCCCCAGCGCGGGGGAACTTTCATGCTCATTGGTCCATTCGATGAAATTATTGTCACAGTAATTGCCAGTAAACACGCTTTTGGGATTGGGCAGGGTCAGCACAATGCCGCCCTTGCGCACGCTGGCGTTCTGATTGTCGCCGTGAAACCAATGGTTCGAGGTGATCAGATTGCCGGACCCCGCCAGCACGCAGAAATGCAGGAAGCGGCTGGTCCTTGTGTCGCGGATCTTGACGTCATTGGCATTGGCGTTGAACCCGATGGACACGCGGTCTTCCACCGGCAGGGCCTGTTCGTTGGAAATGAACTGGCAGCGATCGATCATCATCCCCTGACAGCCATAGCCCGGCGAGGTGATCCCCCGGTCCTTGGGTCCGTTGATGAAACAATCGCGCAGATGAAAGGTCAGCCCGTCCGGGGCCATCATGATGCCGCTGGCGATGCCCCGGCACTGAAATTCGATATCCGACAGGACGAACTGGCTGAATCGTTCGTAACCGGAAAAATCCAGCAGATAGCGGAACCGGGTAAAGGTGAAATCCTGCGTGCCTTCCGCATCATAGAGCGCGTTGCTGAGCGTCAGCCGCGCCTGTGCGGTATCGACTGCGGTCACGTAAACCTCGCGCCCGACACCGGCACCGGCCACCAGCGACCCCACGGCGATCTGCGCGATCCCGGCGACATTGGTCAGTTGCCGGTCATTGGCGGCGCTATAGCTGGCCTGCGCGGTGACGGTCTGGCTGTCCCATGCCGCCCCGTCGGCGGGTTCAAACTGACCGTTGCGGATGACCCGGCGGATTTCATAGCGGTCGCGCGACGGATCACAGCCCTGCATATCGACAGGGCCGCTCAACAAGATCCGCCTGCCGCAAAGATCGAGTGATTCATGATCGGAAAAATTGATCAGCGCCTGATAGGCTTTTTTAAAGGCGGTTTCCTCGTCCTTGAGCGCATCCAGATAGGCGTCGTAATTGTAGCCGCGTTGCAGGATGAACCTGTGCTGCGCGGCCTGTATGATCCGGCCTTCGAAACGGGTATTGTTCTGCAGGGTGACATTGCCGTTCAACAGG
>NZ_JBKBQY010000118.1:0-8813 GCF_046292185.1 Yoonia sp.
TGCCAATCTGCGGGTGGAACTGGCGTCCTTGCGCACCGGTCGCGCGTCGGGGTCGATGCTGGAACCGATCATGGTCGATGCCTACGGATCGCCCACGCCGATCAATCAGGTCGGCACCGTGAACGTGCCCGAACCACGGATGGTGACGATCAATGTCTGGGACAAGGCGCTGGTCGGCAAAGTCGAAAAGGCGATCCGCGAAAGCGGGCTGGGAATCAATCCGCAGCTCAATGGCACGATCATCATGCTGCCGATCCCCGAACTGAACGAAGAACGCCGCCGCGAATTGACCAAGGTCGCCGGGAACTATGCCGAAAGCGCGCGGGTTTCGATCCGCAACCTGCGCCGCGACGGCATGGACCAGATCAAAAAGGCCAAGGCCGATGGCCTGTCAGAGGATGACCAGAAATTCTGGGAAACCACGGTGCAGGAAATGACCGATGCGCATATCAAGACCGTCGATGAGACGCTGGAAACCAAACAAGCGGAAATCATGCAGGTCTGAGGCCTGCAGTTAAAGGGGCCGCAATGCGCCAGGACAGTGACAGAACCGGCCCCGATCATGTGGCGATCATCATGGATGGCAATGGCCGCTGGGCGCAGCAACGTGGCCGGCCGCGCCTGTTGGGGCATCATGCGGGCGCGCGCCGGGTACGCGAAATCCTCAAGGCTTGCCCCGGAAACAACGTCAAATATCTGACCCTGTTTGCCTTTTCGACCGAAAACTGGAAACGCACCCAAAGCGAAGTCGCCGGGCTGATGACCCTGTTTCGCAAATATATCCAGCGCGAGGCGATGGATCTGCACAGCAGCGGTGTGCGGGTGCGGTTCATTGGCGACCGCATCCGTCTGGACGACAAACTGGTCAGCCTCATGGACAATCTCGAACTGCTGACGGCGGGCAATGATCTGCTGCACCTGACCATCGCGCTGAATTACGGCGGACGTGACGAGGTCACGCGCGCGGCCAAACGGCTCGCTTATGAGGTCGAGATGGGGCGCCTGACCCACAAGGATGTTGATGCCGAAACGCTGGCACGGTTCCTTGATACCCATGTCCTGCCCGACCCCGATCTGGTGATCCGCACCAGTGGCGAGGCGCGGATATCCAATTTCCTGCTCTGGCAATCGGCCTATGCGGAATATGAATTCGTTGATACGCTCTGGCCCGATTTCACCGCAGCGGAATTCGGGCGGGTGGTGGCGCGATATGGCCAGCGCGAACGCCGCTTTGGCGCAGTGATGGCCTGATCATGTCGGGGGCGGCACCAAATCCCGCGAAATGGGACGATCTGACGATCCGCTTCGCCTCTGGCGCGGCGATGACGGCGATCGGCGCGGTGGGCGTCATTCTGGGCGGTGTCTGGTTTCAGATGCTGGTGGTATTCGTTTCCGCCGTCATGGTCTGGGAGTTGTGGATGATGATCCGCCCGGGCGAGCCGACAAAGGGGATGCTGCTGGCTGCATTGGTTGCATCCGTCATGTCGGGGCAACTGACCTACGACAGCAACTGGGCGCTGCTGATGTTCCTGATCGCGCCGGTGATCGGCGCCACGCAATTGCGGACCGAGGTCAAGACTTTCTTCATCTTTGCCTTTGGCATCCAGATCGCAGGCTGGGGTCTGGTGCATTTCCGCAATGATTTCGGCTTTACGTGGATTCTCTGGCTGATGGTGGTGGTGATCGTCACCGATATCTTTGGCTATTTCGCGGGCAAGGCCATTGGCGGCCCAAAATTCTGGCCCGCGATCAGCCCCAAGAAAACATGGTCCGGCACCGTCGCGGGCTGGGTGGGCGCGGGTCTGGTCGGGGGGATTTTCATGATCTTCACCAATGTCGGCCTGATCATCGTTCCGATTTCCATGGCGCTCAGCTTTGCCGGGCAGATGGGCGATATCGCGGAAAGCGCTTTGAAACGGCGGATGAAGGTCAAGGATTCATCCACCCTGATCCCCGGTCATGGCGGGCTGTTCGACAGGTTCGACGCGCTGCTGGGCGGGGCGATCTTCATGATCGTGATCGCCGATATTTTCGACATCCCCGGGGTCGCGTTTTGAGGCGGATTACCCTGTTCGGCGCCACCGGATCAGTCGGACAAAGCGCAGTTGACCTGATCGCGCGCGATCTGGATGCCTATGATGTCGTCGCCCTGACGGGTGGTCGAAATATCGACAAATTAGCACATGATGCCAAGTCGTTGCGCGCCGATATTGCGGTGACGTGTCATCCTGAATGCTATGATGAATTGAAATCAGCCCTGTCGGGCACCGGCATCGCCGTCGCCGCAGGGCCAGAGGCGATAGCAGAGGCGGCGATGCGCCCCGTCGACTGGGCCTTGTCCGCGATCATCGGATCGGCAGGGCTGGTGCCAGGGATGATTGCGCTGGATCACGGCACCACATTGGCGCTGGCGAACAAGGAATCCCTTGTCACCGCAGGCCCTTTGCTGATGGCGCGCGCGCAGGCGTCGGGGGCAAAGATCCTGCCCGTCGACAGCGAACATTCCGCCGTGTTTCAGGCGCTGGTGGGCGAGGATATGGCGGCGGTCGAACGGATCATCATCACCGCCAGCGGCGGTGCCTTCCGCGACTGGCCCAAGGATCAGCTGGCGACGGCGACATTGGCGCAGGCGTCCAGCCATCCGAACTGGGACATGGGGCAGCGGATCACCATCGATTCCGCGTCCATGTTCAACAAGGCGATGGAACTGATTGAAACCAAGGAATTCTTTGGCGTCCCTTCCAGTATGATCGAGGTGCTGGTGCATCGCGAAAGCCTGATCCACGCACTTGTCGGTTTCAATGACGGCGCGCTGATGGCCCATGTCGGCCCGCCTGATATGCGCCACGCCATCGGCTATGCGCTGCACTGGCCGCAGCGGCGGCATCTGCCAGTCGAACGGCTCGATCTGGCGAAAATCGGATCGCTGACATTCGCGGCCCCGGAAGAGGATCGTTATCCTGCGCTGGCGCTGGCACGTTTCGTGATGGAAACCGGGGGGCTGGCCGGTGCCGTGTTCAATGCGGCGAAAGAACGCGCGCTGGACGGGTTCATCGCCGGGGATATCGGGTTTATGCAGATGTCTGCGGTGGTGGACCGCACGCTCGTCAAAATGTCATCGGGGGATGGGCTGCAAACGCGGGACATGACCCTAGATAGCGTGCTAGACGCCGACAGGCTGGCCCGGATCTATGCGGGCGAAATCATAAGACAGTTGGGATAACACCTTGGATCTGATGCAATTCGTGCCGATGTTCGGCAATTTCGCCTTCATGATCGCAGCCTTTGTGGTTGCCTTGTCGGTGATCGTGGCGATCCATGAATATGGCCATTACATCGTGGGCCGCTGGTGCGGCATCAAGGCAGAGGTGTTCTCGCTCGGCTTTGGCCCGGTGATTTACAGCCGCACCGACAAACACGGCACGCTGTGGCAGGTCGCGGCATTGCCGTTGGGCGGCTATGTCAAATTCCTGGGCGATGCCAATGCCGCCAGCGTCGGATCGGACGACAGCGTCGACCCCGCGCATGCGCGCCGGACGATGCACGGTGCCCCGCTTTGGGCGCGCACGCTGACCGTGGCGGCGGGGCCTTTGTTCAATTTCATCCTCGCCATCGCGATCTTTACCGGCTCGATCATGTATCAGGGGCGCGCCACGGAACCGGTGACATTCGGTCAGGCGCAGGACCTGCCGGCCGCTTTCACATCCGAATTGCAAAGCGGCGATCAGATCATCGCGGTCGAGGGCATCCCCTTTACCGATGACGGCCGGGAAGAATCGCTGCTGGAATTGCTGCCGTTGCAGGAAAACCTGACCTATACGGTGATCCGCGATGACCGCCAGATCGACGTGACCGGTCCCTATCTGATGCCAACGCTGATTTCAGGTCTGGCACCCAGGTCGGCGGCGGATAACGCCGGGCTACGGATCGGCGATGTGATCACGGCGGTGGATGGTGATCCGATCTTTGCCTTCCGGCAATTGCAGGAAAGGGTGATCGCCGCCGAAGGCGCACCGCTGGACCTGACGATCTGGCGCAACGGACGCGATATCGACGTCACGCTGGCCCCGCGCATCACCGATGAACCCCAGCCTGAGGGTGGTTTCGCGCAGACCTACCGGATCGGGATCACCGGGCAATTGTTCTTTGACGCGCAGACCGAAACCGTGGGCCTGTTCGAAGCCGGGCGTCTGGGGGTCGAAGGGTTGTGGAACACCGCCACGACATCGCTGTCGGCGCTGCAACATATCATTGTCGGGCAGATTTCGACCTGCAACCTGTCGGGTCCCGTCGGCATCGCCGAAACCAGCGGATCGATGGCGCGGCAGGGCACGCAGAGTTTCATCTGGTTCATCGGGGCCTTGTCGGCGGCGGTCGGGCTGATCAACCTGTTCCCGATCCCGGTGCTGGATGGCGGGCATCTGGTGTTTTACGCTTATGAGGCCGTCACCCGCCGCAAGCCGTCGGACCGTGCCGTGCAGGTGTTCATGTTCCTCGGACTGGCGCTGATCCTGACGATGATGTCGTTTACCGTGCTCAACGATACCATCTTCTGCCGGTGAGTGTTGCAACAGTGGCGAAAATCCCGCTGATCGGATGGCTTTGTCTTTTTGACAACGGCTTTTAATGCGGCTACTCCCTTTGACAACAGGGACATCAGGACAGGCGACGAAAAATGCAAAGAATTGGTGGGCGCGCTTTGGCGCAGGGCATGGCGACAGCACGCGTGGTCGCAACGGTGACAGGATTGGCCATGGTCACGGCCGGTGCCGCCAGCGCGCAGGGCTTTGCGTTCAACAACGTATCCGTGCAGGGCAACCAAAGGGTGGCCGATGGCACGGTGCTGACAATCGCTGGGATCAGCGCCGGGCAATCCTTGTCCACCGCCGAACTGAACGATGCCGCGCAACGAATCCGGGAATCGGGCCTGTTTGAAACCGTCGACGTGATCCCGCAGGGTGGGACGCTGGTCATTCAGGTGGTGGAATTCCCGACCGTTAACCGGATCAGCCTTGAAGGCAACAGCCGCCTGCGCGACGCGCAATTGCTGCCCTTGCTGCAATCGGAACCGCGCCGTGTCTTCAACCCCGTTCTGGCCGAGGCGGATACCGCCGCGATCACACAGGCCTATGCCAATCAGGGCCGGATCAATGCTGTGGTCACACCGCGCATCATCCGGCTGACGGAAAACCGCGTCGATCTGGTGTTCGAGATCACCGAATCCGGCGTGACCGAGATTGAGCGCGTGTCCTTCCTTGGCAACCGCACCTATTCCAACGAACGGCTGCGCCGGGTGCTGGATACCAAACAGGCGGGGATTTTCCGCGCGCTGGTGACCCGCGACACATTCTCGCCCGACCGCGTCAATCAGGACCGGCAATTGCTGACCGATTTCTACCGCTCGCGCGGCTTTGCCGATTTCGAAGTGCTGAACGTCGATGTCACACTGACACCGGAACGCGACGCCTATCTGGTGACGTTCAACGTCCGTGAAGGCCAGCAGTTCAATTTCGGCAATGTCACCGTCAGCAGCGCCATCGAGGGCGTCGATGCAGCCGATTTCCAGAACGCGATCCGTGTCAGGGCAGGGGCGGTCTATTCGCCGGTGCCGATTGAAACCGACATCACAAGGCTGGAACGGCTGGCGGTTCAGCAGGGCATCAATTTCCTGCAGGTCGAACCCCGTATCACCCGCAACGAGCGTGACCTGACGCTTGATGTGAATTACGTGCTGACAGAAGGGCCGCGCGTTTTTGTCGAACGGATCGACATTCAGGGCAATTCCACCACGCTGGACCGGGTGATCCGTAACCAGATCCGCGTCGTCGAAGGCGACCCTTTCAACCCCCGCGAAATCCGCGACAGCGCGCGGCGTATCCGTGCGCTGGGGTTCTTTCAGAATGCCAATGTCGAAACCCGGCAGGGGTCATCGGAAAATCAGGTCATCGTCGACGTCGACGTGACCGAAGGGCCGACAGGCACCCTGTCTTTCGGGGCCAATTACAACACCGATACCGGCCTTGGGCTTGTCGCGTCTTACGGGCAAAGCAACTTTCAGGGGCGCGGTCAGCGGTTGGATTTCGATATCTCGACAGCGGCGACCAATCAGCGGCTGTCGTTCCGCTTTGCCGAACCGCAATTGCTGGGCCGTGACCTGCGCGCCGGGATCGAGTTATCCTATCTGCAAACCAGTCGCGAAAACGCGCTTTATGACACGCAATCTTTCCGGTTCAGCCCGACACTGGCGTTTCCGGTCAGCGAAAACGGGCGCCTGACAGTGTTTTACGCCTTCAACTATACCGATCTGTCGAACGTATCCGACGATGCCAGCCCGATCATCGTGAACGAGGCCGAGATTGGCGCGGTCACGACAAATTCGCTGGGCTATTCCTACAGCTACGACACCCGCCGCGAAGGGCTTGATCCGAATACCGGCATCATCCTGCGCTTTGGTCAGGAATTCGGCTTTGGCGACAGCCAGTTCATCAGAACCACGGCGCTGGCCGGTGCCGAAACACGGGTGCTGAACGAAGAAGTGACGCTGCGCGCCACCGTCGAAGGCGGCTATCTGGATTACCAGCAAGGGCAAAGCCGCGTCACCGACCGTTTCTTTCTTGGCAGCCGCCTGATGCGCGGCTTCGAGGCGGGCGGGATCGGTCCACGCTCTAATGAACCCTTTGATGATGCTATCGGCGGCAACGCCTTTGCCGTGGCCCGGCTTGAGGCGGAATTCCCCCTTGGTCTGCCAAGCGAATACGGGATCACCGGCGGCGTGTTCGCCGATTACGGGTCTGTCTGGGATTCAGGCTATCCAGATCAGGTCGAATATGACGATTTCACCCCGCGCGCTGTGGTCGGTGCCTCGATCTTCTGGACCACGCCCATCGGGCCGCTGCGTTTCAACTTTACCGAACCTCTGGACGTGCAGGACCGCGACCGGACCCGGTTCTTTGACGTCACGATCTCGACCAGCTTCTGATGTGGGCCGGCCGTGCGTTGCTTGTCTGTCTGCTGCTGGCGATGCCGGCGGCAGCCCAGGAACTGCCGCCGGCCGGCCCGCCTGTTCTGATCATCGACAGCGAACGGCTGTTCTTTGAAACCGAATATGGGCGGCGTATTGCATCCGATCTGGCGCAGAAATCGGCAGAACTGCAGGCCGAAAACGACGCCATCGCCGCCGAACTGACCGAAGAAGAACGCAGCCTGACCCAGCGCCGCGCCAGCATGGAGCCCGATGATTTCCGGGCCGAGGCCACGGCCTTTGACGTGCGCGTGCAAGAGGTCCGCCGCGACCGCGAGGCCAAGACGGTCGAGCTGCAGACCGAGGCCACGCAGGCCCGCGCCGCGTTCGAGGAACGCGTGCAGGCCATCGTCGCAAATATCATGCTCGAACGCGGTGCTGCCATGGTGCTGGAACAGCGCAACGTTGTGCTGTCGGTGCGATCCGCCAATATCACCGACGACGCGGTGCGCCGGATTGACGAAATGCTGGGCGACGGTACCCAATAGCCGCGCTTGCCGCGCGCTTCGCGGCTTGCTAGTCAGGTTATCAAGCCGCAAGAACAAGGAAAAATCATGTCCGAGCCCGTGACCACCGCCGATATCCAGCTGATCCAGAAAATCCTGCCCCACCGCTATCCGTTCCTGCTGGTGGACAAGGTGCATAGCATCGATGGCACGCAATCGGCGACAGGCATCAAGAATGTCACGATGAACGAACCCTATTTTCAGGGCCATTTTCCCGGCAACCCGATCATGCCCGGTGTAACGATTGTCGAGGCGATGGCCCAGACATCCGCCGTGATGGTTGGCACGTCGCTTGGCCTGACCGACGGCAATCTGTTGGTCTATTTCATGGCCATCGACGCCTGTAAATTCCGTCGCAAGGTCGTGCCGGGCGACGTGCTGGAAATGAAGATCACCACGACACGCGGCAAACCAGGCGGTAAGGTCTGGCGCTTCAAGGGTGTCGCGACCGTCGATGGCGAACTGGCCGCCGAGGCGGAATTCACCGCAATGATGGATATGCAGGGCTGATGGTGGGGATTCACCCCTCTGCCGTGATCGCGAATGGCGCGCTGATCGGCGCGGGCTGCGATATCGGGCCGTTTTGCGTGATTGGCCCCGATGTGGTACTGGGCGAAGGCGTGACGCTAAAAAGCCATGTGGTGATCGAAGGCGACACCCATATCGGCGACGGTTGCACCATCTTTTCCTTCGCGGTGATCGGTGAAATCCCGCAGGATTTAAAATTCGGCGGCGAAAAAACGCAGCTCCGCATCGGCGCACGCAACCGAATTCGCGAACATGTCACGATCAACACCGGCACCGCACAGGGCGGCGGCATCACGCGCATCGGCGATGATTGCCTGCTGATGGCGGGCTGTCATGTCGCCCATGATGCGCAGGTCGGCAACCGGGTGATCATCGTCAATTCCTCTGCCGTGGCGGGCCATTGCGTGATCGAGGATGATGTGATCATCGGCGGTCTGTGCGGCGTGCATCAATTCGTGCGGATCGGGCGGGGCGCGATCATCGGGGCAGTGACCATGGTCACGGCGGATGTCGTGCCGCACGGTCTGGTGCAGGCGCCGCGCGGCGTGCTGGACGGGCTGAACCTTGTCGGGCTGAAACGCAAAGGCGTGGACCGTGCCGATATCACCGCGCTGCGCGCCGCGTTCCAGATGCTGAAAGACGGTGAAGGCAACTTTCAGGACCGCGCGCGCAAACTGGGCGCGGAAAGCGACAGCGCCTATGTGCAGGACATGGTCCGTTTCATCCTTGGCCCGTCGGACCGCAATTTCCTGACGCCC
>NZ_JBKBQY010000119.1:0-8245 GCF_046292185.1 Yoonia sp.
CGGGATAAAGCGGGCTTTTTTCATCCTTCCCGTCCGCACCGCGCAACGCCATATAACTGTCCTTATAGGCCTGCACCACGCGCGCCTGCTGCCCGATGGGCAGATCAGGGCAAAGTCGTGCCACGGCCACATCCAGCGACAGGCCGACAATAGAAAGGATGCGGGTGCGGTCCGGCACGATCAGGTCCTCAGACGTGAAGGCCGTGGTCATCGAGGCCACGATTTCAGCCTGACTATCGACCAGCGTGCCGTCGACGTCGAATATCACAAGGCGCAGATCAGACATCGGGCATATTGAACGGATCAACCGGGGCATGGCCCACGATCCAGCCGACGAAATCCCAGGTGTTCTGCATATGCTCTGGCAAGGGGGCCGTGATATGCAGGGTCTTGCCGGTGGCGGGGTGTTCGATGGTCAGGCTGCGGGCGTGCAGATGCATCTTGCGCCCGATCTCGCTGCCCATGCTGGCGCCCCAGCCGTCGCCAAGGTTTTCCTGACCCGACCCGCCATATTTGCCATCGCCGATGATCGGATGCCCGATTTCAGCCATATGCGCGCGCAACTGATGGGTCCGGCCTGTGATCGGCACGAGCGCACACCATGCGGCACGGCTGGCCAGCGTATCCATCACAGCGTAATCGGATGCGGCACGTTTTGCGCCTTCGGTGCTCGCGATGTCATTGGGATGCACGCAGCGCATCTTTTCATTTTCGCCGCCTTTGCCGTGGCCGGGGGCCTTGACCAGACCGTATTTGATCGTGCCCGCGCGCGGATGCGGCACACCGGCGACAGCGGCCCAATAAATCTTGCGGGTTTCGCGGTGTTTGAGGTTCTCGGTCAATTGCTTGGCCATCATCCGCGTCCGCGCCAGCAGCAGGACACCCGATGTATCTCGGTCCAGCCGGTGCACCAGCCGTGGCTTTTCGTCGTAATCGAACATCAGCGCTTCGGCCATGCCATCGACATGGCGGGTGGTGTTGGTGCCACCTTGTGTGGCCAGACCGTGCGGTTTGTTGATCGCGATGATATGCTCATCCTTATAGATCACGCAGGACTGGATCAGCTTGGCATCCGCTTTGGTCACGCCGTGGCGGGCCAGTGACGCAGCCGCTGCTGCCTCTTCCTCTGTCGGGAGCGGCGGGATGCGGATTTTCTGTCCGATTTCAAGGCGCGTGCTGGTTTTCACCCGCCCGCCATCCACGCGCAATTCGCCCTTGCGGCACAACTTTTCGATGCGCCCCTGCGTCAGATGCGGGAACAGGCGGCGCAGATAGCGGTCCAGCCGCTGATCGCCGTCGTCGGGGCCGATGGTTCTGGTGTGTACACCGCTCATGTCGTTAATCCTTTGGCAAGCCACAGGCCCAATCCGCAGGCCGCAATTGATAATATCACCGACGCCAGCACATAGCCGCTCGCCGCCATGATGCGCCCCGCCTCGACCAGCCGGATCGTATCAAGAGAGAAAGTCGAGAAGGTCGTGAACCCGCCCAGAACGCCCATCATCACGAAGGGAATCCAGTTCTGCAAACCGCGCGCGGCCAGAAGTATCCAGACCAGCCCGATCGCAAAAGATCCCAGCACGTTGACCACAAGCGTGCCGACGGGAAAGGCCACCGCCATCCCGACAAGATAGCGCAGCACAGAGCCAAGAGCCCCACCAAAAGCCACAGAGATCACAGGTGTCATCATCGCCTTGCCTTGACCTTTTGGCGCGGGGAAGTCAATTCTTGCCCCGCTTGGCGCGCAGCCCAGCAAAGAAATCGACACGTTTCTTGAGTTCACGTTCAAAGCCGCGATCAACGGGCAGATAGTAAATGCCACGTTTCATGGTTTCGGGGAAATAATTCTGGCCACTGAACCCGTCTTCGGCATCGTGGTCATAGGCATAGCCCGCCCCGAACCCCTGTTCCTTCATCAACTTGGTCGGCGCGTTCATGATATGCGCGGGGGGCGGTTCTGATCCGGTCTGTTTGGCTGCCGCGACCGCCGCCTTATATGCGACATAGGCCGCGTTGGATTTCGGCGCGAGCGCCAGATAGGTCACCGCCTGCGCCAGCGCCAGTTCACCTTCGGGGCTGCCCAGCCGTTCATAGGTTTCCCACGACTGCAGACAAACGGCCTGCGCCTGTGGATCGGCCAGCCCGATATCCTCGACCGCCATGCGGGTGATCCGGCGGGCCAGATAGCGCGGGTCTTCTCCACCCGCCAGCATACGCGCGAACCAGTACAGGGCGGCATCCGGGTCCGACCCACGCACCGATTTATGCAGGGCAGAGATCAGATTATAATGTTCCTCGCCTGATTTGTCGTATTTCACCGCGCGCTTCATCAACCGTTTGGTCAGATCGTCGCGGGTCAGTTTGGCGTCGGTCTTCCACGCCGCCACCTGCTCGATCAGATTGAGCAGCGCACGTCCGTCGCCATCGGCCATGTCCAGCAAAGCCTCGCGCGCGGTCCCATCCAGCGGCAGGGCGCGGCCCAGTTCCTGTTCCGCGCGTTGGGCGAGCAGTTCGAGATCGGTCAATGTCAGACGGGTCAGGATAAAGACCTGTGACCGGCTCAGCAGCGCGGCATTCAGTTCAAAGCTGGGGTTTTCCGTTGTGGCCCCGACCAACAAGATCGTGCCATCTTCCATATAGGGCAAAAAGCCGTCCTGCTGCGCCTTGTTGAACCGGTGGATTTCATCGACGAACAGCAGCGTGCCTTCGCCATTCTGACGGCGCATCTTCGCGCCTTCAAAGACTTTGCGCAATTCCGGCACGCCAGTGAAAATCGCGCTGATCTGGACAAAATGCAGGTCGGTTTCATCCGCCAACAGGCGCGCGATAGTCGTTTTGCCCACACCGGGCGGGCCCCAGAAAATAAGCGATGACAAGGACCCTGACGCCAGCATCGTGCCAAGTGGTGCATCAGAGCCAAGCACCTGTTGCTGGCCGATCACCTCTGACAAACGCTTTGGCCGCAACCGATCCGCCAGCGGGCGTGGGCCTGCGGGGGTTTTGTCGGGGGCGCTGTCGAACAGGTCAGGCATGATGCGATGATAGACTTTCCGTAAAAAAGAGAAAGCCCCGCCAATCTGGCAGGGCTTTGCAAGAATTCAGCGTGGCGGAGAAATTAATCCTCCATCGCCTCGAACTCGGCCAGACGGGCCTTATCGGCGGCACCCTTGGCATTCACGTCGCGGTCCACGAATTCGATGATTGCCATCGGTGCCATGTCGCCATAACGGAAACCGGCTTTCATGATGCGGACGTAACCGCCCTGACGTTCGGCGTAACGGGGGCCGATGATCTCAAACAGCTTGGCCGTGTGAATGTCTTGCTTGAGCTGGGCATCGGCCTGACGGCGGGCGTGCAGATCGCCGCGCTTGCCCAAGGTGACCAGCTTTTCAACGATGCGGCGCAGTTCTTTGGCCTTTGGCAGCGTTGTCTTGATTTGTTCATGTTCGATCAGGGCCCCGGCCATGTTGGCGAACATGGCTTTACGGTGTTCGTGGGTCCGGTTCAGTTTGCGGTAACCGCTTGCGTGACGCATTTGAAGTCTCCTAAAGGTTTATACTTTGTCCAACGGTCTGATGCGTGCCAGCCGTATTATTGAGGCGGAATTGCCCAGGGTGGTGCGTGTAGGGTGCGTATGAATACGCACCCTACGGGTCTTAAAACTGGTCTTCGAACTTTTTCGCCAGATCTTCGATATTGTCCGGCGGCCAATCCTCGACATCCATGCCAAGGTGCAGACCCATGCCCGACAACACTTCCTTGATTTCGTTCAAGGATTTGCGGCCAAAGTTCGGGGTGCGCAGCATTTCTGCTTCGGTTTTCTGGATCAGATCGCCGATATAGACGATGTTGTCGTTCTTGAGGCAGTTTGCCGAACGGACAGACAGTTCCAGCTCGTCCACTTTCTTGAGCAGCAGCGGGTTGAATTCCAACCCGTCGTCGTCCGCACCAGCCGAAGCCGATTCAGGCTCGTCAAAGTTCACGAAGATCGACAACTGGTCCTGCAGAATGCGCGCGGCATAGGCCACGGCATCGTCAGGCGACAGCGAACCATCGGTTTCCACCTTCATCGTCAGCTTGTCGTAATCCAGCACCTGACCTTCGCGGGTCGGCTGCACGTCATAGGACACTTTTTTCACTGGCGAATAGATCGCGTCGATGGCGATCATGCCGATCGGCGCGTCTTCCGGCTTGTTCTTGTCAGCGGCAACGTAGCCCTTGCCGGTGTTCACGGTAAGTTCCATGTACAGATCGGCACCTTCATCAAGGTGGCAGATCACATGATCCTTGTTCAGAATCTCGATCCCGGCAGTTTCCGAGATATCGGCAGCGGTCACAACGCCCGGGCCTTTGGCCTGAACGGACAAACGCTTTGGACCTTCGACTTCCATACGGATGGCGACGCCTTTGAGGTTCAGCACGATATCGGTGACGTCTTCGCGCACACCCGATACGGATGAAAACTCATGCAGCACATTATCAATCTGCACGGCAGTAATGGCGGCACCTTGCAGCGACGACATCAGAATGCGGCGCAAAGCATTGCCAAGCGTCAGGCCAAAGCCACGCTCCAGCGGTTCGGCGATAACAGTGGCCTGTCGCATCGGGTCATTGCCCGGCTTGACGTCAAGCTGTGTCGGCTTGATCAACTCAGCCCAGTTTTTATGGATCATATGTCCCTCCATCCTTGTTTGCCTTCATGTCCAAAAAGGCAAACGCCCGAGGTTTCAAAATAACGGACTGGGGCCGTGCACAAAATGCACGACCCCAAGGCGTTTCGTATGGTTCAGACGCGGCGGCGCTTTGGCGGACGGCAGCCGTTATGCGCCATCGGGGTCACGTCACGGATCGATGTGATGTTGAACCCGGCAGCAGCCAACGCGCGCAATGCAGATTCACGGCCGGAACCCGGACCCTGCACTTCGACTTCCAGCGTTTTCACGCCGTGATCCTGAGCCTTCTTACCTGCATCTTCCGCAGCCATCTGGGCCGCGTAAGGTGTCGATTTCCGCGATCCTTTGAAGCCCATCGTGCCGGCGGACGACCATGCGATCGCATTGCCCTGCACGTCGGAAATCAGGATCTTGGTATTGTTGAACGAAGAATTCACATGAGCAACGCCAGCGGCGATGTTCTTGGAGACCTTCTTTTTGGTGCGTTTTGTATCGCGTGCCATCTGTCAGGTCCCCTTATTTCTTCTTGCCGGCAATGGCCTTTGCAGGGCCTTTGCGTGTGCGCGCGTTGGTATGGGTCCGCTGACCACGTACCGGCAGGTTGCGACGATGACGCAGGCCACGGTAGCAGCCAAGGTCCATCAGGCGCTTGATGTTCATCTGCGTTTCACGACGCAGATCACCTTCGACAGTCAGGTTGGCGTCTATGAATTCGCGGATTGTCAGAATCTCTGCATCCGACAGATCGTTGACGCGGCGGGCGCGGTCGATCTTGGTTGCTTCGCAGATCTGTTCGGCAATGGCGGGGCCAATACCAGTGATATAGGTGAGGGCGATTGGAACCCGCTTTGCAGTCGGGATGTTTACGCCGGCAATACGTGCCACGTGTGCAATTCCTTTTCGTTGCGGGTCCGTGATGCCAGACCCTTTTTTCACAACGGAAGCCCGGACCAAAAGGCGCCGGGCTGCGTCATATCAGGTAACTCGCGCAATCAGGGGGCGACCCGGACCGCGCGCATTGATTCCCTTTCGGGATGGCGCTGTTTAGGAGGCAATGCCCGCATCGTCAAGGGCCAGCGGCCCTTAACCGATCGCATCCGCGATGCTTTGCGCAACATCGTCCATGCTGGCCAGACCATCGACCGTTTTCAGGTTACCCTTGGCGTAATAATACCCCACCAGCGGGCTGGTCTGCTTGTAATAGGCCAAAAGCCGGGTCCTCAGGCTGTCTGCATTGTCATCGGCACGCGCCTGCCCGCCTGCTGCCACGGAATCTGCCGCACGCCCAAGGATACGTTCCACCAGCACATCATCATTGACCTGCAATTCAATCACGTGGTGAAGGGTCGCACCGATTTCGCCCAGCAACTCGCCCAAGGCATCGGCCTGCGCCAAAGTGCGCGGGAACCCATCGAAGATAAAGCCACCGTGTTCGCCACCCGCCAAAAGCTGTTCGCGGATCAGGCCGATCACGATCTCATCTGTGACCAATTCGCCGCGGTCCATCACCTCGGCGACCCTGCGGCCCATCTCGGTGCCGCTGGTGCGCGCAGCGCGCAACATGTCGCCCGTGCTGAGTTGCACCATATTGCGTTCTTCAACCAACCGGCGGGCTTGGGTTCCCTTGCCCGCGCCGGGTGGTCCTAAAAGTATGATGTTCATCTGCGCGACGGCCCCTTTTTCTTGGTCGTGCTACGCTTGCCACGCAGCTGCGACTTTTCGATCAGGCCTTCGTATTGATGCGCGACCAGATGCGACTGAATCTGCTGGATCGTATCCATCCCGACCGACACGATGATCAACACCGATGTGCCGCCAAAATAGAACGGGATCGACAATTCGGCGCGGATGATTTCCGGCAGCAAGGCAACCAGCGCCAGATACCCGGACCCAAGCACCAGAATACGTGTCACAACGTAATCCAGATATTCCTCGGTCCGTTTGCCGGGGCGGATACCGGGCACGAAACCGTTCTGGTTCTTGAGGTTCTCGGCCACGTCTTCGGTCTTGAAGGCGACTTCACGGGTATAGAAATAGGTGAAGAAGATGATCATGCCACCAAAGAAAATCAGATAAAGCGGCTGACCGGGGCCAAACAGCGCCAGAATGGTCGACATGAACGGCCCGCTGGTCCCGCCACTGAACGTGCTGATCGTGGTCGGCAGAAGCAACAAGGCAGAGGCAAAGATCGCGGGGATCACACCGGCGGGGTTCACCTTGATCGGCAGGTGGCTGGATGATCCGTCATAGACTTTCATACCGCGCTGCTGGCGCGGATACTGAATATGAATCTTGCGCAGCGATCGTTCCATGAAGACCACGAAGGTCAGCACGACAATCACCATCAGCAATATCCCCACAATCACCAACGGGCTAATCGCGCCGGACCGGCCCTGGCTCAGGAACTGCGCCAAAGCGGCAGGAATTTCTGCAATGATGCCGACGAAAATGATCAGCGAAATACCGTTGCCGATGCCGCGTGCGGTGATCTGTTCACCGAGCCACATCAGGAACATCGTGCCGCCAACGATGGTGATCACGCATGAGGCGCGGAAAAAGAAACCTGGATCAGAGGCGAGACCGCCCGCCTCAAGACTGACCGCAAGCCCGTAGGCCTGTGCCGTCGCCAGCACCACGGTGCCGTAGCGGGTGTATTGGTTCAGCTTGCGGCGGCCTGCCTCGCCCTCTTTCTTGAGGTTCTTCAGCGGCTCCCACATCGACCCAAGCAACTGCATCACGATGGACGCAGAGATATACGGCATGATCCCAAGCGTGAAGATCGCCATCCGCGACAGCGCACCGCCGGTGAACATCGACAGGATGCCGCCGATACCGGCCTGTGCATCATCCATGAACTGCTGCAAGGCAATACCGTCGATCCCGGGAACCGGAATAAACGTGCCGAGACGGTAGATCATCAACAGGCCAATCGTGAATAGGATACGTTGGCGCAGTTCAGTTGCTTTGCCGAAGGCGCTCCAACTGACGTTGGCTGCCATTTGCTCTGCTGCAGAAGCCATAAGGGTCTCTTTTCATGATAAACGCCGCTGAACGGTTCCCCGATCAGCGGCGTTTGGGAAAAACACGAGAGCACATGTAAGCGACCCGGAGGCCGCTCACAAGGTGTTACTCTGCCGCTGCCGGAGTTGTGGTGACGGTCAATGAGCCGCCGGCCTTGGCCACCGCATCCACAGCGCCCTGCGACGCGCCGGTCACGCTGATCGTGGCTTTCGAGGTGAATTCACCCTTGGCCAGAACGCGGATACCGTCCTTCTTGCGACGCACCAGACCGGATGCGATCAGCGCATCTTCGGTGATGTCGTTCTTGATGTCGATTTTGCCTTCGTCGATGAATTTCTGGATCAGGCCCAGATTGACGACAGAGAAAGCCTTGCGGTTCGGCTTGTTGAAGCCACGCTTGGGCAGACGCTGGTAAAGCGGCATCTGGCCACCTTCGTAGCCTTTGATCGCCACGCCGGAACGTGATTTCTGGCCTTTGATACCACGGCCACCGGTTTTACCCATGCCCGAACCCGCACCACGGCCAATACGCTTTTTGCGCTGTGTGGCGC
>NZ_JBKBQY010000120.1:0-8168 GCF_046292185.1 Yoonia sp.
TTGTCTGCGCATTTGGCCCGCTAAACCGGCACGTGCAAAGGGTTTCTGCGCCACCCCTCCAGCGCCTGTTCTGTGGACAGTTCGGTGGATGAATCACCGCCGCGTGGCGCGCCCATCTGGGTGGCAGATCGTCAACAGAATTAATCTGTATTTGGTGTGAAATATCCGTTGACCCACTAGGGCTAGTTGCGGCACCTTATGCAAGCCGCCACAATGACACCAGATATTGCGTCGGCATGGGGTACGATTCAACAGGCAGGCGCTAAGCCGACGAAGGGTCGATGACCGGGCATTCATGCTTTGGGCGTCAGGACCACCTTGCTGCAATCGCCGAACTATTTTGCGCCGCGCCTGCGGTGCCTAACCGATGTGGACCGCAACGACGGTCACCGAAAAGGGGCAGAGACATGAAAATCGAACGGAATTTCACCAGCGCAGGGGCCGACGCTTACGCAGCACTGGATTTCAAGACCACCACATCGGAAATCCGCAACCCCGATGGCACTATCGTTTTCAAGCTCGACGATTGCGAAATCCCCGCCGGTTGGAGCCAGGTCGCATCCGACGTGATCGCGCAGAAGTACTTCCGCAAGGCGGGCGTGCCGTCCGCGGTGAAAAAGGTCAAGGAAAAGGGCGTACCGGAATTCCTGTGGAAATCCGTGCCCGCCAAGGACGCGACATTCGGCGGTGAAACCAGCGCCAAACAAGTGTTCGACCGTCTGGCCGGTGCCTGGACCTATTGGGGCTGGAAAGGCGGCTATTTCACCACTGAAGAAGACGCGCGCGCCTATTTCGACGAAATGCGCTATATGCTCGCCACCCAGCGCGCGGCGCCGAACAGCCCGCAATGGTTCAACACCGGTCTGCACTGGGCCTATGGCATCGATGGCCCGGCGCAGGGGCATTATTATGTGGATTACCAGACAGGTGAGCTGACGAAATCCACATCCAGCTATGAACACCCCCAGCCGCATGCCTGTTTCATCCAATCCGTTGCCGATGATCTGGTGAACGAAGGCGGGATCATGGACCTGTGGGTGCGTGAAGCGCGGCTGTTCAAATACGGCTCCGGCACCGGCACCAACTTTTCGTCCTTGCGCGGCGAAGGCGAAAAGCTGTCTGGCGGTGGCAAATCATCGGGCCTGATGGGGTTCCTGAAAATCGGTGACCGGGCTGCGGGCGCGATCAAATCCGGCGGCACCACACGGCGCGCGGCGAAAATGGTCATCGTCGATGCCGACCACCCCGATATCGAGGAATTCATCAACTGGAAGGTGATCGAGGAGCAGAAAGTCGCCTCTATCGTCGCCGGGTCCAAGATGCACGAACGTTACCTGAACGCGATCTTTGCCGCGATCAAGGCGTGGGATGGCGAAGAAACCGCCGCCTATGACCCCAAGACCAACGAAACTTTGGCCGCTGCGGTCAAGGACGCGAAACGTTCGGCCATTCCCGAGACCTATATCAAACGCGTGCTGGACTATGCCAAGCAGGGCCACACCAGCATCGAATTTCCGACCTATGACACCGATTGGGATTCCGAAGCCTATTCATCCGTTTCCGGCCAGAATTCCAACAACTCGATCCGCGTCACCGATGCCTTTCTGAAGGCTGTTGAAAATGATGCCGATTGGAAACTGATCAACCGCAAGAACGGCGAAGTCGCGAAAATCATCAAGGCCCGCGATCTGTGGGAACAGGTGGGACACGCCGCCTGGGCCTGCGCCGATCCGGGCATCCAGTACCACGACACCGTCAACGCCTGGCACACCTGCCCAGAGGATGGGGCGATCCGCGGATCGAATCCTTGTTCGGAATATATGTTCCTGGATGATACCGCCTGTAACCTCGCGTCCATGAACCTGCTGACATTTTACACTGATGGGCAGTTTCAGGTCGAAGATTACATGCACGCCACCCGCCTGTGGACCGTGACGCTGGAAATTTCGGTGATGATGGCGCAGTTCCCGTCCAAGGAAATCGCCCAGCGGTCCTATGATTTCCGCACCTTGGGTCTGGGTTATGCGAACATCGGCGGTCTGCTGATGAACATGGGTTTTGGGTACGACAGCGACGAAGGCCGCGCCATGGGGGCCGCGCTGACCGCGATCATGACCGGCGTATCCTATGCGACATCCGCCGAAATGGCGGGCGAATTGGGCGCGTTCCCCGGTTATGCCAAGAATGAAAAGCATATGCTGCGCGTGATCCGCAACCACCGCAACGCCGCCCTTGGCAAATCCACCGGCTATGAGGCGCTGGATGTGAAACCTGTCCCGCTGGACCATGCCAATTGCCCCGACGACCGTCTGGTCGCACTGGCCGTGGCCGCTTGGGACGAGGCATTGCGCCTGGGCGAGGCGCATGGCTATCGCAATGCGCAGGTCTCGGTCATCGCACCGACCGGCACGATCGGTCTGGTAATGGATTGCGACACCACGGGCATCGAACCTGATTTTGCGCTGGTGAAATTCAAGAAACTCGCCGGTGGCGGCTATTTCAAGATCATCAACCAATCGGTGCCGGCCGCATTGGAAAAACTGGGCTATGGGTCCGCGCAGATCGAGGAAATCATCGCCTATGCGGTCGGTCACGGATCGATGGGGCAGGCGCCCGCGATCAACCACACATCGCTGATCGGGCATGGTTTCGGCCAAGCAGAACTGGACAAGGTCGAAGGCGCGCTGCGCTCTGCCTTCGATATCCGTTTCGTGTTCAACCAATGGACGCTGGGGCAGGATTTCTGCACCAAGACGCTGGGCATCCCAGAGGCGAAACTGAACGACCCGACCTTCGATCTGCTGCGCCACCTTGGCTATACCAAGCAGGATATCGAGGCCGCGAATGACCACGTTTGCGGCACCATGACGCTGGAAGGCGCGCCCTTCCTGAAGGAAGAACATTATTCCGTCTTCGACTGCGCCAACCCCTGCGGCAAGAAAGGCAAACGTTATCTAAGCGTTGACAGCCATATCTACATGATGGCAGCGGCGCAGTCCTTCATCTCGGGCGCGATTTCCAAGACGATCAACATGCCCAATGACGCCACGATCACGGATTGCCAGAAAGCCTATGAATTGTCGTGGTCGCTGGGTGTAAAGGCGAATGCGCTTTACCGTGACGGATCGAAATTGTCGCAACCTCTGGCCTCTGCGCTGGTCGAGGATGACGATGATGCGCGTGATGTGCTGGAAAGCGGCAACCACCACGAAAAAGCCGCCGTGCTGGCGGAAAAGATCGTCGAAAAGATCATCATTCAGGAAATCCGCAACCGCGAGCGCGAAAAGATGCCGCAGCGGCGCAAGGGCTATACCCAGAAGGCCATCGTCGGCGGGCATAAGGTTTACCTGCGCACCGGCGAATATGAAGACGGGCAGTTGGGCGAAATTTTCATCGACATGCATAAGGAAGGGGCCGGTTTCCGCGCGATGATGAACAATTTCGCCATCGCGGTGTCGGTCGGCCTGCAATATGGTGTGCCGTTGGAGGAATTCGTCGATGCCTTCACCTTCACCAAATTTGAACCGGCAGGCATGGTGCAGGGCAATGACAGCATCAAGAATGCGACGTCCATTCTGGATTACATCTTCCGCGAACTGGCGGTCAGCTATCTGGACCGTACCGATCTGGCGCATGTGAAACCCGAAGGCGCGTCTTTCGACGATATCGGCCGGGGCGAGGCGGAAGGCGTGTCCAACGTCCGCACACCCAGCGAAAACGCCGCATCGCGGTCGCTTGAGGTGCTGAAGCAGATTTCCTCTACCGGTTATCTGCGCAAGCGGATGCCGCAGGATCTGATGGCATGGCAAGGCAGCACGGCACCTGCGCCCCTGGTCACCGGCACGGCCACGCTGACAGCGGTGGCGACACAAACGGTCAGCGCCCTGTCAGCACGCGACAAGGCCAAGATGCAGGGCTACGAAGGCGATCCCTGCGGCGAATGCGGCAATTACACGCTGGTGCGCAACGGGACCTGCATGAAATGCAATACCTGCGGCGGGACGAGTGGGTGTAGCTAAGAGATTGAGGGTTGAGACCCAGAGATATCAGCTCTGGGTCTCAGCTCGTTACTCGCTTGATCAGTGCGGGCGAGTGACAAAGCATTTCGACTCTTTCGAGTCGAGGTGACATGGTGAAAGCACGGTCGAACTGCTTGATCAATGACGCACTGAGTTATGCACAGGTTTGCCACCAAGATATGCTCGCTGCCTGTGGAAAACTTAAGGAGCCTGAAAATGGCAAGTAAAAAGATCACGGTCACCCGTGAAACAAAGACGGGACTGAACGTTGGTTTCAATGTTCCGGGACAAGGAAGCACGCCGCGGTCTAAGTTAATACCGCAGGTCGAAGCCGGGAAACACGTCGGTTATCATACCAGGACTCATCCAAACGGCACGAAGTTTGTCGCTTCAAACCCAGACGGGTCGAAGAAAAATAACCTTGGATAAACTTGCTAAGGGCGGGGCCGAACAGGTGCCGCCCTTACGCCTTTGGAATATCAAACCCTGGTTCCGCCAGCGTGAACCCAGAAAATTCAAACCCCGGCGATACGGTGCAGCCCACCAGCGTCCAGTCACCCGTGGTGCGCGCCGCCTGCCAATGCTGTTCCGGCACGATGGCTTGCGGAAACTGCCCCGCCGCCAGATCGGGGCCAAGCAGATGATCGACCGCAGGCCCCGCATCATCCGCCGCCACCTTCAGGATCAGCGGTGCACCGGCGTAGAAATGCCAGATTTCCACCGCATCGACACGGTGCCAATGGCTCGCCTCACCGGCTTTCAGCAGAAAATAGATACAGGTCCCGACGGGGCGACCGGCGTTATCCGCTACCCATGTCTGGCGGTAATGGCCCCCTTCGGGATGGGGGGCCAGTTGCAGGTGGGCGATGATGTCGTCCGCGGTCATGACGTCACCTCGTAGGGCGCGTTTCAACGCGCCTTACCGCAGAATGCTGCGCCCGGCATAAGTCGCCGTTTCGCCCAGCATTTCCTCGATCCGGATGAGCTGGTTGTATTTCGCCAGCCGGTCCGAGCGCGACAGCGAGCCTGTCTTGATCTGGCCGCAATTCGTGGCCACCGCCAGATCGGCAATCGTGACATCCTCGGTCTCGCCCGACCGATGCGACATCACATTGGTATAGCGCGCGCGATGCGCCATATCGACGGCCTGCAGGGTTTCGGTCAGCGTGCCGATCTGGTTGACCTTGACCAGCATGGAATTCGCGCAACCGCGTTTGATGCCATCGGCCAGACGGGCGGGGTTGGTCACGAACAGATCATCACCGACCAGTTGCACCTTATCGCCGATCATATCGGTCAGCATTTTCCAGCCGTCCCAATCATCTTCGGACATGCCGTCTTCGATGCTGATGATCGGGTAATCGGCGACCAGTTTCGCCAGATATTCGGCATTCTGCTGGCTGGACAGGGATGCACCTTCGCCCGCCATCTCATATTTGCCGCCCTTGTAATATTCAGTCGCGGCGCAATCGAGGGCGAGGTAGATGTCTTCGCCCGGCTTATAACCCGCCTTTTCAATCGCCTTCATGATGAAATCCAGCGCTTCGCGGGTCGATCCGATGGCGGGGGCAAAGCCGCCTTCATCGCCGATGCTGGTGCTCATCCCGGCGGCAGACAGTTCCTTTTTCAGCGTGTGAAAGACTTCGGAACCCATCCGCACCGCTTCGCGGATATTCGCGGCGGCGACGGGCATGATCATGAATTCCTGAATGTCGATCGGGTTATCGGCATGTTCGCCACCGTTGATGATATTCATCATCGGCACGGGCAGGGTGCGGGCAGAGGTGCCGCCGATATAGCGGAACAAGGGTTGGCCGGTGAAATCGGCGGCAGCTTTCGCCACGGCCATCGACACGCCCAGAATCGCATTCGCGCCCAGGCGGGATTTGTTCGGCGTGCCGTCCAGTTCGATCATCGTCATGTCGATGCCGACCTGTTCGGTCGCGTCAAAACCCAGGATCGCTTCGGCGATTTCGCCATTCACGGCGGCGACGGCGTCCAGCACGCCCTTGCCCAGATAGCGTGATTTGTCACCGTCGCGGCGTTCCACCGCCTCGTGTGCGCCGGTGGATGCCCCCGATGGCACGGCGGCGCGGCCCATTGTGCCGTCCTCTAAGATCACATCAACCTCGACCGTGGGGTTGCCCCGGCTGTCGAGGACTTCGCGGGCGTGGATATCGATGATCGTGCTCATGGAAGGCTCCTTTTAGGCGCTATGTTAGCGGTATCATGGGTTCTATAACGCGGCAGCTGCCGCAAGGGAAGCGCGGCGCAACCGGGCCTCGCGCCAGAGGGTGAAAATGCCCGAGGTGATGATGATCGTGGCCCCCAGCAATGTCGCGGCATCGGGGCGTTCACCGAACACCACGAAACCGATCAGCAGCGCAAAGATCATACGGCTGTAACGGAATGATGAAATCACCCCCGCATTGCCGGTCCGCGTGGCGGTGATGATCGACATATAGGACGCCACCCCGATGACTGCGCCGCCCAGCACCAGCAGCCAGTCTGCGGCGGTCAATGGCACCATCGGCTGGCCCTGAAAGATCATGAGCGCGATACTGCCCGGCACGACAAAGGCGATGGCATGCATGCCCAGTTGCACGCCCGACATATTCACGTTGATCCCGCGTGTCAGCAGATCGCGACTGGCCAGCGCCAGCATGCCCGCCACGGCCAGCAGGGTGGCGGGGTTGAACCCGTCCAGACCGGGGCGCACGATCAGCAGAACACCGGCAAATCCGATGGCAATGGCCAGCCAGCGCCGCCAGCCGATGCTTTGCCCCAGAAACAGACCCGCGCCCATGGCGACGACCAAAGGTGTGGCCTGAATGACCGCCGATGCGGTGGTCAGCGGGATCAGCGACAGGGCCGTGGCGATCAGCACCGTGCCGGTGACTTCGGACAGGCTGCGCAGCAATACCCATTTGTTCAGAAATTCCGGTTGCCACAGCGGCGTGCCACGGACCACGCACCAGCCCATCATCAACAGCAGAATACCGGTGCTGATCAGCGCCACGGCCTGCCCGACCGGCAAAACCTGCGACAGGGCCTTGATCGCCGAATCCAGCAGCGTGAAACAGAACATCGCCAGAACCATAAAGGCGGCGCCGCGCAGGTTATCCAAGGTTCAGTGGTCCTTTTTCTTCAGCGGCAGACCGTAAAGTTCCAGCCGGTGCCCCATCAGCCGATAGCCCAGCTTGGCGGCGATGCGTTCCTGCAATTCTTCGATCTCGGGATCGACGAATTCGATCACCTCGCCGGTATGCATGTCGATCAGATGATCGTGGTGGTCGCGGTCTGCAGCCTCGTACCGGGCGCGGCCATCGCCGAATTCGTGTTTTTCAAGGATGCCCGATTCCTCGAACAATTTGACGGTGCGGTAAACCGTGGCCAGCGATATCCGCGGGTCCACGGCCGAGGCGCGGTTATAAAGCTCCTCGACATCGGGATGATCGCTCGCGTCTTCCAGCACGCCTGCAATGACGCGGCGCTGGTCTGTCAGACGCAGGCCATGTGCTTCGCAGCGGGAAAGGATCGTGTCGGTCATCATGGCCCCGGTCTTGTCTTTGGTTTTTCTTAACGGGCCTTGGCACGGGTGGCCAGTCTTGATCGCATGCGTCACAGACCGGGAAGCCTGATCCAGGTGCCGCCCAATTGCCGGATCTGCGCGCCACTGCCGATCTTGAACCGCGCCAGCCCCGGCGCATGATGGGTGTCGATCGTGCCCAGATCCAGCCTGCCGCAGCCTTGTGCGTGAAAATCCTGCGCGGCATGGATCAGCATCCGGTGATGCGCGCCGCAATCGCGCCCCAGATCGGATGTCCAGCCAAGGTGATAGGTCACCACCGGCGCATGGCGCAAAAACAGCATCGCGGCGATCAGGATATTGTCCAGATGCGCGGTATAGACCACCGCCGCATTGCGCCCCGTCGCCGCAAAGGCAGGGATCAACGCATGGGGCAGGGCGCAGAACCCCGCACGGCGCTGCTGTGCCAGATCGGCCTGCAACAGCCAGCGGTGGTTTTCATTGTCCCAGGGGGCGCTGCGGATCGTGCAATCGCGCGCCTGCGCCTTGCGCCAACTGGCGCGCCATTTGGGATGCGCGCGGGCGAGGGCCGCATCATCCAGCCGCATCTCGGCGATATA
>NZ_JBKBQY010000121.1:0-7937 GCF_046292185.1 Yoonia sp.
CAGAGGATCTGATCCTTGCCCATGTCGGCGGGATGGATGCCTGTGCGGCTGGTCTGAAAGCCGCCGCCGCGATGCTGGAAGATGGCAAGCTGGAATCCGCGCGTCAGGATCGTTACGCCGGCTGGGAAACAAAGGCAGGCAAGGCGCTGCTGTCCAGCGATCTGGATGCGATCACCGCGCGCGTACAGGACGAAGGCATCAACCCTGAACCGCGTTCTGGCCGTCAGGAACGGTTGGAAAATCTGGTCAATCGTTACCTGTGACCTTGTAAAGCTGTGACGTAAGGTGGATCATGATCCACCTTACGGACGGTGGGAAGAGGTCAGACATGAATGAAATGCGCAGCACCGCGCGGCGGATTTTTGATGCGGGCGTGCAGGCTGCCGATCCGGTGGCCGCTGTCACGCGCCATCTGGATGATCTGGCTGCGCCCGCACTGATCATCGCCGTCGGCAAGGCAGCGCGCGGGATGGCACGGGCCGCGCTGGCCCGTTTTCCGGACGTGCCTGCCATTATCGTCACCAATTATGAAAACGCCCAGCCGCTTGACGGCGCCGATGTCCATGCCGCAGGCCACCCTGTGCCGGATGAAAGCGGTGCAAGGGCGGCGCAGGCGGTGATCACCGCCTTGCACGCCGTGACCGGCCCGGTGCTGGCGCTGATATCGGGCGGGGGCTCGGCGCTGCTGCCGGCCCCTGCAGGCGCGCTGACGCTGGCTGACAAGGTCGCGGTCAATGACCTCCTGCTGGGGTCGGGGCTTGATATCCGCGCGATGAACCTGATCCGCCAACAATTGTCCGACCTGAAGGGCGGCGGTTTTCTGCGCCATGCCGCGCCGCATCCCGTCACCGCGCTGATCCTGTCCGATGTCGTCGGCGACGATCTGGCTGCCATTGCCAGCGGCCCGACCGTGGGGCCGATCGGGACGGCGGCGCAGGCGATGTCATTGCTGCGCAATGCCTGGATCTGGGATCAGGTCCCGCAGGCGGTGCGCGATCATCTGGCCGCTGCAGGTCCGGCGGGCGATCTGCCACAAGCGCGCAATATCCTGATTGGATCGAATGGCCAAAGCGTCGCAGCCATGGCGCAGGCGGCGGGCGAGGCGCATGTCATCCCCACCCCCGTCACCGGCGATGTGGCCGATGCCGCAAGAACGATCTGCGATCAGGCCCGGCCCGGCATCACGCTCTGGGGTGGGGAAACCACCGTGGTCCTGCAAGGCAACGGGCGTGGCGGCCGCAATCAGGAACTGAGCCTGCGTGTCGCGCAAGAGGCGGTGCGGCGCGGCTGGCGCAACTGGACCTGCTTGCAGGCCGGCAGTGACGGGCGCGACGGGCCGACCGATGCCGCAGGCGGGATCGTGGATCAGGACACATTGGGCAAGATAACGGATCTGACGGCCCTTCTGGCCATCAACGACAGCTATGCCGCGCTGATGCAGGCGGATGATCTGCTGATCACCGGCGCGACCGGGACGAATGTCGCCGACCTGGGCGTGTTGATCTGGCATGGATGACAATCGGCTGGACAGGTTTGTGGGTTTGACGCAGCCCGCTTTATACCGTTCAGGGTAGATGTCGCTGCAAGTAGTCATCACGCGCTGAAATTGGCCGCTTACAGGTGCCGCAAGCGGCAAAACAGGTCAAAAGTTAATGCAAATCCCTCCCTCCCGCTATCTGCCCATCCTGTCGTGGGGGCGGGATTATACCCGTTCCGACCTTGGCAACGACCTGACCGCTGCTTTCGTCGTCACGATCATGCTGATCCCGCAATCTTTGGCCTATGCCTTGCTGGCGGGGCTTCCGGCAGAGGCTGGGCTATATGCCTCTATCGTGCCGATCATCCTTTATGCCGTGTTCGGCACCAGCCGCAGTCTGGCGGTGGGGCCGGTGGCGGTGGTGTCGCTGATGACGGCGGCAGCGCTCAGCAACATCGTCGAACAAGGCACGATGGGCTATGCGTTGGCGGCGCTGTCGCTGGCGGGATTGTCGGGGGTGATCCTGCTGGCGATGGGGTTGTTCCGGCTGGGGTTCGTCGCGAATTTCCTGTCGCATCCGGTGATCGCGGGATTCATCACCGCATCGGGGCTGATCATCGCAGCGAGCCAGCTGAAACACATTCTGGGCATCAATGCCGAAGGGCATAACCTGCTGGAACTGGCGATCTCGCTGGGTCGCAATCCGGGCGGGATCAACTGGATCACGGCGGTGATCGGCGTGCTGGCGACCGGGTTTCTGTTCTGGGTGCGCAGGGGGCTGAAACCGCTGTTGATCAGGATCGGGCTTGGGGCCGCTGTGACCGGATTTATGGTAAAGCTTGGGCCAATTGTGGTGGTCGTCGCAACAACGGCGGCGGTCTGGTATTGGGGGCTGGATGCGCGCGGCGTGCAAGTCGTGGGTGCCGTCCCGCAAAGCCTGCCGCCGTTCACCTTGCCATCGGTGTCGCCCGCCTTGCTGGCGCAATTGTTGCTGCCGGCCTTTCTGATCGCGATCATCGGCTTTGTGGAATCGATCTCTGTCGCGCAGACGCTGGCGGCGAGGAAACGCCAGCGCATTGATCCTGATCAGGAACTGATCGGGCTGGGCGCCGCCAATATCGGGGCCGCGTTCACCGGCGGCTTTCCGGTGACGGGCGGATTTGCGCGGTCAGTGGTGAATTTCGACGCGGGTGCCGCGACGCCGGCGGCGGGGGCGTTCACGGCAGTTGGTCTTGCAATCGCCGCGCTGGCGTTGACGCCGCTGATCTATTTCCTGCCCATCGCGACCTTGGCCGCCACGATCATCGTCGCGGTGCTGGGGTTGGTGGATTTTTCCATCCTGAAGCGTAGCTGGATCTATAACAGGGGCGATTTCGCCGCTGTGGCCACGACGATCCTGCTGACGCTGGCGCTCGGGGTCGAGGCGGGGATTTCCGCAGGTGTGCTGCTGTCAGTGCTTCTGCATCTTTACCGGTCCTCCAGACCGCACATTGCCGAGGTCGGTCAGGTCCCCGGCACCGAACATTTCCGCAATATCCTGCGCCATGATGTGATCACCCATGCCAGCATCGTGACCTTGCGGGTCGATGAAAGCCTCTATTTCGCCAATGCCCGCTGGCTGGAGGATCAGATCCAGAACCGCGTGGCGGGGGATAAGGATGTGCGGCACGTGATCCTGCAATGTTCCGCCATCAACGAGATTGATTTCAGCGCGCTGGAATCCCTGGAGGCGATCAACGAAAGGCTGCGGGAAATGGGCGTGCAACTGCACCTGTCAGAGGTGAAAGGGCCGGTGATGGATCGGCTGGCCGAACAGCATTTCCTGCATCAGCTAACCGGCAAAGTATTTCTGTCGCAGCATGAGGCGGTACAAAACGTCCTTGCATAGGGTGGCGCGGGGCAATTTCTGCGAGAAATCTTACACAGACGATGCGCCATTCTGGTCGAATGTGCCGTAGATACCGCCCTGAAACACCAGCGGGTCGCCGCTGGTGTGATGCGCCCGCGTCACGCGCCCCAGCACAATCACATGGTCGCCCGCGTCATGGGTGGCTTCCAGATTGCATTCAAAGGTGGCCAATGCGCCGTTGATCAGCGGCATACCGCAATGGGACTGGTGCGTCGGCACATCGCGGATTGCGGTTTTGGAACCGATGATTGCGGCACAGATATCGCGCTGGTCCGCGGCCATGACATGGATCGCAAACCGTTCGGCGCGCGCGAAATAGGCAAAGCGGTGCGAGGATTTCGCAGGCGACCACAGCACCAAGGGCGGGTCCAGCGACACGCTGGCAAAGCTGTTGGCGACGATCCCGACCGGCCCGTCCGGGCTGTTGGTGGTGACGATGGTCACGCCGGTAGCAAAAGCACCCAATGCGCCGCGAAAACTGTCGCCATCGGCGTGGGGGTCAAAACTCTGAATCGTGCCTGCGTCCATGATTGTACCTTTTTGCCAAGGGCTGCGGTGTAAAGTGTGAACCCGGTTTCACGATCCATGGCGAGGTTCAATGCGGCACAAAGCGCCCCCATGACAGGCGTGATCCTTGCTGGATGCGCCTGTAACCAAGCCACGAGCGGTGGCAATTTGTCAACGCCCTGTGTCCCGATCGGCAACCCTACGCGGGCATGCGCGAGGAAACGACATTGCATCACCATTTGCATGTCAACACGGCCTGCGCGGTGAAAGCGCGGTCAAAGTCACATTGCAGGAGGGTAAAATGGCTGTTGCACCGCAAAACAGCGCCCGGGCGGGACAGGCCGTTTTCATCTGCCACTGGGGAAAACTGCTGGCAGGACGTCGATCCTGCCAGCAAATTACGGTCGCCACAAGGCGTTCGCAGATGGGGGTACTCTTGAAAAACTAAACCAAAACACTGGCAAAAATGAACTTAAAGATCGTAAAATAGAACCGTTTCAAACACTCATTAGTCTTTGCAGAACACTCTTGAACACATGCACTCGTCTCTGCTGAGTGCGGCATATGCCCATACATTTCACCCGGTCAATGCATCTTTTGCGTGTTACTTTCCGAACCTGACCTAAAGGACAGGTTGGAGGCATATTACGTGAGGTCACGGCTTTTGCCCGTGCCAGGTCAGACACCCAAAAATCCATCTGAATCGGCACCGCCGGGGCGATCAAAGCGCTTTGATTCGGAAACTGCGCGAAATCGCCGCCGGCCCTTGACGAAGCGGTGCGGGACCGAAACATTCGCGCCTGAAACGCATTTCAAAGGACATGACATGGCTGGCGCACTTGACGGGATCACCATTCTGGACCTGACCCGCATCTTGGCGGGGCCGACCTGCACACAATTGCTGGGCGATCTGGGGGCGGATGTGATCAAGGTCGAAAACCCGATCACCGGCGGTGACGACACGCGCGGTTGGGGGCCACCTAATGTTTGTGACACCGATGGCAGACCCTCAGATCTGTCCGCCTATTTCATGGCAGCCAACCGCAACAAGAAATCGGTCAGTATCGATATTGCCACACCACAGGGGCAGGCGCAGGTCCGCGCCTTGGCCGCCAAAGCCGATATCGTCGTGGAAAATTTCAAACCCGGTGGGCTGGCGAAATATGGTCTTGGGCCGGATGACCTGCTGACGCGGCAGCCGGGGCTGATCTATTGTTCGATCTCGGGATTTGGTCAGACTGGGCCGAACCGGGACAAACCCGGCTATGATCTGATGGCGCAGGGGTTTGGCGGCATCATGAGCCTGACCGGCGAACCCGACGGCGCGCCGATGAAAGTGGGCGTCGGCATCGCGGATGTCATGTGCGGCATGTATGCGACGGTGGGTATCCTTGCCGCATTGCGCCACAAGGAACGCACCGGCGAAGGGCAGCATATCGATGTCGCACTGGTGGACAGCCAGATCGCCTGGTTGATCAACGAAGGCACCAATTATCTGGAATCAGGGCAGGTCCCCGAGCGGCGCGGTAACGGCCATCCCAATATCGTGCCTTATCACGTCTTTGCCGTCGCCGATGGGCATGTGATCATCGCGGTCGGCAATGACAGCCAGTTCGCGCGCTTTTGCGATTTTCTGGGCTGTTCGGAACTGGCGCGGGATGCGCGGTTCGCGACCAACATGGCACGCATTGCACAGCGCGATGCGCTGATGGCGATCATCGGACCAAAGCTGGCCGCGCATCCACTGGCCGCAGTGATCGCCGGGCTGGAGGCGCGCAAGGTTCCTGTCGGGCCTGTCCATACGATAGATCAGGCGCTTGGGTCCGATCAGGCAAGGGCGCGCGAAATGGTGGTGGCCATGCCCCGCGCGGATGTGCAAAAAGGCGAGGTCCGCCTGCTGGGCAATCCGCTGAAACTGTCGCGCACGCCGGTGACCTACCGGCTTGCCCCGCCGCATTTCGGACAGGACACCGATGCGGTGCTGGCCGATCTGCGCATTGAAGACTGAACAAAGGAAAACATGATGAAAGCTGTCGCCTTGACCCGTTACCTGCCTGTCACTGACCCGCAGGCCTTTGTCGATGTCGATCTGCCGAAACCGGACCCCACCGGGCGCGATATTCTGGTTGCCGTCAAGGCCGTGTCGGTCAATCCGGTGGACACCAAGGTACGCAAATCCAAAGCCGCTGATGTGGTGGAAAACCCGCCTCGCGTGCTGGGCTATGATGCCGCAGGCGTGGTTGCGGCGGTCGGGCCGGATGTGACATTGTTCGCGGTGGGCGACGAGGTCTATTATTCCGGCGACATCACGCGGTCTGGCAGCAACGCTGAATGCCAGCTGGTCGATGAACGCATCGTCGGGCGCAAACCGGCGAGCCTTGATTTCGCGCAGGCCGCCGCATTGCCGCTGACCACGATCACAGCTTATGAATCCTTCTTCGACCGGCTCGGCATCGACCGTGACGGGGCGGATGCGGGACAGACGATCCTGATCATCGGGGCAGGGGGTGGCGTGGGGTCCATCGGCATCCAACTGGCCAAGGCGGCGGGGCTGGTCGTGATTGCCACCGCGTCGCGGCCTGAAACCACCGACTGGGTGAAATCGCTGGGTGCGGATCATGTGATCGATCACCGGGCAGATATGGTGGCACAGGTCCGTGACCTGGGGCTGCAGCATGTCGATCACATCGCGATCTTCAACGACATGCGCCATTGGGATGCCGCGGTCGAATTGATCCGCCCACAAGGCGGGATCGTGTCGATCGACAATACTGATGTGCCGATGCCGATGGCGGGGATGAAGACCAAGGCAGCGAGCCTGCATTGGGAATTCATGTTCGCCCGCGCGATGTTCCAGACCCCCGACATGATCGCCCAGCATGAATTGCTGAGCTATGTCGCAGATGAAATCGACGCCGGGCGGATCCGCACGACGGTTGATACCGTGCTGTCGCCGATCAACGCCGAAAACCTGCGCAAAGCCCATGAAATGATCGAAACCGGCACGGTCAAAGGCAAGATTGTGCTGGAAACTTTCTGACGCCTGGGCGTTTCATATTTGTACCGCCACAAAGTTGTGTTTGCATCTCAAGGCTATAAACCTTGTCAGTTTCGCGGGTGCCGCTTAGAGGTGTCACAAAGTGTACTTGTGCCGAATTGGACATTAACCATGCTGAACAGACGTCATTTCATTGCAACAGGCGCCGCCTTGTTTTCGCAGCCGCTTGCGGCGCAGACGATGGTCGATCCTGAAACACGCGCACTGTTGGGTGGAAACATCGATCCCGCGCCAGCGACACCAGAGGTTGTGGCACCCGCACCAGAACCACAGGTCCGCGCCCCGGTGTCCCCCCCACATATGTGGCCGGTCTGGGACCGTCGGGTCACACCTGCCAATTACGACCCGAGGACGTCGAACCCTTGGGGTTTTCACCCCCGGTTCCTGCCCACCTTGGTCGAGGCGAATGACGGTTTGCGCCCCGGCGATTTGCATGTCGATGCAGTGGCGCGTTATCTTTACCACGTGCGCGGCGATGGCACCGCGATGCGCTATGGCGTGGCGATTGCCCGTGGCAGCCTGTATGAACCCGGCAGCTATACCGTGCGGCGCAAGGCGAAATGGCCGACATGGCGGCCGACAGACGCGATGATCGAACGCGATCCACGCGCTTATGAGCAGCATGCCGATGGCATGGACGGCGGGCCGAATAACCCGCTTGGCGCACGGGCGTTTTATCTGTTCGTGGGCAACCGCGATACCTATCTGCGGATACATGGTACGCCTGAACCGCGTTCTATCGGTGGACGTGCCAGTTCCGGCTGCGTGCGGATGGTCATGGCCCATATCATTGGGCTTTATGAAGAGGTGAATACCGGCGTGACTGCGGTGTTGTATCCAGCGGAAACCGTCACCGCGCGTAGCTGATCCTCCAGACGGGTGCGCCCGAGGGCGCACCCTAAGGTCAGGCCGCCGGGGGGGGGGGGGTTTCGGCGCCGATCGTGCTGCCGGTCACGGTGCGCCATGGCAGCAAGGTCGTGTCGACC
>NZ_JBKBQY010000122.1:0-7575 GCF_046292185.1 Yoonia sp.
TCGGGATCGATCGGGTGGCAGAATATGCGGAACGCTTTGGCGTTTACGAACGGATGAACCCGGTGCTGGCGGCGTCGCTCGGGTCGGATGAAACGACATTGTTCAAGATGGTCGCCGCCTATGCGATGTTCGCCAATGGCGGCGAACAGGTGGAACCGACGCTGGTGGACCGTGTGCAGGACCGGTATGGCAATACCGTCTATCTGCATGACAACCGGCAATGCCCGGATTGTGCCACGGCGAACTTGCCGGACGGGCAAGCCCCGCAGGT
This sequence comes from Yoonia sp., assembly GCF_046292185.1. Taxonomy (GTDB): domain Bacteria; phylum Pseudomonadota; class Alphaproteobacteria; order Rhodobacterales; family Rhodobacteraceae; genus Yoonia. The sequence goes on from NZ_JBKBQY010000122.1 coordinate 272, forward strand.
CATTTCCAACCGTACCCGCGTGATGAACGAAGTCACCGCCTATCAGCTGACATCGATGATGCGCGGCGTGGTGGAACGCGGCACCGCTGCGGGGTCCGTAAACCTGCCTGCGCAGATCGCGGGCAAGACCGGCACCACCAACGACAGCAAGGATGTGTGGTTCGTGGGCTTTTCGTCCAATATCGTGGCGGGCTGCTATATCGGCTATGACCAGCCGCGCAGCATGGGCCGCGGGGCCTCTGGTGGGGGGATGTGCGGGCCGGTGTTCAACCGTTTCATGCGCGAGGCGATTGCAGAATTCGGTGCGCCTAACTTCACCGTGCCAAACGGATGTCAGTTCATCAATATCGACCGTTTCACCGGCGCGCGCCTGTCCGGCGACGCCAGCGGCGATAATGTGGTGTCCGAATGTTTCCGTGCGGGTGAAGAACCCGTCTTTGGCATCACCTATGACGGCGGTTTTGCCATGGCATCGGACCTGCCGCTTTACGATGAAGTGCCGCGCGCCACGCGCGAGGTGACGACATCCACGGGCGAGACGGCAACAGTGGGTGACAGGGCGACCTTTGGCACCATGTCCACGGGCGGGCTTTACTGACCGCCTTGCCGCTGGGCTTTGCGGGTTGTAAGACACCGTGAAATTCTAATCAGAACAGGTGTCCCACCATGCGCGCTGAAACGCAGAACAATGTCGATGCGATCCGCAAATCGCTCAACCTGCTGGCGCAGCGGATGGATTATGAAACCGCGCGTTTCCGGCTGGAAGAATTCGACGCAAGGGTCGAGGACCCGACATTGTGGGATGATCCTGACGCCGCGCAAAAGCTGATGCGCGAACGGCAGGTGCTGGCCGATACGCTGGCGATGCATGACAGCATCAAGCAGGAACTCGACGATAACGTTGAACTGATCGAACTTGGCGAGGCCGAGGATGATGCGGATATCGTCACCGAAGCCGAAGAAGCGTTGAAAGCCCTGCGCGAAAAGGCGGCGCAAAAGGAACTGGAAGCGTTGCTGGATGGCGAAGCCGATTCCAACGATACCTTCCTTGAAGTGAATGCCGGCGCGGGTGGCACCGAAAGCTGCGACTGGGCCAATATGCTGTCGCGGATGTATGTCCGCTGGGCCGAAAAAAAGGGCTACAAGGTCGAATTGCAGTCCATGCAATCGGGCGACGAGGCTGGGATCAAATCCGTCACCTACAAGATCATGGGCCATAACGCCTATGGCTGGCTGAAATCCGAAAGCGGCGTGCACCGGCTGGTCCGCATTTCGCCTTTCGACAGCGCCGCGAAACGGCACACGTCCTTTACCTCGGTCAAGGTCTATCCGGTCGTCGATGATAATATCGAGATCGAGGTGAACCAAAGCGATATCCGCCTTGATACTTACCGGTCGTCCGGCGCGGGCGGTCAGCACGTCAACACCACCGATTCCGCTGTGCGGATCACCCACTTTCCTACCGGGATCGTGGTCACATCATCCGAGAAATCGCAACACCAGAACCGCGATATCGCCATGAAGGCGCTGAAATCGCGGCTTTATCAGATGGAACTGGATAAACGGTCTACGCTGGTCAACGAGGCGCATGAAAATGCGGGCGATGCGGGCTGGGGCAACCAGATCCGGTCCTATGTGCTGCAACCCTATCAGATGGTCAAAGACCTGCGCACCGGGTTCGAGACGTCGGACACCAAAGGCGTGCTGGATGGCGATCTGGACGGGTTGATGGGTGCCACACTGGCGCTGGATATGTCAGGTAAAGGGCGCGACGCGGCCAATGCGGACTGATTTGCCCAAGCGACAAAGACTTATCCGCCTTTGTTCGGACTGGTATCCAATCAGCCCGGCGATTGTCACATAACATTCGCAGTTATTTCCTAAGGGAACCCATACGCGTAAAAAGGGGTTCCCATGTCACGTCTTCACACAACCACCGCAATTGCCGCCGCAGTCACCGCCTTGCAGGTCCTCGCGGCACCGGCCCATGCCGAATGTCTTACTGGCGGGGATACCAGCACCCCGACATTGACCTGCACAGCCACCGACAGCGGCAATATTGACGACGACCGTGACAATCTGGCAATTCTTGTCGAAAGCGACGCAGTTCTTATGGATGACAACCGACCGATCCAGCTTGGCGGATCGGATCAATCGATCATCAATAACGGTCTGATCGAAAGCAGTGATAGCGACGCAATCCGCGCCAGCGGGGAAAACCTGACCATCACCAATGCGGGCACGATCCGCGGCGGCGACCGGGGTATCCGGCTGCAGGACGATGCAAACGGCTTTACCCTGAACAATCTGGCCGGCGGACAGATCCTTGCGCTCAATCAGGCGGTCCGGCTGGACAATGACGATGTGCTTGAGAATGCGACAATCACCAACCGCGGCCTGATCCAGAGCACGAACGGGCGCGCGATCCAGAGCCGGGGTCCGGGTGGCACGGTGGTCAATCACGGCACGTTGCGCGGCGGCGAAGAAGTCATCGAAGCCCGCGAAGGTTTTACGCTAGAAAATCATGGGCTGATCGCGCTGAACGGCTTGAACTGGGATGCGGCAACGCGCCGTTGGACGAATGATGGTGCCACCTCTGACGAAGACGGCGTGCAATTCGCCAGTGGCCGGGTCGACAATTACGGCACCATCCTCGGCACCGATGACGGCATCGATATCGACGAAGGCGTGATCCACAACCATAGGGCTGGGGTGATCATTTCGACCGGATCGGCGGCAGATCCGCTGGTCGGGGGCAGCGGTATCGACATCGATGAGGTATTTGAACCCAGCGTTGGGGCTGGTCGCGTCTCAGGCCCGGTGACCATCATCAACGAAGGCTATATCGAAGGTGTGCAAGCCATCGGCGTTGCTGACGGCCACATATCGGACGTGACCATTCGCAATAGCGGTATCCTGCGTGGCCGGTCCGGCACTGCGATCCTGCTGGGCGACGGCGACAATACGCTGGAAATCGACGGTGGGCAGATCCTTGGCCAGGTCAATCTGGGCGGCGGCAGCAACACCTTGCGTGTCATCCGCGCAGGCGCGGGCGTCGTGTCATTCGTGGCGGCCCCGGACAACATCGATCTGACGGATGCCGCGAATGCGCTTTTCTCAGGCACGCTGCTGGTCGCCGCTGAACCCAGGGTCTTCAGCGCTGCCGACCGGCTGTTTTCCGATGCCGCGCTTGCCATGTCTCGCGGCGCTTTGGCGCAATCGGATGGCGCGGGCTGGTGGATTGACGGGCGGGTGCTGGCGCAGGATGACGACCAGACACAGACCGACAGATCCGGTGCTTTCACATGGGGCCGCGATTTCGGGGCATTCGGGGTTTTCGTTGCCGCCAGTACCGCGCAGGCCGAACTGGGCGGTGGTGATCATGAGGTTGCAATGACCGGGGCGACGATCGGCCTGCGGGCCAGACATGACCTTGGGACGCAAACCAGCATCAGCGGCGCGGTCTTTGCCGGGCAAAGCCGCATGACATTGACCAGCCCTGATGTTGCCAGCGGTAGCGGCGACAGCGACGGTATGCATTACGGGCTGACCGCGCGTGCCGCCCATGTTGCTCCAGCGCAGATCACTGGTGGGCGGTTCGGTTACGACCTGATCGGGCAGGCGGGTTTCGTCGCAGGAAAGTTCGACAGCTATGACACCTCCGGTCTCGGCGGGGCCGGGTTTGACGAAAGGGACACCAGCACCGCCTTTGCCGGGGTCGAGGCGGGGTTACTGGTCGGCATGGCCAACGCGATCACCCTGCGCCCTTTCGTGGGCGCGCATGTGGTTCGTGATGCCAACACTGATGGGGTTATGTCGCTGAACGGTGACGCGACCCGCTTTGACGTGCCTGATACGGATCATGCGATGATCAGCCTTGGGGTCGATGTCGGTGGGACCCGCGGTGTCAGCCGCTGGAATGTCAGGGCCGAGGCGCGCTATGGCAATGACGACAGGCTGCAGGGCCTGGCCAGCCTTTCCATGCGCTTCTGATCTGCTGGCAGGCGCAGATACGCAAACTGACGCTCGCGGATCTGTGCCTTTTGTCGGCTGCCGGGCTGGCCAATTTTCTGCAGGGTTTTAACGCCTAGTTCCGTCCGTCGGGCAGGGCGATCTTTGCCACTTGTTCGGCGATCGGGTCGCTGGACAGGGGATGGACAGAGGTATCGTAATCCTCGGGCCGTGTCACCGGCGACCAGACGCCGTCGCGGAATACTTCCAGCCCTTTGAACTTGGCCTTGTAGCCCATTTTCCGGCTGCCGGGCACCCAATAGCCCAGATAGACATAAGGCAGCCCCAATTCATGCGCGATCCGGATATGGTCGAGGATGATATAAGTGCCGAGCGATAGTTTTTCCTGTTCGGGATCAAAGAAGGAATAGACCATCGATAGCCCGTCATCGAGCACATCGGTCAGGCAGACCGCCCGCAGTTCACGGCCATCGGTATATTCGATCAGCCTTGTGCGGATAGGCGTTTCCTCCACCATCGCGGCGAATTCGAACATATCCATATCAGCCATGCCGCCAGTGGCGTGCCGGCTGTCCAGATAGGTACGGAACAGGTCATATTGTTCTTCCGTTGCCCAAGGCGCCGTGGCGCGCCGGTCAAGGTGGCGCGCGCGCGCCATCACCCGGCGCTGGCTGCGCGATGGCACGAAGGCTGACACATTGATCCGCGCGGACATACAGGCGGAACATTCCGCACAGGACGGCCGGTAAAGCACGTTCTGGGACCGGCGAAACCCCTGTTTTGAAAGAGAATCGTTCAGTTTCGTCGCATTCTCACCCTGCAGGGCGGTGAACAGCTTTCGCTCCATCCTGCCATCCAGATAGGGGCAAGGCTGCGGTGCCGTCACATAGAACTGCGGGGCAATCGGTAAGGTATGGCGCATGTATCGACCCAAATGGTTTGGCCAAACTTTAGCAATGGAAAGCAGTTGCGCCAAGCCCTCTGTCAGGCGGTGGGGTCAATCCGCGCGTAGGGTGCGTGCGCGCACGCACCCTACGGTGTTACGCCTCGGTCGTTTTGCGTTCGCGTTCGTCCATGAAGGCGTCGAATTCGGCCTTGTCCTTGGCGTCGCGCAGGCGCTTGAGGAAACTTTCGAACTTGTGCTGTTCCTCTTCCAGCCGCCGCATGGTTTCATCGCGGTAGGCGTCGAATGCAGCGTTGCCGCTGGATTTTGTCATCGGCATGGTAAAGCCTTTCATGTTGCCGCAGGATCGGCTGAACATCGACTTGCCCCAGATCATATAGGCCAGCAGGGCCAGACCGACGGGCCAGAACACGATAAAGCCCAGCACCATGGCTGCGATCCAGCCAAATTTGCCGTGTGCGTCAAGCCAGGCCTCGGCACGGGCGAAATAGCCGCGGCTGGTGTAGTCACTCATCCCTGCATGGGGTGTTGCTGTGGTCATTTCGCTTTCTCCTTTAAGGCAGCGGGTTGATGTGAATGTCTTTCACATGACCAATATTGGGGCTTGCTGCGGTTCGCGCAAGACCTGATGTAAAGGTTTTTTACATTAATGGGAATCAGGTAGTGAAATCAGCGGTTTGCGCGCCGGAAATCTGCAATATAACCTCTGGCGCGATGGGGAATATATGCCTTGGAGTACCCGCAGCGGCCCAGATTTCATCGAATGCCAGCAGGCGGGGATCGAAAAAGGCGGTGACCTTGGTCAGATGCCCGATGGGCGCGACCCCGCCGATGGCAAACCCAGTCTGCGCGCGGATCAGGGCGGCATCGGCCTTGCCCAAAGCCTCGCCCGCGACGGTGCTAGCCTTGGCGGTGTCCACCTGATTGCCGCCTGCGGTGATGAACAGGATTGCGGTGCCGCTGGTGAGGCCCGCAAAAATCACCGATTTGGCGATCTGGTCCAGCGCGCAACCTACGGCATCGGCGGCCTGCTGTGCGGTGCGGGTCTGGTCGCCCATTTCCAATGGCGTGATCTGCAATCCGTGATCGGCAAGCGCACGGGTGACGCGGGTCAGACTTTTGCTCATGTGCTCTCCTGCTTTTGGGGCAGTCTAGCTGCGCCTTGGCGATTGACCAGATACGATCCGTCACCCAAGGTGCGCGCATGAGCTTTGACAAACGGATCACCCGCACGCCTTTTGCCTATGATGCTGCCCGTGGGGCGGATGTTCTGGGCAGCTTGCCCGATGTGCCGCCGGCAGTTGCGGAACTGCTGGCAGGCACGGCTGGTTGCAGCCCCTATCTGGCCGGGCTGATGCTGGCGGAAAAGGATTGGCTGATCGCCGCACTGGATGATCCCGAAACGGCGGTGGATGATCTGCTGGCCGCATTGGGCGATGTGCCGTTGGACGCGCTGCCGCTGCACCTGCGCGAGATGAAGCGCCGGATCGCGCTGATCACCGGGCTGGCCGATCTGGGCGGTGTCTGGCCGCTGGAAACCGTGACCGGGACCCTGACCCGCTTTGCCGATGCTGCCGTGGATGTCTGTGTGACAAAGCTGGTCGCGGCAGAGGTCGCGCGCGATAAGTTACCTAAGGGCGCGCCCGGCGATGCGGCGGGAATGGTCGTGCTTGCCATGGGCAAGATGGGCGCGCATGAACTGAATTATTCATCCGACATCGACCTGATCTGCCTGTTCGACGATGCCCGCTTCGACCCGGACGAAAGCTATGAGGCGCGCGCTGCCTTTATCCGCGTGACGCGCAAAATGACAGCGATCCTGTCAGAGGTGAAACAGGGCGGTTATGTGTTCCGCACCGATCTGCGGCTGCGCCCCGATGCCTCGGTCATGCCGGTCTGTCTGTCGATGGATGCCGCCGAACGCTATTACGAAAGCGTGGGCCGGACCTGGGAACGCGCGGCCTATATCAAGGCGCGGGCCTGTGCCGGGGACCTTGCGGCGGGGGACCGGTTTCTGCAAACCCTGCGCCCCTTCGTCTGGCGTAAACATCTGGATTTCGCCGCCATTCAGGACGCCCATGACATGCGCCTGAAAATACGCGATCACAAGGGGTTGGGCGGCGCTCTTACACTGGAAGGTCACGATATGAAACTGGGGCGCGGCGGTATCCGCGAGATCGAATTTTTTACCCAGACAAGGCAATTGATTGCCGGTGGGCGCGATCCGTCGCTACGCCATCGCGCCACGGGTGACGGGTTGCAGGCGCTGGCAGATGCGGGCTGGATCGGGGCGGATGTGGCGCGCATCCTGCTGGATCATTACCGCCACCACCGCGAGGTCGAACATCGTCTGCAGATGATCAACGACGCGCAGACCCATCATCTGCCGCAGGACGCGGCGGGGTTCGACCGGCTGGCGGCCTTCATG
>NZ_JBKBQY010000123.1:0-2290 GCF_046292185.1 Yoonia sp.
AATCTGTGGTCGCGGATGCCGCTGCCCCGCGCCGCTGTGCAGATGCGGCACGGCATCCTGCGCCAGTTGGTGCGCTGGAAGGAACGCGGGTAAGGTGGATCGCGATCCACCTTACGGCTGTGGCACCCTGACGCTTGCGCAGGGACGCGCGCAGACCTAGGTTCTGCCCAAATGACGGAGACCCGCAATGGCAACCAAACGCAGCATTTTTGAAGAGGTCGGCGACAGCCCCAGACAGACAGCCACCCCCGGCGGGATCGCCCGTGCCGGTATGGGCGCGCGCCGCGCGATCCGCGGCTGGCTGATGGTGCTGTTTGCGCTGGTCGTGATCATGATCGCCGTGGGCGGGCTGACACGGCTGACCGACAGCGGGTTGTCGATCACCGAATGGGCGCCGGTGACGGGGGCTTTGCCGCCAATGTCGGCAGAGGCATGGGAGGTGGAATTCGACAAATACCGCGAAATTCCACAATATCAGTTGATGAACCGCGGCATGAGTCTGTCCGAATTCAAGGTCATCTATTATTGGGAATGGGGCCACAGGCAGTTGGGCCGTTTCATCGGCCTGGTCTGGGCTGTCGGTTTCATCTGGTTTCTGGCGCGGCGCCAGATCCCCAAGGGCTGGACCGGGCGGCTATTGCTGCTGGGGGGCTTGGGCGGTTTGCAGGGTGCCATCGGCTGGTGGATGGTGGCATCGGGGCTGCAGGAGGGCATGCTGAGCGTCGCCTCCTATCGCCTCGCGACCCATCTGGGGCTGGCTTTCGTGATCTTCGGTTTCATCGCCTGGTATGTCTATGAACTCAGCCGTCCCGCCGCTGATCTGCTGCAGGCGCGCCGGATCAGGGATGCGCGACTGATGTCGCTCGGCACGATCCTGATCATTCTGGCCTTTGTCCAGATCCTGCTGGGGGCGCTGGTGGCGGGGATCGACGCTGGCCGTGCCTTTCCCGACTGGCCGCTGATGGCGGGCGGGTTTTTCCCGCCGCAGCCCTTCAGCCTGCAACCGGTCTGGCGCAACTTCTTTGAAGATGCCGGGCTGGTCCAGTTTATGCACCGGATGGCGGGCTATATCCTGTTCGCCTTTGCGCTGGTGGTGTGGGGACTGGCCCGCAGATCGGCCAACCGCAATATCCGTGCCGCCTTCAACATGATGATGGCGGTGATGCTGCTGCAGGTCGTGCTGGGGATTTTCACCGTCATCTATTCCGCGCCTGTCCATCTGGCGATCACCCATCAATTCGTGGCGGTGATCCTGTGGGCGGTGATCCTGCGGGCGCGTTTTGTCGCGCAATATCCCAAACCCCAATCCGTCCGAGGGACCTGAATATGAACGCCTATGATGACCTGATGCAGTTCCAGCGCGAGACCGAGGCGCTGGCCCAGGTGGCAGGCCGCCTTGGCTGGGATCAGGAAACCATGATGCCCGATGGCGCAGGCCCGCAGCGCGCCGAGGAACATGGCGCGATGGCCAATATCCTGCATGCCCGCCGGATCGACCCGCGCGTCGGCGACTGGCTGGCCGAGGCCGAGGCCGAGGCCGAGGCTGTGGATGACGTCGCAGCAGCAAACCTGCGCCATATCCGCCGCAGTTTCGAACGCACGACCAAAGTGCCTGCGCGTCTGGCGGCGGAACTGGCGCGCGCCACGTCGCTGGCGCATCGGGTTTGGGCCAAGGCGCGGGCAGAGGAAGATGTCGCCACCTTCCTGCCGGTGCTGCAAAAGGTGCTGGACCTGCGCCGGGAAGAGGCGGCGGCGATTGCGGGCGGCACCGATCCCTATGATGCCCTGCTGGATGATTATGAACCCGGCGCGACGGGCGCGCGTCTCAGCGCGATGTTCGCCGCGCTGCGCCCGCGTTTGGTTGATCTGCGCGCCGCAGTGCTGGATGCGCCTGCGCCACCCGCATTGCAGGGCACTTTCGACGAGGCCGGACAATTGGCGCTGTCGCAAAAGCTGGCGCTGGCGTTCGGGTATAATCTGGACAATGGGCGGATCGACAAGGCGGTGCATCCGTTTTCATCCGGATCGGGGCTTGATGTGCGGATCACGACGCGCACCAATCCGGTTGACCCGTTCAACTGCTTTTATTCCACCATTCATGAGGTCGGCCATGCCGCTTATGAACAGGGCATCGACACCGCGCATCTGCTGACGCCTGTCGGCGCGGGCGTGTCGATGGGCGTGCATGAAAGCCAGAGCCGGATCTATGAAAACCAGCTTGGCCGCAGCCGCGCCTTTACCGGCTGGCTTTATGGTCAGATGCGCGACCAGTTCGGCGAGTTTGGCATCG
>NZ_JBKBQY010000123.1:2300-7539 GCF_046292185.1 Yoonia sp.
CATAATGGGTTCATCCGGACCGAGGCGGATGAGCTGCAATATAACCTGCATGTCCTGCTGCGCTTCGATCTGGAACGCGCGCTGATCGCGGGCGATCTGACGGTGAACGATCTGGAATCTGCCTGGAACGACCGTTTCGCCGCCGATTTCGGGTTCCGCGTCGATCGCCCGTCCAACGGCGTGTTGCAGGATGTGCATTGGTCCGAAGGTCTGTTCGGCTATTTCCCGACCTATACATTGGGCAATGTCTATGCCGGTTGCCTGCATCAGGCGCTGCGCGCGGCGGTCCCTGATCTGGATGATGATCTGGCGCGCGGGGACTTGTCACGCGCGACGGGCTGGTTGCGGACGCATGTCCAGCAATATGGCGGCTTGCGCACACCGGCGCAGACCATCGCCCATGCTGCCGGGATGGTCCCGGCAGAAGCCCCGCTGCTGGATTATCTGGAAACGAAATTCGGCGCGATCTACGGGATTTAGTCGAGCGTCATCGCAAAGCGGAGGCCAACCGTCTCAAGGCCGGGGTTGATATCCCCCAGATCGGCGTTTGACCGATGGTCGGCCAGCACGGCCAGCGTCGCCCCGTTGTCGAATTCATAGCCGATCCCCAGCGCGCCGCGAAATTCGAGCGGCCCGCCAAGATCGGGGCCGTCGCCCTGCACATAAAGGCCGGGCATGAAGGACAGTTCGACAAAGAACGGCCCATCAATGACATTCTGCGTGGTCCATTTTGCCCCGCCACCCAGCCAGAGATCGCCATCGCTGGTCGCACTTGCCCCAATCACAGGCTGGAACGCGCCATAGCTGCGGGCAAGATCATAGCTGGCGTAGAATTCATTGCTGATATTGTCTTGCTGAAAATAAGTCTCGCTCAGTTGCAAGGCCACGCGGGCAGGGGCCTCGCGTAGCTGAAAGCAGCCCGTCGCGCATTCGTTCAGATAGGTATCGGTCAAGCCGACGATGAAAAAGATGACCGCGAATGTGCCGTCCATGATGCGTTCCTATGTGTCAGGGTCCAGCAGGCCAAGCCCGCGCAGATAGATGCCGATGCCAGTTTCCAGCAGATCATCGGGGGGAAACGGGCTGGTCCGCCCCGGATTGCCGCGCGCGAAAAGTTCAACCACGCCATGCGACATCGCCCAGATATGCGCGCTGAACATCTGCGCGGGCGGGCGTTTATGCGCGGGGATATGCTGGCTGAGCGCCGCTGCCGCCTTTTCCAGCACGCCCATGGCGCGGGTCGCCACGGCGTGCAGTTCGGCGCTGTGGTTGATCGAAACGCCGGATTCGAACATCGCGATATAATGCCCCGGATAGCGTCTGGCAAAGGCGAGATAGGCGCGGCCTGTCGCAGAGAAAGCGGCAAGCGCGGAGGGTTGCCCCTTGGCATAGGCATGATCCATCAGATCGGCAAAGATGGCATAACCTTCCTGTGCGGCGGCGGCGATCAGGTCTTCGCGGCCGGCGAAATGGCGATAGACGGCGGCGGGGGTCACACCCGCCTCGCGCGCTGCTTCGGACAGGGTGAACCCGGTCGGCCCGCGTTTTTCGATCAGCTCAAGACAGGCCGTGATCAGCGCCTGCCGCAGGTTGCCGTGGTGATAGCCCTGTTTAGACATGCCAGAGGTCGGGGCCACCGGCGATCTTTGGGTCGATCTCGCCCAAGGCGCGTGCATCCTTGCCGGTGTAATCCAGCCCATGCAGGATCGACCGGATCACATTGACACGCGCGCGGCGTTTGTCGTCGGCGCGTACCACGGTCCAGGGTGCCAACGTCAGATGCGTCCGGTCCAGCGTTTCGCGGATCGCGTCGGAATATTCATCCCACTTTGCCAGACCGTCCACGTCAATCCGGCTGAGTTTCCATTGCTTCAAAGGGTCGCTTTCACGCGCCAGAAAACGCTGCAACTGCGTGGCGCGCCCGATATTGAGCCAAATCTTGAACAGCTTGATCCCTTCTTTGGCCAGCATGTCTTCAAATTCGGGGACCTGCGAAAACCAGATTTCGCGCTGCGCAGGCGTGCAGAAATCGAAAACATGTTCGACCACGCCCCGGTTATACCAACTGCGGTCATATAACGTGATATCGCCCTTGGTCGGCAGATGCGCGATATAGCGTTGGAAATACCATTGCCCGGCCTCGGTATCAGAGGGTTTGGGCAGGGCCACCACTTTGGCGCTGCGCTGGTTCAGGTTCGCGCGGAACCGTTTGATCGACCCGCCCTTGCCTGCGGCATCGCGCCCTTCGAGGACCACGACAATCCGCTGGCCGGTGTCGCGCGCCCATGATTGCATGCGCACCAGTTCAAGCTGCAACCTGTCCATCGCGTCCTGATACGCATCCTTGTCCCAGCGCCTGTCATAGGGAAAGCTGGGGTTGGGGATATCGTTCTTGCCTGCATCCGCGATCAGGGCACGGATATCTGCGGGGGCGTCATCGTTGCAAAAACGGCTGATCGCGCCATCGAATGGTAGGTCCATGAAATCATCCCCGCTGTGCTGTGCCATTATGGGCCGGTGCCGCGCCTAGCGCAATCCGGCGCGGCGGGCGGCGCGGTCTATCGCGGCAATCGCCTCTGGCTCGTCGCTGTGGTGTGGCTGGTGGCCGACACCTTCCAGACGGGTCAGGTTGACGGTGGGGGCGATCTTGATCAGTTCCTCGGCATGGACATGGATCGGGACGGTGTTGTCGGCGGTGCCGTGGATCACCTCGATCGGGATGGTCAGCCGGGGGTAAAGGTCGGTCATTTCCACCACGAAGGGGCGCAGCCCGTTCACCTGGCGTGCATTGGCACGGAAGGTCCGTTCGCGCAGCGCCAGTTCGGCGCCAAGGTGTGCGATATACCCTGGCGGCGGGTCCTGCGGTTCAAAGGTCGCGTCGACCACATTGTCCACCGTGCTGCGGGGGGTAAAGGCGCTGATCAGCGGGATCACCAGACCGCCGCCCAGCGCAGAGCCGTTGACGGAATAATAAGCACCCAGATCGCCGGGCCAGGGCATCGACACGCCGCCAAGGGTGACAAGCGCGGATGCATTGGTCGGGTCATCCTGCGTCAGGCCAGTCGTGCCCCAGGCCATCGCCACGATACCGCCAAAGCTGTGGCCGACGACAATCGGGTCGGTGATGCCCAGCGCGCCCGCCGCTTCACGCAGCATGGCGACCTGTGCGTCGGGGCTTTCGCCCATGGTCGCGAAAGGGCCGGTCGCGATGCCCGGCGCGCGGTCGGTATAGCCCATGCCGGGGCGGTCAAAGGCGGTGACGCGGTAGCGGTCGGTCAGTTGACCCATCAGCGAAAAGGTATAATCGCGCAGATTGCCGCCCGCGCCATGCAACAGGATCACATCGGGGCCAGCGCCCGCCTGCACATAATGCACCCGCCCGCCGGTGACGTCGACGAATTCGCCCACGGGGGGGTAATCGGCCTCGATCCGTTCGGCCCTTGTATGGGCGGAACAGGCGGTCAGCAGCGCGCCGAGCCCAAGGGCAAGGGCGGTCAAGATGAATGCTTTAAGTGCCAATTTTATCCAGATCGTAATAGGTTGTCTGATAGATCTCGTTGATCCAGTTGCCGTAAAGCAAATGCGCATGGCTGCGCCAGCGGTTCTGCGGCACCTTCAACGGATCGTCGTCGGGATAGTAATTCTCGGGGATATTGATCGGCGTGCCATTGGCCACGTCGCGGTCATATTCCTGTTTCAGCGTGCCGGTGTCATATTCAAAATGATTGAAGATATAAAGCGCGCGATGCGCGGCATCTTCGACCAAGGCCGGTCCAGCCTCGGAACTGGTAATCAGGGTTTTCAGCCCCGGCACGGCGTCGATTTCATCCTGGCGCATTTCAGTCCAGCGGCTGACCGGGATCACGCAATCATCGGAAAAACCCCGCAGATAGGGGGAACTGGGCGCGGTATTCTGGTGGCGCAGACAGCCGAACAATTTGCGGTCCAGCAAATGTTTTCTCACACCATGAAAATAGTTAATCATCGCCATACCACCCCAACACACCCCAAAGGTGGAGTGGACATGCGTCTGCGTCCAATCAAATACCTGTGTGAGTTCGTCCCAATAGGTCACGTCATGAAACGGCAGGTGTTCGATCGGCGCGCCGGTGATGATCAGACCGTCGAATTTTTCATCGCGGACCTCGGCGAAGGTTTTATAGAATTCCTCCATATGATCGGCGGCGGTGTTCTTGGTCTGGTGTTCTGACATGCGGATCAGGGAAAATTCGATCTGCAACGGTGTGGCCCCGATCAGCCGGGCGAATTGATTTTCGGTCTGGATCTTCTTGGGCATCAGATTCAGCAAGGCGATCCGCAAGGGGCGGATATCCTGACGCGCGGCGGTGATTTCATCCAGCACCATGACGCCTTCTTTCGACAGGACATCATAGGCGGGCAGGGCAGAGGGGAGTTTGATCGGCATGATTTCTATATCCTGACAGAGGGATCAGATAGGCGGCTCAGCCCCGCATCTCAAGGGCTGTGGCGATCATGTCGATGAAACCTTGCGCATCGGTGACTGCGGCCACATCATCCTGCGCGACGGTCAGGCCCCAGCGGTCTGCCATCGCCTTGTAACGCGGCTGACGATGCGCCAGCGCCTTGGCAAAGGCCCAGCGGATGAAATCATCGGGGTTCACTTCGTCAGGCGCTTTGTTGAATTCCGCCAGATAGGCCTGCCATGTCGCCAGCAGGAACACCGGGTCATAGGACATCGGTTTGGGTTCGCGGTCAAAGCGGCGGATCAGTTCGGCGGTATGCGCGTCGGTGCCTTCGATCCAGACCATCAGGGTTTTGGCGGCAAGGTCTGTCATGATCGGGTCATCGGGATTATTCACATCGACCCATTCGCAGATCGACCCGCCGGTATCGCAGATGAAATGCGGGTATTGGTACAGGTCATACGAGCGTTCGATGAAATGCCCGGTGTCATGCAGCGCCGCGACCTCGGCCAATTGGAACTGGTCCTGACGACGGGTATATTCATCCCAGGGCAGCCCGCCCTTGGCCGGATCACCGGGCTTACCCAGATAGGACGACATCGGCCGCAGGTCGTTGAAGGAAATGTTCGACCCGATATAGATGCTGTCGCTGCGCAACAGATCGCGCAGGAAAGGGACCTTCATCGCCTCGCGCTTGGCGTTATCGGCGATATATTCGCCCATATACCGCGTGCCGATCCGGTAATCGATGGAATAATGGAACCAGTCGCCGGTTTCGCGCAGCATGCTGGACA
>NZ_JBKBQY010000124.1:0-7483 GCF_046292185.1 Yoonia sp.
ATGGTGGATCGCCTTCGCGCCTTTTGTCGGTTTGTTTCTGGCGCGCATTTCGCGTGGACGCACGGTACGTGAGTTTGTTCTCGGCGCTCTGATCGTTCCCGCGCTGATGTGCTTTGTCTGGTTTGCCTGGGCCGGCGGCACGGCGATCGATCTGGAACTGAATGGTGGTGCAAACGGGGTGATCTTTGATGCGCCGAACGGTGACAAGATTTTTGCGATGACCGAATTCATGCTGGCACCGATCTCGACCTGGCTGTCTTGGGGCATGGCATTGCTGATCGTGGTGTTGCTGCTGACCTTTCTGGTGACGTCGGCAGATTCTGCCGTATTGATCGTCAATACCATCAATGCCGCCGGTGACGAAGGTCCAAAGTCGCGCCCCCATATCCTGTTCTGGGGGGCAGCGCTTGCCATGGTGGTCGCGGGGTTGCTGATTTCCGGCGGGACGACGGCGATCCAGACCGCGATGGTCATCGGTGCATTGCCGTTTTCGATTGTCATGGCACTGATGGCGGTCTCGTTGCTGAAAGCGATCTATAACGACACGCGCCGCGAAAAGGCCGGAGTGCCCACCACCCACGACAAGATCCCGGGCGCGACGGGCAACAGCCTACCGCCCGATCTTGGCGTGCCGGCAGAGTAAGCTTCACGGCAGAAATATGGCGGCGGTAGGGGTTCAAGGACCAATATCTCCGCCGTGGTATCGCGGTTAAATCAGTTGCCTGCGCGGATGCATACCGATACCGGTATGTCGACAAGCGAAGAGGCAGGTCTGCGTATGGAAAGCACCCACAAGGACGTTTTTATCCGCCATGGCCTGAAGCTGGCGCATCTTCGACTGCTGGCCGCGCTGGATGAGACCCGCCAGATCAGCGCTGCAGCGGCGCAGATTGCGATCAGTCAGCCTGCTGCCTCGCGGCTATTGTCCGAGATAGAACGCATCGTCGGGATGAAGCTTTACCGGCGCCATCCACGTGGTGTGATTTTGAACGAGGCGGGGCGCTTGCTTGGCGAACGCGCCCGGTGGATGTTACGCGCACTGGATGATACCGGGCGCGACATTGCCGATATCGGAAGTGGTCAGCGTGGCGCGGTCAACATTGGCGCGGTGACCGGCGCTGCGATTGAATTTGTTCTGCCGGTGATCCGCGAGGCGCGTTTGATCCATCCCGATCATGACATTACGATTGAGGTCGACACCAGCGATAAGCTGGCAGAGGGGTTGCTTAACGGGCGGTTGGATTTTTATCTGGGGCGTGTGTTGCCCGAGCTTGATGCCAACGCCGTTGACCTGCGGTTGATCGGCGACGAACCTGTTAGTCTGATAGTGCGCGATGGTCATCCACTCTTGGCGAAGCCGGATGCCAGTCTACACGATTGCCTTGAATATGACTGGATGATGCAGCCACCGGGCGGGATGCAACGCTATACGATTGATCGCTATTTGCTGGAAAATAACTACCGGCCACCAAACCGGGTTGTGAATTCCACATCGCTGTTGATGATCCTGGCGATGGTGACACGAACGAATGCAATCGCGCCGGTTTCGCGGGCTGTGGCTGATTTTTACATTGGGCCCGATGGCCTTTCCAGCAAGCTCGCCATCCTGCCTGTCGCGCATCAGATTGCGGTTGCGCCTTTCGGGATCGTCACCTTGCGTGGCTACGATTTGCCCGCCGCCAGCGCCGAGGTGCATCGCATGCTTGTTCGCCAAACGGAAGGCCAGCAGCCGCCACAATGAAAATTATGATATATCGATTCAGATATATATTTTGAAAAAACTAATATTTGACGGTGATACCTCTGGGTTCCTACCAAGGACCTGTCGGTTACTGTTCGCGATTACCGACTAATCAAGGCTTTGGGAGGGGATTGTCCAAGCGTTGGTTCGCGACACGGGGGGGAGGTCAAATGCAATGTATCGTGCAGGGATATGTCCTTTCACCCGGGTGGGGTGACTGAGATGTTGCTTTCCCAGATACGCGTTCAGGATGATAAGGTTCAGGTTGTCGCGCGCGACGGGACCGAGGCCTATGTCATCCGCAATTGTCGTAGCACCTATGATCTGGCGCTGGATTGCGCGAACCAAGGCGTTTCGCTGAAAAACCGCATCGGCGCATTGGGCCTGGGTCCGGCCGTCGATGTCGAAGGTGCGCTGGCCGCCGGTGATGTTCTGGCGCCGGTTCACCATCCTGATCCGACACAGATGTTTCTCTCTGGGGCGGGGCTTATTCGTACGGAATCTGTGGTTGCGATGCAGCGGGGAAACCACGACTGGCTGTTCAAAGGAAATGGCTATGCAGTAGGCGCGCCCGGAATGGATCTTGTTATGCGTGAATGCGCCGGGCGGGACCATCGAGGGCCAGCCATCGCGGCGATCTATGTCATTAACAATGCCGGTTTGCCATTCCGAATTGGTTTCGCGCATGCCAGCGATTTTTCCGATCTTGCGCTGACGACAGACAGCTATCTTCGCCTGATGCAAGCCACGCTACGCCATGTCGCATTTGGGCCCGAATTACTGCTGGGCGATCTGCCGCAGGCTTGGCGCGGCACGTCGCGGATCAGCAGAAACAATGGCGCTGTTTACGAAAAATCGCTTAGCTCGAACGACCAACACGTCGTCAATTGTATCGTGAAGATGGAAAATGATCACTTCACATCGGACGTGATCCGCCAGCCCGGGCAATTACACATCCACATTATCGCCACCGCGACTGCCCCCTTTGCCGACGAATTTGTTCTGCTGTCCGGGGATCATGCCGAGGTCGCGATCCCGCAGTTCGGTCTGCCGCTTCGCAACAGCCTGCGGGTGGCAACGTTGCCCGAAACCGCCGTTCATGTCCGTGCGCTTTGAGATGGAAACGAGACAAAACATGACCACGAAATTTACTATCAAGAGGACCTCTTTCACATGAAAATCCGTGCTGACCTACATCGCGAGTTCCGCATTGGAACCATTGATCCACGCCTGTACTCGGCATTTATCGAACATATGGGGCGTGCGATCTATTCGGGCATCTACGAGCCGGGGCATAGCGAAGCTGATGAACATGGCTTCCGCAAAGATGTGCTGGCTATGGTCAAGGACCTGAAGATCCCTGCGATCCGTTATCCCGGGGGGAACTTTGTTTCTGCCTACGATTGGCAGGATGGTATTGGTCCGAAGGATGAGCGCCCCGTACGACTGGATCTTGCGTGGCGGTCGAAGGAAACCAATCAGGTCGGGATCAATGAATTCGCGATCTGGGCAGAAAAGGCCGGGATTGATATGATGCTGGCGATGAACCTTGGCACGCGCGGCCTGCAGGAGGCGCGCGAATATGTGGAATATGTCAACCACCCCAGTGGCACGACATGGTCCGACCTGCGCCGCAGCCACGGTGTGGAAGACCCTTACAATGTGAAAATGTGGTGTCTGGGCAATGAAATGGACGGCCCTTGGCAGACGGGGCAGAAACCCGCGACTGAATATGGCCGGTTGGCCAATAATGCCGCAAAGGCGGTCAAGGGTTTTGACAAAACGCTGGAAACCATCGTCTGCGGCAGTTCCAACGATCAGATGCCGACCTATCCCGAATGGGAACGGCAGGTGCTTGAGGAATGCTATGAAAACGTCGATTTCATTTCCCTGCACAAATATTTCGGTAATTCGAGCAGCGACACCCTGAACTATTTTGGCAAGATCGAGGAAACCGGCCGCTATATCCAGGCCATCGGGGGTGTTATCGACTACGTCAAGGCCAAGAAACGCGCCAAGAACGATGTGTTTATCTGCTTTGACGAATGGAACGTCTGGTATCATATCCGCGAAAAAGACATGGAAAATGTCCGCAAGTGGGACTGGCCCGAAGCGCCAGCGCTGCTTGAAGAGGATTACAACTTTGAAGACGCGCTGTTCGTGGCCGGACTGATCAACGAATTCATCCGCCGGTCAGATCGTGTCAAGATCGCTTGTATTGCGCAGCTGGTAAACGTCATCGCCCCGATCCGTGCTGAAAAGGGCGGGCCAGCATGGCGTCAGACGATCTATTATCCGTATCAGTTTGCGTCACTTTATGGCCGTGGCGAGGCATTGCGCGTTGCCGTTGATGGGCCAACTTATGATTGCCGCGTTGCGGATGATGTGTCGTATATGGACATCGCCGCCACCTATGATCGTGCTGCCGGGACGGTCAGCCTGTTCATTTTAAACCGCCATCTGACCGACACCGCTGATATCGACATGACGCTGACTGGTTTTGCCGGTGCGCGCCTTATTGATCACCAGGTGATGGAGGGCCATGACCTGCGGGCAGTCAATGGGCCTGATCGGCCTGATGCCGTGTCGCCGACGAAAGGTAGTGGGCTCGGGGTCGAGGACGGAGCGCTGAAGGGCAAGCTGGCACCTTTGTCCTACCACCTTGTCCGGCTTGACGTGTCCTGAGGGGGTATCACAAATGACAGGCGTCAGACTTCATAATGTCGAAAAAGCCTTTGGGGCCGTCAAAGTGATACATGATGTGTCGCTGGACGTTCCAAAGGGCGCCTTTTCGGTTTTTGTCGGACCCTCGGGTTGCGGCAAATCCACCTTGTTGCGGATGATCGCGGGGCTGGAGGAAACCACCGGCGGCAAGATCGAGATTGAAGGCCGCGATGTCACCCATGAAGACCCCGCAGATCGCGGTGTGGCGATGGTTTTCCAGAACTACGCGCTTTACCCGCATCTGAGCGTTTTTGAAAACATGGCCTTCAGCCTGCGTCTGGCGCGTGCCAAAAGCGCCGTGATCAAGCAAAAGGTCGAAGCCGCCGCCGAAATCCTGAAAATGCAGGATCAGTTGAAGAAAAAGCCATCCGAATTATCGGGTGGGCAGCGCCAGCGCGTCGCCATCGGGCGGGCTATCGTGCGGGAACCCAAGGTGTTTTTGTTCGATGAACCCCTGTCCAATCTGGACGCGGAATTGCGTGTCCAGATGCGGTTGGAACTGGCCCGCCTGCACCGCGAAATCGGCGCGACGATGATCTATGTTACCCATGATCAGGTCGAGGCAATGACGCTGGCCGACAAGATTTTCGTGCTGAAATCCGGCTATGTGCAGCAGGCAGGTGCGCCTCTGCATCTGTATGACGATCCCGACAACCAGTTTGTTGCGGGCTTCATCGGATCGCCTGCGATGAATTTCATCCCCGCCAAGGTGATCGGGCAGGCCGAGGGTCGCCTGATCGTCCGGCCTGACGGCGAAGACGGTGTCACGCTGGAGGCGAAAACCACCAGTGTGGGTCTGGCTGACGGCACGCCGGTGACAATTGGCATCAGGCCCGAATGCCTTCACCCCGCCGAAACCGGCCTGTCCGCCACGGTCGAGATGTCCGAGGAACTGGGGGGCGTATCTTATCTGCATACACGGCTGGCGGGCGGTCGCCCGATGGTTGTGGAACGTCGCGGCATTCGTGAGATGCTGGAAGGGCGGACTATCCACCTGACAGCCGAACCTGCGGATATAATGGTGTTCGATCCTGATGGACGACGCCATCGCTGAACCTGTCGGCCTGCGGCAGGTGTCGCTGGCCGACCTATCAGAGTTTAATGGGAGGAAGACATGAACAGATTTACTTCAATTTTGGCTGCTTCGGCGGTGTCGCTGGTGGCTTTGCCGGCAGTTGCGCAGACCGAAATCACCTGGTGGGATTTTCTGGGGGGTGGTGACGGTGTCCGGATGCGGGCCATGATCGACCAGTTTAATGCAGAACACCCCGACATCAATATCACCCCCACGACATCTGAATGGGGTGTGCCGTTCTATACCCGCGTGCGGACCTCTGCCGCTGTTGGTCAGGGGCCTGATATTATGACCTATCACCTGTCGCGCCTGCCGCTTGCCCTGCAGGAAGGCGTGCTGACCGAAATCACCGACGCCGATCTGGAAGCCGCAGGTCTGGAGATCGGCGACTTCTTCGAGGCGGCGGTTGACGCGGCCTCTGACGCGGATGGCGCGCTTTACGCGGTGCCGTTCGATATCCATTCTATCGTGCTTTACTACAACAAAAGCTATCTTGAAGGCAGCGAGTTTCTGGATGACGATGGCATCCTTGTCGGCATCGACAGCCTTGAGGATTTCGAACGCGCCGTCGCGCACACGGTCGAGCAGGGCTCGCGCGCGCCTATTTCCTATCAGACCGGCGGGCCAGGCGGCATTTGGCGGGTGTTCTACACACTCTTCGGCCAGCAGGGCGGTGAGTTTATCGTCGATGGTGAGGTTTTGCCGGGCGACAATGCCGGCAAGGCACAGCGCGCTATCGAGATCATGGCCAGTTGGGGTGAACAGGGCTGGCAGCCCGAACAGGCGGAATATCCGGCATCGGTCGCTTTGTTCACATCGGGGCAATCGGCCTTCCATCTGAACGGTGTCTGGGAAGTGCCAACACTGAACGATCTGGCGAATGACGGATCGCTTGGCTTTGAATGGGGTGCGGTGCAAGTGCCGCAGATGATGGACGAACTTGCCACTTGGGCGGACAGCCACGCTTTCGCAATTCCGATCCAAGGCAATCAGGACATGGACCCAGAGCGTCGCGAAGCGGTGATGACGGTGATCGGCTGGATGCAGCGCAATGCTATTGCTTGGGCTGATGCGGGCCATATCCCTGCCTATCGCCCAGTCGCGGAAAGCGATGAATATCAGGCGATGGAACCGAATGCGACTTATGCCAGCCTTGCCGACACAGCCTTCTTCGATCCGCGTTCCGAGATCGCGGGTGTGGCGTCGCCGGTCTATGACGCGGCAGTCAATGTGATCGGTCCTGCGATGCATGGTTTCCTGTCGCCCGAAGAAGCCGTGGCGCAGATGCAGATGGAACTGCAGGGGCTGATCCGCTGATCTGACAAACCCAACTTTCCCGCGCGGCAGGATCGTCGCGCGGGATCTACCGAACACAAGGAAACTGGCCGTGGCAATGCGTGGGAAAAACCGTCTGAGGCACAATATTATCGCCTTCAGTTTAATCGCGCCTTTTCTGGCGATTTTTCTGTTGGTGTTCCTCTATCCGACATTCAAGGTGATCCAGCTAAGCTTTACCAATGCGCCGCTGATCGGTGATGGTGAATGGGTCGGGCTGGACAATTTCCGCCGCCTGTTCGCGGACCGGCTGTTTTATACATCGCTTTACAACAATATCTATTTCGTTGTCTTGACGGTCGTGCCGACGACTGCAATCGCGCTTGGAATCGCACTGATGGTGAACCGGCTGAAAGGCCGGATTCAGGCGCTGGTGCTGGCGACGTTCTTTCTGCCCTATATCCTGCCCGTTTCCGTTGTGACCGAGGTTTGGGCATGGATGCTGGATGTGCAATTCGGCGTCGTGCAACCCGCGATCGAGGCGGTGGTCGGCCGCCCGATGCCGGTTTTCCGTAACCCGCAATGGGTGATGCCGACCATCGCGGTCGTCACGATCTGGTGGACCAACGGCTTCAATGTGCTGCTGTTCATCGCCGGCCTGCGCAATA
>NZ_JBKBQY010000125.1:0-7170 GCF_046292185.1 Yoonia sp.
TCAACATCTGCGGCCTGACAAGGGGGTGGTACCACCTGCTGGTCTCGAACCAGCGACCTCTTGATCCACAATCAAGCGCTCTAACCAACTGAGCTAAGGCGGCACTGACGCGGGATTTAGCGGCATGCCCGCATGAATGCAAGTCCTAGCCGGGGGATTTCATCAGATCAACGCACCCTGCCCTTGCCAAGCGATTGCGTGGCGCTGTAGGCAGTGTCAGATCAGCAAGGAAAACATCATGGGCATCAACAATGAACGCGATATCGAGGCCAATATGCAGATCGGGCCGACCGAACTGGGCATGGTCCGCATCTTTATTGAGGCAGGCAGCACCGAAATCCCGATGGATTTCGAACCTGAAGAGGCCGAAGAGATTGCCGATGAAATACGCGCCGCGGCCAAGGCAGCACGCGCTGTCAAAAAGCGGTGACAAATCCCGGATCGCGCGCCATCTGCGCGCGGATCGCGGCGTGGCGCGCGAATTTCTGCGTGATCGCCTTGCGCCGTGCCGGTGGCAGCCTGGTTTCGGGCCCGTGCCGGATGATTTCGGCATCATAGCTGTCGGCTAGGATAAGCCCGGTTTCATCCGGGAGCAGTTCAAAGGGAAAATCCTGATCCACGGCCCAGAAAAACCGATCACACCAAGCCAGATAATGCTGCCATTTCTGGTCGCTCATGAAATCGGCTCGGCTGGATTTGCACTCGATCACCCAGATTTCGCCTTTGGGACCCAAGGCCATCACATCGACGCGCAGCCCGCGCGCTGGCACCAGTTCCACCACGCTGACGAAATCCAGATCCCGCAGGTGGCGGCAGACGCCGCGCGCCAGCAACTGACCGGGCTGAAGAAGAACGTCGGGATTCTGCATGACTTAAACTTGAACAATAGGTGAACAAAATGCAAGGCGGTTGCCTGCAATGAACGTGACCACTTGTCCTTTGCTCCGCTGATCTCTATTTCAGATGGTGACGGGAATTCTGCGCTGCTCGTATACCATCGGTACAAATCCAGTGGCCTTAAGCAACTCCGAGGGAGCTGGCTCTGTTCTGGCCCTGGTCAGTCTATCTGGCGCCCACCTGTAAAAACAGGTCCTCGGGATTAGCTACCGCTACGGCAGAGGTGGTGCCCGTCACCTCCGGCGCGATTGCGCTGGCACCCGGATCGGGATCATCCGACCGCCCTGATGATCGTCATCGTCAGTGTCGTCCTGCGCATCCAACATGATCGACACGGCAAATTGCACGCCGCCAAAGATCGTTCCGTGAAAGAACCACAGCAGGAAAACGGCAAGCCATCCGATGTCGGACCCGGCCACCAGCGTCCCCAGCCGCGCGATGTCGTAAAACAGCAGCATCGCGACAAAGACCGCCGCCGCCAGAAATCCGACAGCGCAATGGCGCAAATAAATCTGCATCGGATTTGGTTCGTTGTTCTGTGTCATGCCGGCACCTCCACCTTGCAACCTATGCCGCCTGCGCCGGAATACAATGCGCAAAGCGTCGCCTGCGTCTGCGCTTGTCGTCAGAGCCGGTCATTCCGCGCAAACCGCGAACACACCTGCATTTCCACGCCAGAAGGTCCGATTTTCAGCAGGCCATGCGGGCCGGGATCAGAACGCCTCTGGCCGCGCCTCACGGGCCATATGATCTAGAACAGCGTTGACGAACTTTGGTTCCTTGCCGTCATGCGAAAAAGCCTCGGCCACGGCGACGAATTCGCTGATTACCACCTTGGGCGGTGTGTCTTGGTCCAGCAATTCCGCCCCGGCGGCACGGAACAAGGCGCGCCATGTCGGATCGATCCGGGCGATTGGCCATTTGACGACAAGCGCACGGTCGGTCATCTGGTCGATGCTGGCCTGAAGGTCGACGGCGCGATCCATCATGCGGCGGAAAGTATCGACGTCGCCTTCGGCCATCTCGACATCGTCGATGATCTCACCAAAGCGGTGATCCTCGAATTCCTGCACGACGCGTTCGACGGTTTGGCCCGTCGCCTCCATCTGGAACAGAGCCTGCACGGCAAAGAAACGTGCGGCAGATTTCATCTTGCGGCGCTGGTTATTAGAAATAGTCATGCTGTCGAATTACCTGCCATCAGGATGTCACGGGTGAAGCCCACGCCCTTTTCCGCCTTGCCCCATTTGCGCGCCAGTGCCACCAGATGCAGCGCCGCAGCAGCAGCGCCACCGCCCTTGTTCATCTGTGCCGGGTCCGCGCGCACCGCGGCCTGCGCGTGGTTTTCCACCGTCAGAATGCCGTTGCCGATGCAAAGCCCCTGCAGGCCCAGCAATTGCAGCGCGCGGCTGCTGTCGTTGCACACGGTGTCGTAATGCGTCGTCTCACCCCGGATCACACAGCCAAGCGCGACATAGCCGTCAAAATTGCTCATCCTTGCGGCGATGCCGATAGCGGTTGGGATTTCCAGCGCGCCGGGCACATGGACCATGTCATGGCTGGCACCCGCCTTTTCAATCTCGGCCAAGGCACCGGCAATCTGGTGATCGCTGATATCCTTGTAATAAGGCGAGGCCACGATCAGGATTTTGACGGGTTTATCGAATTCCGGCAGCGGCAGAATGTGGTGTGAGGGTCCGGCCATCAGCCAATCTCCGATATCTTGCGGGTGCCTGTGATTTCCAGACCGTAGGCATCCAGCCCCACCACCTTGGGCATGGGCGAGTTTGTCAGAAGCGTAATTTCATGCAGGCCAAGCGCCGACAGGATCTGCGCGCCCAAACCGTATTGGCGCAGGGTTTGCGGGCTGGCTTCTTCGGAAGGGTCAAGTTTCATATGCAGATCGCGCAGCAGGACCAGCGCGCCGCGCCCTTCCTTGGCGATCAATTGCATTGCATCACCGAATTCATTGCGCCGCCCCTTGGGGCCGACACCGACGACATCCGTCATCGGGTCCAAGGCATGCATCCGCACCAGAACCGGTTCGGGCGTGGTGATGTCGCCCTTGATCAGCGCGATATGTTCGGCACCCTGGGTTTCATCGACAAAAATCCGCATATCCCAGTCGCCGCCAAATTCAGATGTGACCTTCTGGCTGCTGCGCTCTACCACCAGGTTGTCATGGCGACGCCGATAGGCGATCAGGTCGCTGATCGTGCCGATCTTCAACCCATGTAATTGCGCAAAGGCAATCAAGTCGGGCAAACGCGCCATTTCGCCGTCTTCTTTCATGATCTCGCAGATCACGCCGGAGGGGTTCAGCCCGGCAAGCCGGCTGATATCCACCGCCGCTTCGGTATGGCCGGCGCGGACCAGCACACCGCCTTCGCGGGCACGCAGCGGGAACACATGCCCCGGTGTCGCGATATCAGCGGCCCCTTTGGCGGCATCGATAGCGACGGACACGGTGCGCGCCCGGTCGGTAGCAGAAATGCCGGTGCTGACCCCTTCGCGCGCCTCGATACTGACGGTAAAGGCGGTTTCATGGCGTGAAGAATTGTTCGACGCCATCAAGGGCAGGCCCAGCGCATCAATGCGCGAGCCGGGCAGCGACAGGCAGATCAAGCCGCGCCCGTGCTTGGCCATGAAATTAATCGCATCGGGTGTGGCCATCTGTGCGGGGATGACCAGATCGCCTTCGTTTTCGCGGTCTTCGTGATCGACAAGGATGAACATCCGCCCGTTGCGGGCATCATCGATGATATCTTCGATCTTGCTGATCGCGTCCGACCAGTCGATCTCGACCGGACCCGGCGTTTCATAGGTAGATGACATGAGCGACCCCGCAGCTTGTTTGTCTGCCAGATAGCCCAGCATCCGCTGTTTGGAAAGGGCCGGACGACGCAGGCCGGAGCATGATCCCCGTTACGTAAAGAAAGCCTCGGCGCTGACATAGCCCGCAAGTCGCGCGGCGGCGACCCATTCCCGTTCGAAATCAGTATCGCCGACCAGCACGAAACGATCACCCGGTTGGCGCAGCTCTGCGGTGATTGCGTTCAGATCGCGGCGCATGACAGACCAGCTGTCGGTAAAGCGCGGCGCGGCAAAGGCCCGGTCAATCGCCGGAAGGGCCGCCAGATGCGTGGGTGTCACCGGACGGTGCGCCAGCGCATGGCGCGCGGTATTGACCAGCCGGTCCAGCCGATCAGCACGGTCCGCCGGCAAGGCCTGCCCGTCGCGCAAG
This sequence comes from Yoonia sp., assembly GCF_046292185.1. GTDB lineage: Bacteria > Pseudomonadota > Alphaproteobacteria > Rhodobacterales > Rhodobacteraceae > Yoonia. Next base: position 4,142 of record NZ_JBKBQY010000125.1, read on the forward strand.
ACGCGCAATGCATTGCTGGAAAACAGGAAACCGATCAGGTCATGGCCGTTGCTGGCCCTGATCCCGGCATAGGTCTTGTACGGCAATCCCAGTTCTGCGGCGCGTTTGACCCGCAGGCGGACCACCTCGATCGGCAGGACCGGCAGCAGATCGCGGCGCGCCTTTGTCCAGACATGTTTGCGCCAGCTATGGCCCGGCTCAACCGACAGCCCCGAATTATGTCCGATCCCCGACATCAGGCGTATTCCTGCAGGCGGGCGACATAGCGGGCCATCGTGTCAATCTCGATATTGATCAGATCACCGACGGCCACGTCGCCCCATGTTGTTGCTGTCTTGGTATGTGGGATGAAATTGATGCCGAAATCACGGCCCGCAACCTCGTTCACCGTCAGCGAGGTGCCGTCCAGCGCGACTGATCCTTTGGGCGCAATGAACCGCGCCAAGGCTTCGGGCGCGCGAAACGTCACCCGCGTGCTATCGCCGTCGTCGCGCATGGCCACAACCTCGGCCACGCCATCGACATGGCCCGATACGATATGACCGCCAAGTTCATCCCCGACCTTCAATGCGCGTTCAAGGTTCAGGCGCTTGCCCACGACCCAGCCGCCGACATTGGTGGCCCCGACGGTTTCCGCCGAAATCTGCACGTCAAACCAGTTTTGCGGTTCGCGCCCAAGCGCGATGACAGTCAAACAGACCCCGTTGCAGGCGATAGAGGCACCGATATCGATCCCCGCCACATCATAACCGGTGCCGATCCGTGCGCGCAGGTCGCCTTGCTGTTCCAGTTCCAGCACCCTGCCGATATCCGTGACAATTCCCGTGAACATATGATTTCCCTATCCGCTTGTCCTGACCTAGCCTCTTGTGACCGGCGCGACAAGATGAGCCAGCAACGGCTCTGCCTCATTCCGGCCAAATTCATGAGGTAGCCAAGCCATGTTGTTAAAGAGTTTTCCGGGTAAAGCGGCATGAATATTCACCGCAGTTTTCTGTTTCTACAGGGACCACATGGTCCGTTCTTCGGGCAGCTTGCGCAAGTTTTGCGCAGTACAGGCGTTTCGGCCTGGCGCGTCGGATTCAACGCGGGCGACGAATCGTACTGGTCAAATGATCCGGGTTATCTGCCGTTCCAGCAATCCCCCAATGCCTGGCCGGATGCGCTGGCCGCCATTCTGCGCGACAAATCCATCACCGATATCGTGCTTTACGGCGACACCCGCCCGATCCACGCAGAGGCGATCCGGCAGGCGCGCAGTGCCGGCCTGAACATCCATGTTTTTGAAGAAGGCTATCTGCGCCCCTATTGGGTCACCTATGAACGCGAGGGCAGCAATGGCAATTCCCGGCTGATGACATTTGATGTGCCGCAGATGCAGGCACATCTGGCGCAACAGGGACGCGATCTGCCCGTGCCGCCTGCGCATTGGGGCGACATGCGGCAGCATATCTTTTACGGCGCGCTATATCATTGGTTCGTGATGTTCCGGAACCGGCGCTATCCGCATTTCTGTCCGCACCGCGCCCTGCCCGTCGGCACCGAAGCGCGGCTTTATTCTCAGCGCCTGCTGATGATGCCGTTTCACGCGCTGGGACGCGCGCTGGCCACGATGCGGATTAAGGCACGCGGCCATCCCTACCACCTCGCCCTGCTGCAACTGGAACATGATTCGAGCTTTCAGTCACATTCCCCGTTTCACGATATGGAAACCTTTATCGAGGTGGTCATCGCCGGTTTTGCCAAAGGGGCCGCCGCTGATCACCATCTTGTCTTCAAGGCCCATCCGCTAGAAAACGGGCGCAAGCCCCTGCGCCGGTTGATCCGGCTGTCCGCCCGCGCGCACGGCATCGCGGGACGTGTGCATTATGTGCGCGGGGGCAAACTGGCCCATCTGCTTGACACGGCGCGCTCTGCGGTCACAGTGAATTCCACTGCGGGGCAGCAGGTGTTGTGGCGCGGTATCCCGCTGCGGATTTTCGGCACCGCCGTCTATGACAAGCCGGAATTCGTGTCGCGTCAGCCGTTGCCCGCCTTCTTCGCCGATCCCCAGGTGCCCGACCAGCAGGCCTATCGCGATTTCCGGCAATTCCTGCTGGAAACCAGTCAGATCCCCGGCGGCTATTATTCCGCCAAGGGGCGGCGGCAGCTTACACAGCAGTTGGTGGCTTTGATGCTGGCAGAGCAGGACCCATACAGCGCGCGGCTGACCGCGACCCCACCTGCGGAACATAGCCCGCGTCTGGCCAGCTAAACCGTTTTGGAAAACCTGCATCGCCTTTCGCTGCCTCTCGCGGCGCTCGCACGCGAAAAGCGGACCATCACGCTTCATGCTTTCCCGAAACACTGCATCGCTGGCCAAGATGCCAGGGCTGGCATAACCTTCAGATATGACAGATAGAAACCGCCAGAATCTTTACGTCTATTCAGGCGGTTTTCTGACTCAGCCGCGGATCAGGAGGATTCTGACGCTTTCTGGTTATGATATCCGGCTGGGCGCGCCCGGCCCGGGTGATCTGATCGGGGTCTGGGGCCACAGCCCCACCGCCCCCAGGGGCGAGGCTGTCGCTCGGCACAAAGGCGCGCAACTTGTCCGGATCGAGGATGCTTTCTTGCGTTCGGTCCGCCCCGGCCACGAAGGTGATCTGCCCTTGGGGCTGAACATCGACCGGCGTGGCGTGCATTTCGACCCGGCACTGCCCAGCGATCTGGAACGGATTCTGACGGACAACCCGCTTGATGATACCGTCCTGCTGAACCGCGCGCGCGCGGGGATCGCCGTGATGCAGCGGGATCATCTGTCAAAATACACCTGCTTTGACCCCGATACGCCCACGCCAACGCCGGGATATGTGCTGGTCATCGATCAGACCCGCAAGGATGCCTCGATCACCGCCAGCGGCGCGGGCAGCAACACCTTCCGCGAGATGCTGTTCTACGCGCAGACCGAACACCCCGGCCAGCGGATCGTGATCAAGATCCATCCCGAAACCGCCCAAGGCCATAAGCAAGGCTATTTCAGCGCAACA
>NZ_JBKBQY010000126.1:0-7142 GCF_046292185.1 Yoonia sp.
AGTAGAGGGATTTGAAAAATGGCCAAAGTGATTGGTATCGACCTTGGGACGACCAACTCTTGTATTGCGATCATGGACGGGTCAAAGCCCCGCGTGATCGAAAACGCCGAGGGCGCGCGCACGACGCCGTCTATCGTCGCGTTCACTGATGACGAACGTCTTGTCGGCCAGCCCGCCAAACGTCAGGCAGTGACCAACCCGGAAAACACGATTTTCGCCGTCAAGCGCCTGATCGGGCGTCGTTTTGACGACAGCGACCTTGCGAAAGAGAAGAAGAACATGCCGTTCACCATCGTCGATGGTGGCAATGGCGATGCTTGGGTGCAGGCGCGTGGTGAAAAATATTCGCCCAGCCAGATCTCTGCTTTTATTCTTGGCAAGATGAAAGAAACCGCCGAAAGCTATCTTGGCGAAGAAGTGACGCAAGCCGTCATCACCGTGCCAGCCTATTTCAACGATGCCCAGCGTCAGGCCACCAAAGACGCCGGTAAGATCGCCGGTCTTGAGGTGCTGCGCATCATCAACGAACCGACGGCTGCCGCATTGGCCTATGGTCTGGACAAGAAAGAAAGCAAAACCATCGCGGTCTATGACCTTGGCGGCGGTACTTTTGACGTGACCATTCTGGAAATCGACGACGGCCTGTTCGAGGTGAAATCCACCAACGGCGACACGTTCCTTGGCGGTGAAGATTTCGACATGCGGATCGTCAACTATCTGGCTGACGAATTCAAAAAGGAAAACTCGGTCGATCTGACCAAGGACAAGATGGCCCTACAGCGGCTGAAAGAAGCCGCTGAAAAAGCCAAGATCGAACTGTCCTCTTCTTCCAGCACCGAAATCAACCAGCCCTTCATCTCGATGGGGTCGAACGGTCAGCCGCTTCACATGGTCATGAAACTGACCCGCGCCAAGCTGGAAAGCCTTGTCGGCGATCTAATCAAGGCCTCGCTGAAGCCTTGCCAAGCTGCGATCAAGGATGCGGGCCTGTCCACTTCTGACATCGACGAAGTCGTGCTAGTTGGCGGTATGACCCGCATGCCCAAGGTCAAAGAAGAAGTGTCCAAATTCTTCGGCAAGGAACCGCATCAGGGTGTGAACCCCGATGAGGTGGTCGCCATGGGTGCCGCCATTCAGGCCGGTGTTCTGCAAGGCGACGTCAAGGATGTAGTCCTGCTTGACGTGACGCCGCTGAGCCTCGGTATTGAAACGCTGGGCGGCGTGTTCACCCGCCTGATCGACCGCAACACGACGATTCCGACGAAAAAGTCGCAGGTCTTCTCGACCGCGGAAGACAACCAGAACGCCGTGACCCTGCGTGTGTTCCAGGGTGAGCGTGAAATGGCTGCCGACAACAAGATGTTGGGCCAGTTCAACCTTGAAAACATTCCGCCAGCGCCACGCGGCATGCCACAGATCGAAGTGACCTTCGACATCGACGCCAACGGTATCGTTGAAGTCGGCGCCAAGGATAAAGGCACCGGCAAGGAACAGAAGATCACGATCCAGGCCTCTGGCGGTCTGTCGGATGACGACATCGAAGCAATGGTCAAAGACGCCGAAGCCAACGCAGAGGCTGACAAAGCCCGCCGCGAATTGGTCGAAGCGAAAAACCAGGCCGAAAGCCTGATCCATTCGACCGAAAAGTCGATGGAAGAACATGCCGATAAGGTCGATCCCACCACAATCGAGGCGATCGAACTGGCGATTGCCGCGCTGAAGGATGAACTGGAAGGCGACAATCCTGACAAGATCAAATCGGGTATTCAGAACGTCACAGAATCCGCGATGAAGCTGGGTGAAGCCATCTATAAGGCCAGCCAGGAAGAAGCGGGCGAGGCAGAGCGTGATGCCCCTGCCGCCGATGATGACATTCTGGATGCAGATTTCGAAGATCTGGATGACGACAAGCGCCGTAAGTAACGGCATGTCCGCAGGAAATGGACCGGCCCCAAACCGGGCCGGTCTTTTCCGTTCCCAAAGGGAAAACTGACTATGGCAAAACGCGATTATTACGATGTTCTGGGTATCGCCAAAGGGGCTGATGCTGATGCCATCAAAAAGGCCTATCGGCAAAAGGCCAAGGAACTGCACCCCGACCGCAACGCCGACAACCCCAAGGCCGAAGCGCAGTTCAAAGAAGCCAACGAAGCTTACGAAGTTCTGAAAGATCCCAACAAAAAGGCGGCCTATGACCGCTACGGTCATGCGGCGTTTGAAAACGGCATGGGCGGCGGTGGAGGTCCACGACCCGGCGGCGGCGGGCAAGGTGATTTTGCCAGCGCCTTTTCGGACGTTTTCGACGATCTGTTCGGCGACTTCATGGGTGGACGCGGCGGCGGCAGACGCAGTGGTGCGCAGCGCGGCAGCGACCTGCGCTATAACCTGCGGATCAACCTTGAAGATGCCTATGCCGGGCTGCAAAAGACGATCAACGTCACCACCGCAGTCGCTTGCGGTGCCTGTCATGGCAGCGGCGCCGAAGGGGGATCAGAACCCCAGACCTGTCCGACCTGCAACGGCATGGGCAAGGTGCGCGCGCAGCAGGGCTTCTTTACGGTCGAACGGACCTGCCCGACCTGCAATGGCATGGGCCAGATCGTCAAGAACCCGTGCAAGGTCTGCCACGGTGCCGGTCGCGTCGAAAAAGAAAAATCCTTGTCCGTGAACATTCCTGCTGGCGTAGAAACCGGCACCCGCATCCGGCTGAGCGGCGAAGGCGAGGCAGGCGTGCGCGGTGGCCCGCCCGGCGACCTTTACATCTTCATCGAGGTGAACAGCCACGCGTTGTTTGAGCGCGAAGGCGTAAACCTTTTCTGCCGCGTCCCCGTGTCGATTGCCAAAGCGGCACTTGGTGGCGAGATTGAAGTGCCCACGATTGACGGTGGCCGCAGCCGCGTGAAGGTGCCGGAAGGGTCGCAATCCGGGCGTCAGATGCGCCTGCGCGGCAAGGGTATGCCAGCGCTGCGTGGCGGTGGCAGCGGCGATATGCTGATCGAGCTTGCTGTGGAAACGCCGGTCAAACTGACGGCGCGCCAGCGCGAAATTCTCAAGGAATTCGACAAGTTAAGCGAGGACAACAACCCTCAGGGGTCCAGTTTCTTTGACAGTGTGAAATCCTTCTGGGATTCGATGAAAAGTTAACCAAACGGTAATCTGTGATCCGGCATGATGGGGTATGACCCATTTTGCCGAATCACGTTCCTTGTTTCCTGAAACCAATGTCATCGCTCCGGTGGCGGCAAAGCTGCCGTCCTACCTGCGCGATCATCGCAAGCGGCTGCGCGACCGATTTCTGGCGGGCGGTTCTGCTGCTATGCCGGATTACGAATTGCTGGAACTGGTGCTATTCCGTGCGATCCCCCGGCAGGACGTGAAACCACTGGCGCGCGCGCTGATCGACCATTTCGGCGATTTCAACAGGGTATTATCTGCCAGCGTTGCCCAAATCGGTCACGTGCAGGGGGCAGGGCCCGCCGTCGCGCTGGAACTGAAAATTGTCGAAGCGGCGGCGCACAGGCTCGCCCGTGCCAAGGTCATGCAGCGCCATGTCGTGTCCAGTTGGGATGCCCTGCTGACCTATTGTCACACGATCATGGCGCACCGGGACACCGAGCAATTCCGCATCCTGTTTCTGGACACAAAGAATGTGCTCATCGCGGATGAAGAACAGGCAAGGGGAACGTTGGACCATGTCCCCGTCTATCCGCGCGAAGTGGTTAAACGCGCCTTGGAATTGAATGCGGCATCCATGATTCTCGTCCATAACCACCCGTCCGGTGATCCTACGCCATCACAGGCCGATATCGCCATGACGCGCCAGATCAGCGATGCGGCAGCGGCGCTTGGCATCAACGTGCATGATCATCTGATCATTGGAAAGTCCTGCGAAATCAGCTTTCGCGCGCAGGGTTTTTTTTAGATGTTAGCGCTGCGCCGTTTCATCGAAATGGCCGTCGAAAATCGCTACGGTCCCGATCGTGCCGCGACCAGGCAGAATGACAAGGATGCCGTGCTTTGCCTGCAGTTCGCCGCGCGCCGCGTGAAACACCGCGGCGCGGATCGGCCGCGCACAATTGTCTGCCGTGACGGACGCGCCAACCTGTATTGATCCCAGACATGAATCCCCTGCCGGGTTTCACGCCGTCGGATAAGCCAAAAACATGCATTACGCTTTACAAGGCGCAATCATGCCGCGGATTATGCAAAACGCCCATGGCAATGCTTGAACTTTTTCCCTGATCCACAGGGGCACAAATCATTGCGGCCCGGATTGCCCCACGTGGCGGGGTCGTTTTCATCAAAACCCTCGCGCGCGGCTTCTGGTGCCGCTGCCGCCTCTGCCGAAGCAAGCGCCCCCGCCGCAGCCGCCTGCTGTTCGCGGAACTGCGCGATCATGCGTTCCTGTTCTTCTTTCGTCATCGGCCGGATTTGCGACAATTTCTTGGTCACATCGGTGCGGAGCCCATCCAGCAGACGTTCGAACAACTGAAAACCTTCGGTCTTGTATTCGTTCAGCGGGTCACGCTGCGCATAACCGCGCATGCCCACGACCGACCGCAGATGTTCCAGCGTCAACAGATGTTCGCGCCACTTTTCATCGATTGTCTTCAGCAGGATTTGCTTTTCGACGTTGCGCATCGTATCCGCGCCAAAGGCGTCAGCCTTTTCATTCATGTATTTGTCGGCAGCTTCTTCCAGCCGTTCGCGCATGACATCATCGTCAACACCTTCTTCTGCGGCCCAGTCGATGACCGGCAGTTCCAGCCCAAGGTGTTCGATGACAGCGGCGTGCAGCCCTTCGACGTCCCATTGATCAGCATAGGACCGGGGTGGCATATGCAGCGTCACCAGATCCTCGATAACCTGATCGCGCATATCCTTGACAACATCGGCAAGCTCGGTCGCTTCCATGATTTCGCGGCGCTGGGAAAACACGACCTTACGCTGTTCGTTCATCACATCGTCGAATTTCAGCAATTGCTTGCGGATGTCGAAATTGCGCGCCTCAACCTTGGCCTGCGCGCGCTCCAGCGATTTGTTAACCCAAGGGTGAACAATCGCTTCACCTTCTTTCATGCCCAAACCGGACAAGACCTTTTCGAGCCGTTCGGACCCGAAGATCCGCATCAGATCATCCTCAAGCGACAAAAAGAACGTCGACCGCCCCGGATCACCCTGACGACCGGACCGGCCACGCAGCTGGTTGTCGATGCGGCGGCTTTCGTGCCGTTCGGTTGCCAACACGAAAAGGCCACCCGCGGCTTTGACCTTTTCTTTTTCATCGGCGACTTCGGCCTCGATCCGGGCGCGCAATGCTTCGGGATCAGCCTCGGGGTCGGCAGCCATCTCCTGCAAGACGCGCATTTCCACATTGCCGCCCAGCTGAATGTCGGTGCCGCGTCCGGCCATGTTGGTCGCGATGGTCACTGCGTTCAATTTACCCGCATCGGCGACGATCTGCGCTTCTTGTTCGTGCTGGCGCGCGTTCAGGACGTTGAATGTAATGCCTTCAGCCCGGAGCAGATTGGCCAGAAATTCAGATTTTTCAATCGATGTGGTGCCGACAAGGATCGGCTGCCCCTTGGCATGGGCTTCCTTGATTTCGGCGACCACGCCATCGAATTTTTCCTTGGCGGTGCGGTACACCTGATCATGTTCATCGATCCGCGCGATTGGCCGGTTTGTCGGAACCTCGACCACACCAAGGTTATAGATTTCGCGAAATTCTTCAGCCTCGGTCGCGGCGGTGCCGGTCATGCCGCCCAGTTTGTCGTAAAGGCGGAAATAATTCTGGAAGGTGACCGATGCGAGCGTGACGTTTTCAGGCTTGATCGTCACGCCTTCCTTGGCCTCAATCGCCTGATGCAGGCCATCAGACAGGCGACGGCCGACCATCATCCGCCCCGTGAATTCATCGATCAGCACGACCTCGTTGTCGCGGACGATATAATCCTTTTCCTTGGTAAACAGCACATGGGCGCGCAGGGCCTGGCCAACGTGATGGACCAGCGTGGCGCTTTCGGGATCGTAAAGGGTCTGACCCTCGGGCAGCAAACCTAATGAGGCCAGCTTTTCTTCCAGAAAATCGTTGCCTTCATCGGTAAAGGTCGCCTGCCGGGTCTTTTCATCCAGCGTGTAATGTTCAGAGGTGATATCAGGGATCACCTTGTCGATGGCGGCGTACATCTCGCTCCGGTCTTGGGCGGGGCCGGAAATGATCAGCGGGGTGCGCGCCTCGTCGATCAGAATGCTGTCCACTTCATCCACAATCGCAAAATTGTGGTACCGCTGATACATCTGATCCAGTTCGGATTTCATATTGTCGCGTAGGTAATCGAAACCCAATTCGTTATTCGTCGCATAGGTCACGTCGCAGGCATAGGCGGCTTTCTTTTCCGCCTCTGGCTGCTGCGGCACCACGATGCCCGTGGTCATCCCCAGTGCGCCGTAAACCTTGCTCATCCATTCGGCATCTCGACGGGCGAGGTAATCGTTCACCGTGACAATATGCACGCCCTTGCCGGTCAGCGCATTCAGATAGGCAGGAAAGGTCGCGACCAAGGTCTTGCCTTCGCCGGTTTTCATTTCGGCGATATTGCCCTGATGCAGGAAAATTCCGCCCTTGAGCTGCGTGTCAAAGGCCCGCAGACCCAGCGCGCGGCGCGCTGCTTCACGGCAATTGGCAAAGGCTTCGGGCAACAAATCGTCAAGGCTTTCGCCGTTTCTGGCGCGTTCTTGGAATTCTTTGGTCTTGGCTTTCAGACCCTCATCGCTCAGCGCTTGGAATTCCGGTTCCAGCGCGTTGATCCTGGCGACCAAGGGCCGGGCCGTTTTGACCTTGCGATCATTGGCAGAGCCAAACACTTTTTTGGCGATCGATCCGATACCCAGCATATTCACTCCACCAGCGCGGTCGCGCCTGTCTGACATCTAATTGAGAGGAGGTTGCTTGTAGGCTTGCGGCAGCCCACATACAAAGGGCCGAAATTGCTCTACGTCAGGCCTCCTCGAGGCTTCTCAGGGATGTAAGGTCCCGGGTATAGAGTGTCAACGTCGCGCGACTGCGCGGCCAGTAAAGGGAACGTTTAATGCTGAAACATGTAACATTTTTGGGGGCTGCGGCGCTGTCGCTGTCCGTG
>NZ_JBKBQY010000127.1:0-7136 GCF_046292185.1 Yoonia sp.
GGTCTGTGCCGCCGCCATAAACAGTGCCAGGTACTTCGCCTTCACGACGAGCTTGGCGGGCGGCCCCCTTGCCTGTCCCCGCGCGTACCTTGGCGTTCAGATCTGGAATCTTGCCAGCCATATTGGTAATCCTTTGATATAGAGGGGCCCGCCTCCAAGGGTGTCCGAGCCCGATGAAGCCTGCCCTATAGGCGGATTTGGCGTGATTGAAAAGCCTATTTCGCGGTGAAGGGGCATGGGTCAGGGCCCATGTGACGGCGCATCGCGAAAATGGTGCGATTTGAAACTTGCTTTGGGAAAATTGGCACGGCACGCATGGCGTCATGTCTATTGTCAACGCCTTGATTCTGTCACGTCGTCCTGCCACTGCCTTTGTGGTCGTCGGGATATTCTGGGGCTGTTTTGCGGCCTATGTGCCGGTGATCAAGGCGCAACTTGGTGCGTCTGACGCGGTGTTCGGCACGGTGTTGCTGGGGTCGGCCATGGGGCTGGTATCAGCGATGTGGCTGGCCCCACGGGTGGATCGCTGGCTCGGCAGCCGGTCGATGCAGGGCGCGATTGCGGCGCTGGCGCTGGCCTGGCTGATCCCGGCGCATATCACACATCCGCTGATCTTTGCGATGTCGATGGCGCTGGTGGGGCTGGCATCGGGGCTGCTCGACGTGGTGATGAATGCACGGGTCAGCGAATTGGAGGCACGGCACAGCCGCCCGCTGATGAATGCCAATCACGCGATGTTTTCGGTCGCTTATGCCTGTGCCGCGCTGATCGTGGGGTTCACGCGCGAGGCGGGCCTGCCGCCTGCGCCCGTCTTTGCGGGCTTTGGCCTGTTTGCGATCTGCATGATTCCCTTCGTGCGGATGGATGTGACCTATGTCGCCGCCGAACACGGCTATCAGGGCCGTTACCCGCTTTGGCCGATCCTGTTGTGCGGGTCCATCGTGCTGGTCGCCTTCATGTCAGAGGCCACGGTCGAGGCCTGGTCCGCGCTGCATGTCGAACGCACGCTGGGCGGCGGTGCGGCAGAAGGCGCGCTGGGGCCTGCGATGCTGGGGTTGACGATGGCCTTTGGCCGTTTTGCCGGGCAGGCGGTGGCGGAAAAACTGCGCGAGGTGCAGGTCGTGGTCTGGGCTTCCTTGCTGTCGGCCAGCGGGGCGGTGTTGGCCGCGCTCGCCCCGACGCCTTTGGTCGCCTATGCCGGTTTCGGCATTCTGGGGCTGGGCGTGTCGGTGATCGGGCCGATGGGGCTGGCGCTGGTAGGCAAGCTGGTGCCGCCGCACCTGCGCACGGAGGCGATCAGCCGGACAGCCGTCATCGGATTTTCCGGGTTCTTTCTGGCCCCGACAGCCATGGGCCTGATGTCAGAAGCCTTCGGCCTGCGCGCGGCCTTTCTTGGCGTGGCTGTCCTGCTGCTGACCGCCGTGCCGCTGGCGGTGCTGGTGTCGCGGCAACGGGCGGGGCAAGTGGCGGTGGCGCAAAGCTGAACAGGGCCGCGGGTGTTGGGCGGCCCTGTCGTATAAACGCCTTGATTTGTTAGACTGGATCTGGCTCGTCGATCTCTTCGTCTCCACCATTACTGCTGCTTGATGATCCCGACGCGATCAGCAATGCGGCCAGAACGCCTAGCACGATGAAAGTGGGGTTGATCGATGGCGCGGCGGCGACCGGCTCTGTGACGACGACGGGGGGCTCCATCACCTCAGGCGCAAGACCGCCGGCAAAGCTGGTTGTGGAAACAGCAGCAAGAATTGCTGCACTTGTGACAACTTGGGATATACGCATTGGTCAATCTCCTTTTGGGTAGTCGAATTCAGCGGGAATATGGCCGCTACCCCAAGATTGTTCCGCAGCACGCGATAATGCGTCAATGAATTTCGTCAAAAAAGTGTCAGATTGATGTCTTTTCGTCGCAGATGCAATGTTTGGGCAACAAAAAGGCCGCAGAGGATATTCCGCTGCGGCCCGTGTGATCATCACGTAAACGCTTGCGCGTTCAGGTGAAATTAGTCAGCAGCAGCTGCGATCAGCAGTGCGGCCAGAACGCCAACCACGATGAAAGCAGGGTTGATCGAGGAACCGGCAGGTGCGGGCTCGGCCACGACGACCGGGGCTTCCATGACTTCAGGGGACAGGCCGCCAGCAAAAGCGGAGGTGGACACAACAGCGACAGCAGCGGCTGTGGCGAGTACTTTAGTGATACGCATGAATATTTTCCTAACTTTGGTTTGCGATCTGACGACCGGTGCAGCAAAAACCACACCGACGATCGCGCCCAGCAATAAGTAGCTTTGGCTCACGGTCAATCACTTCGTCGTGCAGATCGTGCAAAAATACGACAGGCGATGCAAAATCCCCACGGTTGGCACCTTTTCGCGGCGTTGAAAGGCGGCATCAGACCCATGATCCTTCAAAATCCTTTGGCACCAACAGGATATCGCGGTCCACTTCGGTGATGTCACGCCGCCCGCACAGCGCCATTGTGGTGTCCAGTTCCTTGTGAATCACCTCCAGCGCGCGGGTCACGCCTGCCTCGCCCATCGCACCCAGCCCGTTGACATAGGCGCGCCCGATATAGGTGCCCTTGGCCCCCAGCGCCAAGGCTTTCAGCACGTCCTGACCTGACCGGATGCCGCTGTCGAAATGCACCTCTACCTTGTCGCCGACCGCATCCAGAATCGCGGGCAGGGCGCGGATCGATGACAAGGCACCGTCCAACTGCCGCCCGCCGTGATTCGACACCACGATCGCATCGGCCCCCAGCGCTGCGGCCTTGCGCGCATCATCGGCATCAAGGATGCCTTTCAGAATCACCTTGCCGCCCCACATCTTCATCAATTGCGCGACGCGGTCCCAGTCCAGCGCGTGATCAAACGCCTCTGCCGTCCAGGATGACAGCGACGACGGGTCCGACACGCCCTTGGCATGGCCCACGATATTGCCGAAGAACCGGCGCTTGGTCTGCAGCATTTCAATGCCCCAGCCCCATTTGGTGGCAAGATCCGCCATGCTCGCCAGTGTGAATTTCGGCGGCGCGGACAGGCCGTTCTTCAGATCCTTGTGCCTTTGCCCCAGAATTTGCAAATCCAGCGTGATGACGATGGCCGAACAGCCCGCCGCGCGCGCCCGGTCAAACAGGCGCTGCATGAAATCGTCGTCCTTGAGGGTGTAGACCTGAAACCAGAATGGTTTGGTGGTATTCTCGGCCACGTCTTCGATGGAACAGATCGACATGGTGGACAGGGTGAAGGGCACACCGAATTTTTCGGCCGCTTTGGCCGCCTTGATCTCGCCATCCGCGCATTGCATCCCCGTCAGCCCGACAGGGGCGAGTGCGACGGGCATCGCCACATCCTGCCCGATCATCTGAGATTTTGTCGTGCGGTTGGTCATGTCCACCGCGATCCGCTGGCGCAGCCGGATCTTGTCGAAATCGGATGTGTTTTCGCGGAACGTCTGTTCCGTCCATGATCCGCTTTCGGCGTAATCATAGAACATCTTGGGTGTGCGGCGTTTGTGCAGGCGTTGAAGATCAGCGATGGTGGTGATGACAGGCATGGTTTCCCCCGGATTGGTAAGGCGACATTACCGATCCGGGACGTTCATGCAATGGGTCAGGCGCTATGCGTGCCTTTGGCCAAGGCCGCGACAAAGGCGAGCACATCTTCCACGGAATGACCGGCAGCGATCCGGTCCACGATGGCCGACCCCACAACCGCACCATCCGCCACCTGTGCGATGGCGCGCGCGGCCTCTGGCGTCTTGATCCCGAAACCGACGATGACGGGCAGATCGGTCTTGGCTTTGATCCGTGCGACTTCGGGCGCGACGCTGTCGGTCTGTACCGCAGCGGTACCGGTGATCCCGGTCATGGAAACGTAATAGACGAAACCCGACGTATTTTCCAACACCTTGGGCAGGCGTTTGTCGTCCGTCGTGGGGGTGGCCAGACGGATGAAATTGATCCCGGCCTTTTGCGCGGGGATGCAAAGCTCTTCATCCTCCTCGGGCGGCAGATCGACGATGATCAGCCCGTCGATCCCGGCGAACACCGCATCGGCCAGAAAATTTTCCACGCCGCGCGAATAGATCGGGTTGTAATAGCCCATCATCACAATCGGCGTCGTGTCATCGGTTTCGCGCAAGGCACGCGCGTAATCCAGCGTCTTTTCCAGCGTCTGACCGCTGGACAATGCACGCTGTCCGGCAAGCTGGATGGTTTCGCCATCGGCCATCGGGTCGGTAAACGGCATCCCCAGTTCGATGATATCGACACCGGCACCGGGCAGACCTTTGACGATCTCCAGCCCTTTGTCATAATCGGGATCACCCGCCATCACATAAGCGACAAAGGCTTTGCGGCCCTCGGCCCGCAATTGCGCGAATTTGGCGTCGATTCTGCTCATGGTCATCCCCGGATTTATATCGTCCCCTTCCTGCGCGATAGGGCGGGGGAAATCAATGCCCGCTGGCCAAAGGCTTGCGTCAGCAGCGCCGCCCGCCTAGAAGCGCGTCAGCATAAAAGGAGTGACGGCATGGGTTTCAAGATGGGTATTGTTGGTTTGCCGAATGTCGGCAAATCCACCCTGTTCAACGCGCTGACGAAAACCGCTGCCGCGCAGGCCGCGAATTTCCCGTTCTGCACGATTGAACCCAATGTCGGCGACGTGGCCGTGCCGGATGCGCGGCTGGACAAGCTGGCCGATATCGCCGGATCGAAACAGATCATCCCGACGCGGATGACCTTTGTCGATATCGCCGGGCTGGTGAAAGGTGCCAGCAAGGGCGAGGGCCTTGGCAACCAGTTCCTTGCCAATATCCGCGAATGTGACGCCATCGCCCATGTGCTGCGTTGTTTTGAAGACGACGACATCACCCATGTCGAAGGCCGCGTTGACCCGGTCGAAGATGCCAGCACGATTGAAACCGAACTGATGCTGGCCGATCTGGAAAGCATCGAAAAACGGCTTGCCAACCTGACCCGCAAACTCAAAGGCGGCGATAAAGACGCCGCCCAGCAGGTCCGCCTGCTGGAAGCCGCGCAAAAGGTGCTGGAAGACGGCAAACCGGCGCGCACCGTCGCGGTGGATGCCGATGACGCCAAGGCCTGGCGCCTGCTGCAATTGCTGACGACGAAACCCGTGCTTTACGTCTGCAACGTCGAAGAAACCAGCGCCGGTTCCGGCAATGCCCTGTCGGCCCGCGTGGCAGAGATGGCCGCGGCGGAAGGCAATTCATCCGTGGTGATCAGCGCCCGGATCGAGGAAGAGATCAGCCAGCTGGACGCCGACGAGGCCGAGATGTTCCTTGGCGAAATGGGGCTGGATGAACCGGGGTTGGACAGGCTGATCCGCGCCGGTTACGCGCTGCTGCATCTGCAGACCTATTTCACCGTTGGCCCGAAAGAGGCGCGCGCCTGGACGATCAAGGCGGGCACATCCGCCCCGCAGGCGGCAGGCGTGATCCACGGCGATTTTGAACGCGGGTTCATCCGGGCGGAAACGATTGGCTATGATGACTTCGTGACGTTGGGCGGCGAACAACCGGCGAAAGAGGCGGGCAAGATGCGCGCGGAAGGCAAGACCTATACGGTCAAGGACGGGGATGTGCTGCATTTCCTGTTTAATACGTGACACAGATCAGGGTCGTCGCGGAAAACCGCCCCGCCAAGTCGCGCCATGCGGTGGTGTTCTGCTGTGACGCGAATTACCTGCCCTATGCGGCGCTGGCGATCCATACGCTGCTGCGCAACAATCCGGTGCGGGATTATGATATCTGCATCACGTCGCTGGATGAGTTGACGATACCTCCCGCACTGGAAGGGCATGACATCAGAATGTGCCAGATTGATGTCGGGGATGCTTTTGCAACAATCCCGACGCCCCGGAAATTGTCGATGACCGCTTATTTACGGTTGGTGTTGGCAGAAGCTTTTTCTTCCGAATATAGCCGCGTTTTCTACCTTGATTGCGATGTCTTCGTTGTTGGGGAGGCCATTAACGATGCCTTTGCCATAAATCTCGGTGAGTGTCCGGTCGGGGCTTGTAGGGACAGCGCTAAATGGAAGAAACCGTACCGAGACACAAAAGATCAAAGCGAAGCTGGGTTTCACGGCAACTACTTCAATTCGGGTGCTTTGCTAATCGATACCCAAAAATTCTTGGATCAGGATATTCGTGCGGCATGTATACAAGCATCCAACCAAGTTGCGCATAAGCTTAGTATGCTAGACCAGCCAATTCTGAATATTGCTTTGAAAGATAACTGGATGGAACTCCATCCTGCATGGAATTGGCAATGGGTCGCCGTCCGTCCAATGTTTGATATGTTTATTAACGTCCAAATTTTACATTTTATTGGATCATCGAAGCCTTGGTCTGATCAGAAAGATAGTGTGCCTGTTCGTTACCGAGAAATAGCAAGGCGCTTCATGGATATGTATTATCCGCATCTGTCTCAAAATATTGGTGAACCTGCCAAAAGACTAAGCAAACGCGCGATGGTTTTTCGCATTTTGAAACATTTGACGAGGACGTTTAAGTTTGTAGATGGATACAATCGCCATGGTGGTGACATCATGAAAGTGTTGCCACCAAAGTAAAGGTTAGTTCAACGTAGAACTACCCGGCCAAATCCGCCGTTTTTTTGCCAGCCACCAAGCCCTGCGAATGTAGTTCCCCGCTTTCACCCCATAATGCGGCAGCCGCCGATACCACGGAAACTTGCGTACCAGACCGAACCCTGTTCCAGTGATCGCGCTGACCCCGCCGTCATCGACGTGGGATGAAAACGGCTCTAACCCGAATTGCCGGAAATCGTGGTAGAAAAAGCGGTTCATCTCGTGATCATGCGCGCGGGTCTGCGGCCAGAACGCAGGAGCGAGCCGTGCTGCTATATTGCGCTTGATCAGATAGGCCGCATTACCCGTGAATGGCCCGGCATAGGCGTTCAGCCGATAGCGCCCCAGCTTGCCTTGACAGATCGGCAGCTTTGCGCGGATGCAGTTGAACCGCAGCGTGTCCCAATGTGCGGCCCCCGCCAGCGCCAGATCAAGGCTCTCCAGAAAATCGTCGTGAAACACGACATCGTCTTCAAGGATCAGAGCGACCCGATGGGGCGAGCCTGCCAACAAGTCCCAG
>NZ_JBKBQY010000128.1:0-7034 GCF_046292185.1 Yoonia sp.
GCCCACGAACATCTCCACGAAATCCGAGCCGGAAATGGTGAAGAAGGGCACGCCCGCCTCGCCCGCCACCGCGCGCGCGATCAGGGTTTTACCGGTACCCGGCGGGCCGATGAGCAGGGCGCCTTTGGGAATCTTGCCGCCCAGGCGCTGGAATTTCGACGGGTCTTTCAGGAATTCCACGACTTCCTGAAGCTCTTCCTTGGCCTCGTCGATGCCGGCGACATCGTCAAAGGTGACGCGGCCCGATTTTTCGGTCAAAAGCTTGGCCTTGGATTTGCCAAAGCCCATCGCCCCGCCCTTTCCGCCGCCCTGCATCCGGTTCATGAAATAAATCCAGACGCCGATCAGCAATATGAACGGCAGCAGGCTCAGCAGGAAGGATTGGAAAACTGAGGTTTCCTGCGAACGTGCCTCGAACGGTACATTGGCACCGATCAACAGGTTGGTGACTTCGGCATCAGACGGCGCGATTGTCGTGAAGTTGCGCCCGCCTTCGGAAAAGCGAATCTGTTCACCATCAATCACGGCATCGGTCACGCGGCCGGCCTGCACCGCTTCGACAAAATGCGAATAGCTGCGCGCGTCGGCACCAGCTGCACCCTGCGGACTGCTGAAAAGGTTGAATAAGGCCAGGACCATCAAGAACATGACGACCCAGAAGACCATGTTGCGTGCGTTACCCAAGGGGGGACTCCTATCACATCGACAAACAGCGGACAGACTCGTCCCTGTGTGGTTACCTATAGAATAGGGACAAAACCCCGATCTTCAATGTGCAAACCGGATCAGGACACTATTCCGCGACAATCTGCGCGCGCCAGCCCTGTCCGAAACCAGCCAAGGGCGCGCAAATCAGCCGATCCTCCTGCCAGACAGCCGGTGTCGCCTGCATCGACGCATGGGTTAGACCCGCGTCGCGCCAGGCAGGGCAATGATCAATGCCCACACCCAACGCGCGTAATTCCAGCGTTGTGTCATGTGGCCCCGACAATTGCCAGCGCGCGTCCCAAAGCTGGGTTGTGGTCGTCACATGGTCCCTGATTGCAGCAAATTCGCGGCTGATGCGCAGCACCGGCCCTTCGAAGCTGAACGCGCAGCCCGCCAGCATGGCCGCCCGCCCCTGCCGCAATGTCTGCATCAGACGGGTCTGTTCGTCGCGACGCGGCGCGATGAGACTGCGATTGACCCAAGCCATGGCGGCAAGCACCAGCCTGCGCGCCTGTTCTGCCGACAGATCATTCAAGCTTACCGTGACCAGCATATCGCCATGCTGACGCAGAATGTAGGATGCAGCGTGGTCCGCAGCCTGATGGCGCAGCGCCTGCGCCGCCTGCGTCATATGTTCCGCCACCTGCGCCAACGCCTGCGGCGCCAACCCCAGACCGGCCAGAAGTTCAGCCGCTTGTCTGACGCGGATACGTTCATATGCGGGGTTGTCATTGCTGGGATCGTCACACCACGCATGTCCCGCCGTGGTCAGGTAGTCCCGCAACTGGCGACGGGTGACTTTCAGCAAAGGGCGGTGAAAACGCAGTCCATCTTTTTCAGTGACCGCGCCCATACCGGACAAGCCATCCACCCCCGCGCCACGCGCCAGCGCCATAACGACCGTTTCGGCCTGATCATCAGCGGTATGTCCAAGCGCGATATCGCAAATTCCCGCCGCGTTCGCCCAATCCGCAAGCAGGGCATAGCGGGCGTTGCGGGCCTTTTCCTGCAAATTGCCTGTGCCGTCCCAGCCGGGCGACCAGCGCAAAATCTGATGCGGCAGGCCATAGCGGCGGCACAAACCTGCCACCATTGCGCTTTCATCTGCGGCAGCAGCGCGCAGGCCGTGATCAACGGACGCGACGCTGATATTGCCACCCGACCCCGCCGCCAAATGCAGCAAGGCCACGGAATCGCCACCCCCGGACACGGCAAGCCCGACAGGCGCGCCGGAACTGAGCAGGGCCAGAAATCCGCCAGACAAAAGCGGGCGCTGTCCCGTTACTGGCATCCCAGATTTTGCATCGCCGTTTGTGCGCTGGATACGGCGGCATCGCCGGGAAAGCGCACATTGACTTCGGCCAGCGTCAGACAGGCATCCTGCGTCTGTCCGATAGCGCCCAGCGACGCCCCAAGTTTGTACAAGGCTTCCGGCGCGCGCGACCCGGTGGCATCCGCCGAGAAGGCTTCGAGATAGGCGCGCGCGGCACTGGTGTTTTCGCCCAAAGCTTCAAGTGCCTGACCACGGATGAACGCGGCCTCGGGTGCTAGCGGGCTTCCCGGGTAGGTCGTGCCAAAGGCCGATAGCTGATCGACGGCGCTGCGAAAGTCACCGCTGGCGAGCGCCTCCTGCGCCCGCCGGATATCGTCCTGTTCGCCGACAGCAACAGCAGGGCCGCCGGTCGTGGGTGGTGGAGGATTGGCCACAGGCACCTCTGCAGAGCTGTCCACGCCGCCCAGCGACGGTGTATCGCCCAGATTTGCAATGTCGCAATTGGGTTCGAGTTCGCACAACCGGAATTCAAGATCACCGATCCGGTTCGTGCCATCCACAGTGACCCGGTTGACCCGGAATTCCAGCTCTTCCGCCTTGGAGGTCAGACGCTGCAATTCCGCTTCGATCGTGTTCAGGCGGTCCAGCGGCGTCGCACCGGCCACCCCTTGCGACAGCGCGCCGGTGGTGGAAAGTTCCGAGCGCAGGCGCTGGACATCGACGTAAAGCGCGGTCAGTTGCTGGCGGATATCCGCCAGCGTCTCATCCTGTGCCAACGCAGGCAGCGGCGCGCTCAGGACCGCACAGATCAAAAAGATTCGATGCAACATCATCTGTCCCCGCGACCAGATCAGCTCGTCATCGCCGAGAAAGACAGGACCGTCACGGCCCGGCGGTTCTTGGAGTAACAGGCTTCGTTTGAGCAAATCTCGATCGGACGTTCCTTCCCATAGCTGGTCACTTCCAGCCGGGATGATGGCACACCGCGCGACACGAGATATTCACGCACCGCATTTGCACGACGGAACCCGAGCGCGATGTTATATTCGCGCGTGCCCTGTTCATCGGCATGGCCTTCGATCACGGCGCGGTAGTCGGCATTGGTCAGCAACCATTGTGCCTGTCCGTCCAGAATGGTGCGACCTTCGGTGCTGATGGTGGATTGGTCGACCGCGAACAAAACGCGGTCACCGATGGTCTGGTTGAAAAATTGCGGGCTGCGCGGATCGCTGGCAGACCCTGTCATGCCGGCACCCGCGCCAACGCCGCCCACGCCACCGGCGCCGCCTGCACCGCCAGCGGCCCCGCCTGCCCCACCACCAAAGCGGTTGGGATTGGTACAGGCGGCGGTGGCCAGCACCAGCAACAAGATTGTCGCTTTTGTCATCATTTTCATCGGTTGATCCTGTATCTGCTCATTTTCACTATCATAGCATGGCAATCCATGGCTGGGAACGCTTTGTCCTGCGCCATCACGGCTGCAGCGGTCCCCAGGACGGGTCGCTTGCCGCGCTTTGGATCGGGACCGCCTTGAGGTTGCGCCCGGAAATATCCACCGAGTAAAGCGAACTTGCCCCATCCGACCCTTGGGTTTCACGGCTGAACATGATCACCCGGCCGTTAGGTGCCCAGGTCGGGCCTTCATCAAGGAAGGACGATGTCAGAAGCCGTTCTTCCGATCCGTCCGTCCGCATCACGCCAATATGGAACCGGCCCGCGTTCATCTTGGTAAAGGCCACAAGATCACCGCGTGGCGACCAGACGGGCGTGCTGTAACGCCCTTCGCCAAAGGAAATCCGACGCGCATCACCGCCAGAGGCGGACATGATGTAAAGTTGCTGGCTGCCGGAACGGTCGCTTTCAAACACGATCTGCGATCCGTCAGGCGAAAGGCTTGGTGCCGTGTCAATCGACGGTGTCGCAGTCAGGCGCGTATGCTGTCCGGTGGTCAGATCCGTGCTGTAGATATCGGTGGTCCCGCCATTGGAAAGGCTGTAGATGACCTGCCGCCCGTCACGCGAAAAGCGGGGGCTGAAAGACATCTCACCGGGCGCGGTCGACAATTGCCTGCGCCCGACATTGGCCACGTCGAGCAGGTTGATCCGTGGGAACCCGGATTCAAAGCTGGTGTAAAGCACCTGATCGCCACGCGGCGAAAACCGCGGTGCCAGCACGATGTTCGTGCTGTCAGTCAGAAACTGCACATTGGCGCCATCATAATCCATGATCGCCAGCCGTTTCAGCCGGTTATCCTTGGGGCCGCTTTCGGCGACAAAGACGACGCGACTGTCGAAATAGCCACCCTCGCCGGTAATCCGGCTATAAACTGCATCAGCCACCTTATGGCCCATGCGCCGCCAGCCGGCAGTTGTACCCGCAAATTGCAGGCCGCTGCCAAGCTCCTGACCTGAAAATATATCAAACAGGCGGAATTTGACCACGACCTGATCACCGCTGACATTCACTGCGCCCACAATCAGCGCCTGCGCGTTCACCGCACGCCAGTCGGCAAAGGCCACCGGTTGCGCAAAAGAGCCTACCTGCGAAATGAACGCCGTCGAGGGAACTTCGCGAAACAGGCCGGTGCCTGACAGGTTCTGCGCAACGAGGCGCGACAGATCGCTGGCAAGCTGCGTGGCCTGCGGGCTTTCAGCCTCGAATGTGGGCGCGGCAAAGGTGATCGGCTCGATCACGCCGTCGGTGATGGTCAGGCGCAAAGGGCCGCCCTGCGCCAGCACAGGACCGGCCAACATCAGTGCAATCAGCAATGTAAACAGTCTTTTCATCTTATTCTTCGCCTTTTTGGCTGTCAGACAGGAGGTCCGGAAAGCAGCGTCATGTTCTCTTACTCGCAAGGCCGATACCATATTGTGATGACCGGCACATGCTTTTCGTCATCTTAATCGCATACCACTGGGGTCAAAGGTGATCACAACTTCGCGCCATTGGTCGTATTTATCTGCCGGTAGCTGATATCCCCCGCCTTGGCACCGCAGAATCGCGCGGCGCGCTGCTTCGAATGCGGTGTTTGTGGCAGATTGGTCACCGCTAGAGGATAACAAGCGCGGTTCGCCCTCGACCCGGCCTTCGCGCGTCAGGTTGAAGCCAACCTCGACCGTGACGCGTGCCGCGACCGACCCGGGGTCCACGTTCCAACAGGAATTGACCGCGATGCGGAAGCTGTCGCGCTCTGACCCGGTCATGGGTGGGCCAGCCAGAACCGCTGGGGCGGCACTTTCGGCCAAAGCGGCGGCCAAGGCATCTTCGACCGCGGTGCTGGTATCGGGAACAGGTGCCGGGGTCGGTGCAGGTTCTGGTGTTGGCTCGGGCGCAGGCTCGGGTGTCGGGGGTGGTTCTGCAGCGGCTGTCTGTTGTTCGGGTTCCGGCGCAGGCGGCACCGGGCGCGCAGGCCGCGCCACCGGACGCAGGGATGTTTCCACAGCGCCGCGTGGCGTTTCATCCGCAATGACGATTTCCGTCGCCGTCTGTTCCGGGGCCGCCTCTTGCTGTTCGGGTACCGCGACCTCTGCCGGGGCGGTGTCGTCGGGCACGATCGCCTCTTGCGGTATTTCCGATATCTGCGCATCCGGTGGTGGTGGTGCCACGGGCGTTGATGCGACACGATCCGCAGGTGCCGGTGTCGGATCGTCGCTTGGCGGCAGATCGGGGGCCGCAGGCTCCGGCGGCGGAGGGGGAGGTGGTGGAGGCGGCGCGACAGGTTCCGGCGGCGGCGCTGGTGCAGGCTCGGGTTCGGGTTCAGCCGGCGGCGGTGGCGGAGGCGGCGTATCCTCGATGACAGGTTGCGGCGCCTCGGCCACGGGTGTTTCAGTCCCGGGTTCTGGCGTGCGGGCGGCCATCATCTGATCAAACTCTTCGCCGGACATGACGGTCACATCCATGGCCTGCATCGGCGTGGGCTGCGATTGCATCCCCAACCCCAGCAGCAGCCAGCCGATCAAACCAACATGGCCGACCGCAGATATGTAGGTGCCCGGCGTCTGCATCTTATCCGTCTACACCGTCGTAGGTCGGCCCGCCGATATCTGTCACAAGGCCGATGTCGGAAAAGCCACCTGCATTCAGCGCACCCATCACCTCGGCGACGCGGTTCCAGGCATTCGATCCGTCAGCGCGCAGGAATATCTTGTTGCTGGTCCGCTCGGCCGCAATTGCGCGTAGCCGGGTCACCAGTTCAGCAGGCGGTATATCGGATTCCTGAATCATCACGATGCCGTCCGCCGTGATCGTCACGGTCAGCGGTTCTTCTTCGTCACCGGGCAAAGCGGTAGCGGCAGTTTGTGGCAATTCCACCGGCACGCCGACAACCGACAAAGGCGCTGCAACCATGAAGATGATCAACAGCACCAACATGACGTCCACGAAAGGTGTGACGTTTATTTCCGACATCGGCGGCTGACCGCCACGCGACCGGCGGCGACCCCTGCCACCGCCACCGCCACCCGATTTCATGACCCCGGCGCCCATATCAGCTATCCAACTGACGGCTGAGGATGGTGGCGAATTCATCGGCAAAGGCCTCATAGCCAGCCACGATGCGGTCGCTGTCGGCAGAGAGTTTGTTATAGTAGATAACAGCCGGAATAGCGGCCAACAGGCCCAGACCCGTGGCCAAAAGCGCCTCGGCAATGCCAGGGGCGACGACAGCAAGGTTGGTATTCTGCGCCTCGGCGATTTCGATAAAAGCGTTCATGATCCCCCAGACGGTCCCGAACAGGCCCACGAAAGGCGCGGTAGACCCAACCGTGGCCAGCACCGGCAGACCTTTTTGCAGGCGCGCGGCCTCTTTCGCAATGGCGACATCCATGGAACGGTCGATCCGCGCCGTGGCCCCGGCGATCAAGCCGCCGTCCTGCCTGTGCGATCGTCGCCATTCCAGCATCCCGGCCGCGAAAATCTTTTCCGACGCCCCGTCCGGGTCCGGTCCGATCTGATCGAACAATTGATCAAGCGGTTCACCCGACCAGAAAGCCCGGTCGAACACGTCCGCCTCGGCCCGCGCACGGCGGAACTGGAGCGTCTTGTCGATAATGAT
>NZ_JBKBQY010000129.1:0-6919 GCF_046292185.1 Yoonia sp.
GATCCGTCCCAAACGCCGCGATCCGCTGGAACGCCTGCACACGATTGCGGGTGAACAGGGCGTAGACGCCGCCCGGCTGGTGCTGGTGCCTGCGGCGATGGATGATGCGCGTTTCGGCCTGCCCGGGGCCGATTATGCCAGCCTGGCGCAGAATACCCGGTCGGTGATTCACTGCGCGGCAATGGTGAATCTTGCCGTGGACCGCGATCATATGGAAAGCTGGTCGAAGGCCGGGATCAGCAATATCCTGCAATTCTGCGCAGACGCCGGGGCGGATCTGCGGTTTTCATCCTCGACGGCGGTCTTCGCCGATCAGGGCGGGCGCTATCCCGAGGGGGTTGCGACCGCTTTCCCGGAAATTTCCGGCTATGGTGCGGCCAAGGTCGCGGCAGAGGCGCTGATCGCCGAGTCCGGCGTCGATGCGGCGGTGGTGCGGTTGCCGTCGCTTTATGATCTGGAAAATCCCAATCCGAACGACATCTATGAAATCATCATGGCAGCCTGCGCCGGAATGCAGGCGGTGCCCGAGGGGCTGACCTTTCGCATGATCGCCGTGCAGGCCGCCGCGCGCTTTCTGGCCGATCTGACACGGGCAGAAGGGCTGCGCTATTTCAACCTGACGCCGGATATTTATGCCAGCCCGCCTGATATGCCGGTGCTGCCGGTGGAAGTCTGGCTGCGCGACGCGCCCTTGTCAGACGGGGAACGCGCGCTGATCGCTGCTGATCTGTCGGTCCTGCGGGCGACTGCGACGCTGACCCATGATGCGGCCAGTGCGGCGTGGCGGCAGATCACGGGTGAGGGTTTCGATGCTGTGTCTGACCCTGACGCGCTGATCGCGGCGCGGCTGGGGTCAGTGCCGCATCACCACAATGATCCGGCGTTTACCTGAATATCTTCCATCGTGATCGCGCGGCCCGCGTCGCTGACCAGAAAGGCCACAAGACCCGCGATTTCCTCTGGCTGGACCAGTGCGCCTTGCGGGTTCGACGCCTCGTATTTCGCGCGGATATCGGCGCGGGGGGCGCCGGTTTCGGCGATTTCCTGATCGATGAATTGTTTCAGCATTTCGGTTTCGACCCAGGTCGGGCTGATGCTGACGCAGGTCACGCCATGCGCGGCCCCTTCAAGGCTGACACAGCGCCCAAGGCCCAGCAGCCCTGCCTTTGACGCGCAATAGGCGGCATTGTTCGCCATGCCTTGATGCGCCGCAACCGAAGCGAGGTTGACGATCCGCCCCCAGCCGCGCGCCTTCATGCCGGGCAGCACGGCGCGGATCATCTTGAACGTGCCGGTCAGATTGGTGTCGATGGTCGCATCCCACAGATCGTCGCTATGGCCGATCACGGGGGATTCTTCATAGACACCGGCGGTGTTGATCACGATATCGACCTGTCCATGCGCCTGCGTCACCTGCGCGACAAAGGCATCCACGCTGTCGGTGCTGCGCACATCCAGTGCTGCGACCAGCACCGGCGCGCCGATGGAATCGTGCAGGGCGTCAACCGCCGCCTGATCGCCACCGCGCCGCGCGCCGATGCAAATCGTGATGCCTTGCCCATGCAATACCTTGGCAATGGCAAGGCCCATGCCCGACAATCCGCCGGTGATGATCGCTGTTCTGGTCATGATGTCCGCCTGTGTGCTGGGGTTGCTTTGGCCCCCCTTATGTCCTGATCGGGGCCAAGGTTTCAACCAAAGCGGGCGGCTATTCTTTGCGCTGCGCCATGATCTGTCCCAGATTGTCTTGGATACAGGTAGCCAGCGCATGGACCTTGGCCGCCACCGCGACCCCCAGCGGGGTCAGATCGTATTCCACATGCGGCGGCACGACCGGATGCGCTGTGCGGCGGACAAAGCCGTCTTCCTCCAACAGTCGCAGCGCCTGTGTCAGCATCCGTTCCGACACCCCGCCGATCCGCCGCCGCAGCGCGCTGAACCGCAAGGTGCCGTCCTGCAGGGCGATCAGCACCAGCACGCCCCAGCGGCTGGTCACATGGTTCAGCACCTGCCGCGACGGGCAAAGGTGGTTCAGGACATCGGGGGTCAGGTCTTTGGCCATTTTAATACTTACAAAAATGTGGGTACTTCCTTTTCGTGCGTATGCCGTTATCTGTGCGGTGTCAATCAATGAACGGAGCTTTCCATGACCATCGCCATAACCGGTGCCACCGGCCAACTGGGCCGTCTGGCCATCGCCCACCTTAAAACCCTGACGGACCCCGCGCAGATCATCGCCCTTGCGCGCGATCCGGCCAAAGCGGCGGATCTGGGTGTCACTGCCCGCGCCTTTGACTATACCGCGCCCGACGCCATGGCGGACGCGCTGAACGGCGTCGATGTGCTGGCGCTGATTTCCTCCAGCGATTTCAACGACCGGGTGGGCCAGCACCGCAATGTCATCAACGCCGCCAAGGCCGCAGGCGTCGGGCGGATCATCTATACCTCGATCCTGAAGGCTGACGTGTCGCCCATGCTGATCGCTGCCGACCACCGCGCGACGGAACAGGCGATCCGCGATGCCGGTCTGACGGCGACGATCCTGCGCAACGGCTGGTACAGCGAAAACTGGACCGGCAATCTGGCGGGTGCGATTGATGCCGGGGCGCTGATCGGGGCGGCGGGGGATGCGCCCTTTACCCCCGCGACGCGCGGGGATTATGCGCAGGCCTTGGCGGTGGTCGCCGCCGGTGACGGGCATGAAGGCCAGATTTATGAACTGGCCGGGGATGAAACGATCACCCTGTCCGATATCGCCGCAGAGGTGTCGCGCCAGACCGGCAAGCAGATCCCCTATAACAACCTGCCGGGGGATGTGTATCAGGGCATTCTGGAAAGTTTTGGCCTGCCTGCGGGTTTTGCCAGCGTTCTGGTCGATGTGGATGTGAAGGCGCATGAAGGCTGGCTTGCTGATACATCCGGTACGCTGAACAGGCTGCTGGGCGGGCCGACCACGCCGCTTGCGCAGGCCGTGCGCGCAGCACTTGCCTAAGTCCGGGTGAAGACCGCCATCTGGCTGGCCCCCCCGAGGGTCGGATGCGCGCCCGCGATATCATGGAAACTGGCGGTATAGCCCGCCACGACGGCCGCGCGCCCGCACCATTGGCGGAACCGCGCGCGGTCCCATTCAAAGCGATGATCGGGGTGGCGCCTCCGGTGGCTGGGCACCCCCAGCAGCGGGTTGAATTCGGCATTCGGCGTGGTGATGATGATGGTTGTGGGGCGCAGGACCCTGAACAGCGCCCGTTCCAGCCGTGAGAGTTGATCAGGGTCGATATGTTCGATGGTTTCCAGCAGCACCGCGCAATCATAGCCTGCCAGATCCCCCGTCGGATCGATCATCGAGGCGTGGCGCACATCGACCTTGCCTGCCTGCACATCCAGTTGCCGCAACTTTGCCCGGAGCCGGTCGAGTGATGCGGTGCAGATATCAAGTCCCACCAGTTCCGTCAGGTCCGGCATCAGGGCCAGCCGCACGAACAGATCGCCGTCGCCGCACCCCAGATCAAGCACACGTGCTGCGCCGCTGTCGCGGATCGCTTTCAGGACGGATTGCAGCCGGTCTTCGTGCAAGTAAGTGGTCATGCGTCTCTATCGCGGGGGATGGCGCAAAAGGCAATTGCCGTGACGCGCTTGGATCATGGTCAGGGTGCCGGTGATACCGGACCATGCTCTGTACTATGATTCCCGCGCCACATGTCGTATTGGCCCCCGAAACAAAATGATCAGCTTTGACCGATACCCGCCCGTGAGGTTGGAAGGACCGATGGAAACAACAGATATGCAGCTTTCAAAGGCATCCCGCCTGTCCGTCGCGCCGATGATGGATTGGACCGACCGGCATTGCCGGATGCTGCACCGGCAGATGTCGCGGCATGTGTTGCTTTATTCCGAGATGGTCACGGCGCCGGCGGTCATTCACGGTGACCGCGACCGGTTGATCGGCTTTGATCCGGCGGAACATCCTGTTGCCCTGCAGTTGGGTGGGTCTGATCCCGCCCTGTTGGCGCAGGCGGCGCGGATTGCGCAGGATATGGGCTATGTCGAGGTGAACCTGAATTGCGGCTGTCCGTCCGACCGGGTGCAATCGGGGTCGTTCGGCGCGGTGCTGATGGAAAATCCGGCGCTTGTGGCGGAATGCGTGGCAGCGATGATCGCGGCGGTGGATATTCCCGTCACGGTGAAATGCCGGATCGGTGTGGATGATCAGGACCCGGCAGAGGTGTTGCCGGAATTCATCGCGCGTGTCGCCGCCACCGGGGTTGACCGGTTTTCCGTCCATGCGCGCAAGGCGTGGTTGCAGGGCCTCAGCCCCAAGGAAAACCGCGATATCCCGCCGCTTGACCATGACCTTGTCATCGCGATGAAGGCGCTGTTTCCGCATCTGCATCTGTCCGTCAATGGCGGGATCACATCGCTGGATCAGGCGCAGGATTTTCTGGATCGCGGGCTGGACGGCGTGATGATCGGGCGCGCGGCCTATCACACGCCCTGCGATATCCTGCTGGATGCCGATGCGCGCATCTATGGCGACCCCACCGGGCGCAGCGCCGAAGAGGTGGTGCATCTGATGCTGCCCTATATCGCGGATCATCTGCAGACCGGTGGCCGTCTGGGCCAGATCACCCGGCATATGCTGGGGATGTTCCAGGGGCGTCCGGGGGCCAAGGCCTGGCGGCGGCATCTGTCGGAAAACGCGCATCTGGCCGGGGCGGGGCCTGATACCGTGCTGGCGGCCTTGTCTTGCGTGACAGACAAGGCGGCCTGAGCGCGGCGCGTTCCGGCTCTGGTCTTTGTCTGCGACCGCGTGTAGCGATAGCGCACATCAGGCGGGGAGAGAGCAGATGCCAGAGACGATGTTACTGATCCAGATGGGTATATTCCTGCTGGTTATCGGGGCCTTTGCCGGGGTTCTGGCCGGATTGTTGGGTGTTGGCGGCGGTATTGTTCTGGTTCCGGCGTTCTTTTACGCTTTTGCAGGGTTGGGCTATGACAGCCCGCAACTGATGCAGATGTGTCTGGCGACATCTTTGGCGACGATCATCGTCACCTCGGCGCGGTCGGTGATGGCGCATCACCGCAAGGGCGCTGTGGAATGGACTATTCTCAAGACATGGGCGCCGGGGATTGCAATCGGCGCCTTGATCGGGGTGCTGGTCGTCGCATCGCTGCGGTCGGATACGTTGCAGGCGATCTTTGGTACGCTGGCGGCGCTGGTGGCACTTTACATGATTTTCGGCAAAAGCACATGGCGGCTGGGCACCATCATGCCGGGGGGTATCACGCGCGCGGCGCTGTCGCCTGCCATCGGGTTTCTGTCGGTGCTGATGGGGATCGGCGGCGGGTCTTTCGGCGTGCCGACGATGACCTTGTTCGGCGTGCCGATCCACCGGGCGGTGGCGACAGCGGCGGGGTTCGGGGTGGTGATCGCGGTGCCGTCTGCGGTTGCATTCCTGTTCGTGCCCATCGACGTGGCCCCCCCATTGACCATCGGCGCGATCAATCTGGTGGCCTTTGTGCTGGTCATCGCAATGACACTGATCACGGCCCCCTTGGGCGCGCGCCTGGCGCATTGGATGGACCCTAAACCGCTGAAACAGGTGTTTGGCGCATTTCTGGCGCTGGTCGCACTGAACATGCTGCGCAAGGCGTTGGGCTGGTAGCGATCAGCCGCGCTGCTGGCGGTAATCGGCCAGGGTCTTGCCCTGTTCGCCGACGAAAAGGCTGGGCAGGACCCGCAGCGCCGTGATCCTGTCCACCCGGATCACATCGAAATCGCGGCGCTTTTCGCACCAGACAACGCAGGTCCAGAGCCGCCCCCAGTAATCCAGTTCCAGGGGTCGGACGATCCGCGCCTCGCCCTGCGCGGTCAGTTCCAGCTTTTGCCGTGTGCGGATCGCCTGCCGCATCCGTGGCAGATGCTGAAAGCCGCGTGTTGCCTCGGCAAAGGGGTAGATCGCGAAACCATGCACGGCGGCGCTATCGCCGGGTTTTTCGGGCATCACCGCATCCAGTTTTGCCAGCAATTGCCGCGCCGCCTGCGCCAGTTCGGCATCATCGGCGGCACCGACGGCGGACAGGCCCAAATGCAGCGCCTCGACCTCTGTCAGGGTCAGGTTCAGCGGCGGCAGGGTGATTGCGGCGGTGACGCGATAGCCGATTCCGCGTTCGCCGGAAATCGGCACGCCAGAGGCGGCAAGCGTTTCCATATCGCGATAGATCGTGCGCAAAGACACATCCACCGCCTGTGCGAGATCCTGCGCGCGGTGCAATGTCCCGTCGCGCAGGATCTGTACCAGTTGCATCAATCTGTCGGCGCGGCGCATGATTTTTCCGGTGCAAAATGGCAGTTTGTGCCAATTTTCTGGCAACTGACAGTTTTTTGGCACAAGAACCGGAATTGTCATAGAAAAAAGGGGGTCAGCGCGATCACTTCTTTGGAATAATATCTTCCCTCGGTCGTTATAACCGCGTAATCATCCCTATCTGTTACAAGGCGAACCCCGCCAAAGGAGAGAGACATGCTCAATAACATCGGCCTTCCCGGCCTTCTTTTGATCGCCGTTGTCGTGCTGGTCCTGTTCGGGCGCGGCAAGATTTCCAGCCTGATGGGCGAAGTCGGCAAGGGCATCACCGCGTTCAAACGTGGCGTCGACGACAGCAAGCGTGAACTGGACGACAGTCTGGCTGAACCCCGCGATGTCACACCCGAAGACCAGAAAACCAAAGACAAAGTCTGAAACATATCCTGAAAGGGTAGGGCCATGTTTGGTCTCGGCATGAGCGAAATGGTGCTGATCGGCATCGTGGCCCTGATTGTGATCGGGCCAAAGGATTTGCCGGGCATGTTCCGCACGATGGGGCAATTCACCGGCAAGGCCCGTGGCATGGCGCGGGAATTTTCCCGCGCGATGGAAGC
>NZ_JBKBQY010000130.1:0-6548 GCF_046292185.1 Yoonia sp.
GTCCCAATGTGCGGCCCCCGCCAGCGCCAGATCAAGGCTCTCCAGAAAATCGTCGTGAAACACGACATCGTCTTCAAGGATCAGAGCGACCCGATGGGGCGAGCCTGCCAACAAGTCCCAGACTGCCACATGGCTGGCGTAGCAACCCATATGACCGGGGGATATTTCCTGCCCCATATTGCGTGCATAAGCCTGCGCATCGACCCTTTGCGCCAGCTCTTCCGCCCTATCCTTGCCATAGATCGCCGGAAAGCGGGTGTAATCCAGACCCATCGCATCCAATTGCCGCTGCATCGCGGCCAATCTGTCAGTATCGCGGTCCAGATTAATCAGCCAGATGCCCAGATCGGCGCGGGTCAGTTCAGCCATCCAGATCGGCCCATGTCAGTTGCGTGTTGCGGGGCAGGGCGCGGGTTGTAGTGCGGCCCAGCACCTTGTCGAAATCATAGCCCGCAATCTCGCCCGAACCGGGGCGGCGCGCCCAGATATCATCCTCGGTGATCAGATGGCCCGCAGGCAGGTCGCGGTCGGCGACGACAGAGGCACGGGCGAAACGATACACATCCTCTTCCGCCGCCGTGCGCTGTTTGGGGTTGTGCAGGGCGATGTGGATTTCACGCGACCGGTCGATCAGAAACCGCAGTTCCGCCGGGTCCATCGAATTGATGATATCCGGCCCCTTGCGATAGCGGCTGTCGGTGTAATGGCGTTCGAGGATCGACGCGCCAAGGGCGACCGAAGCCAGTGCCATTTCCGGCCCGATGGAATGGTCCGAAAAGCCGATGACTGCCTTGGGAAAGGCATTTTTCAGATCGGTGACACCCTGCAGGGACACGATTTCGGGTGGGGATGGATAAAGATTGGTGCATTCCAGCAGCGCATATTTGATCCCCGCCGCGTCCAGAATGGCGACAGAGGCGCGGATGCTGTCGATGCTCTGCATCCCTGTCGACATGATCACCGGTTTGCCCATCCGCGCGATATGGCGGATCAGCGGCAGGTTATCTGCCTCGCCCGACCCGATCTTGAAGGCGGGCACGTCAAGGTCGTGCAGAAAATCCGCCGCCGCGCGCGAAAACGGCGTGGAAATCCAGATCATGCCGAGGCTTTCGGTATAGCGTTTCAACTCTGCCTCTTCGTCCAGCGACAGGGCACAGGCCTCCATCACCTCCCAGATCGAGACATCTGCATTGGGCGGGAAGATCTGCTTGGCTTCCTCGGTCATTTCATCGGCGATGATATGGGTCTGATGCTTGACCATCTCGCAACCGGCACCTGCGGCCAATCGCACCATTTCCTTGGCGACAGCCAGATCGCCGCCATGGTTGATGCCGATTTCGGCAATCACGAGGGGCGGGTGCTCTGGTCCGATCTTGCGGCCTGCGATATCCATATTCTGCTCCGGCAATGGTTTCACAGGCCTTGTAGGCTGTTTCAAAAGACAGGGCAATTCGGCACCGGGGTTGCAATGATCGCGCAGATGGCCCAAGTCACCTGCAACCCGTGTGACCAAGGCCCCAGATGTTTCGCAAATTGCAGCAGATGCTTGAGAAGAAGGAACAGGCGTTCCGCAATTCTTTTGGTCATGACATCAGTGATCCGGCAGAACGGCGGCGGTCGCAATGGCATCTGGACTGGCTTGATCACGGTGTTTTGCGGCGGCGTTGGCATAATTTTGCCTTGGTCGCCCCCGGTGTGTTCCGCTCCAACCATCCCAATCACATACGGTTCCAAACCTATGCCGATATGGGCATCAAGACAGTGCTGAACCTGCGCGGGCAAGCCAGACAGCCGCATCACCTGTTCGAGGTGGAAAGCTGTGAACAACTGGGTCTGACGCTGGTGAATGTCCAGATGGCGGCACGGCGCGCGCCGGATCGCCGCGAATTGCTGGAACTGCTGGCGGCGTTCGAGACGATGGAAAAGCCGTTCCTGATGCATTGCAAATCCGGTGCCGACCGCACCGGGCTGGCGGCTGCGATCTATCTGATGATCTATGAAGGGGCCGATATCGCGACGGCGCGGCGGCAATTATCATTCCGATATGTCCATATCCGGCGCACCAGCACCGGCATTCTGGATCATTTTCTGGATGTCTATGCCGCCCGTGCAGCGCAATCGCCGATCACGATCGATGACTGGATCAGGGATGAATACGACCGCAACGCGCTGACCCAGAGCTTTGCTGAAAAGCAGGCGGCACTGTGGTTCTGGCAAGGATGGCGTTAGTCGCGCAGCCGCCCTAACGCAGCCCTTGCGCGATCTGCTGACCCATCAGAAAATCGATCACGTCCCAGTCAAAAGGGCTGTCCACATCCAGACCCCGTTCCACCGGCAGGATCAGCGGGATGACGCGGCCTGCGAACAGGCCCTTGGCTGTGCGCAGGAAATCGGGGCGGACGACATAGACCAGACCGACATGGTCATAGACCTGTGGGGCCTGCTGCCGCGCGACGACGCCACCCGGCAGCGGTTTGGACACATGCAGCGCGCCGGTCGCGTCGGTTTCCAGAATATTGAAATAGGGGTTCTTGCGGCTTTCGACGCAGGACATGACCATATCGGGTTGTTCAGCGGCGAATAAATCCAGCCCCGCATCAATATCCTGCGGCAGCCGCAGGGGCGAGGTGCAGTCAAGGTCGAGGAACGCGGTGGCTGGCCCGGTCTGTTTTTCCACCTCACCCAGCGCATGTTGCCAGACATGCCATTTCGCCGCCGTGTCCGTCGCCAGTTCCGCAGGCCGCAGCCCGATATCAAGCGCGCCGCGCTTGACAGCATGGGCGTAAATCTCGGGGCTGTCGGTGGAGACAACGACATGATCGACGCGGGCATTGGCGAACAACTGGTCCAGTGACCAGTCAATCAGCGGCTTGCCGTGCAGATCGCGGAAATTCTTGCCAGGCACGCCCTTTGACCCCGCCCGCGCCCCGATATGGCCGATGATCATGTGCGCAGACCGGCGAAACGGTCAGCCCATTCCGCGCGTTCGTCGTCCGTGATTTTGCGGAACAGGTTTTCCGGCACGGTAAATTCATGGCCCGCAGGCAGGGCGCTCAGCGCCTGCGCGATATCATTCGGCCAAGCCGTATCATCGGTCTGCATCGCCGCGATCAGCGCCTTGCTGGCGTCGGGGATGAAGGGGGCGGAGAGTATCGCATAGATGCGGATCAGGTTCAGGCCAAGGCGGACCTGCATTGCGGCCTTGTCCGGGTCGGTCTTGATCGTGGTCCATGGCGCATTGGCTTGCAGGTATTCATTGCCCAACACCCAGATACCGCGCAATTCCGCTGCCGCTTTTCTGACCTCGATCGCGTCCATATGCGCCTTATAGGCGGTCAGACGCTGGGTCAGGGCGGCGATCAAAGCCTCCTCCGGCGCGCCTTGGGTGCCGCCATCTGGCACGGCTTCGCTGAATTTTGAGCGGCAGAATTTGGTGATCCGGCTGACGAAATTTCCCAAAACATCGGCGAGGTCCTTGTTCACATCCTGCTGGAACGCGTCCCATGTGAATTCGGCATCCGATGTTTCGGGGGCGTGGGACAGCAACCACCAGCGCCAGTAATCGGACGGCAACAATTCCAGCGCCTGATCCATGAACACGCCGCGCCCGCGCGAGGTGCTGAACTGCCCGCCATCATAATTGAGGTAGTTGAAGGATTTGATGTAATCCACCAGCTTCCACGGTTCCTGCGTGCCCATGATCGTCGCGGGGAAGGACAGGGTGTGGAACGGCACGTTATCCTTGCCCATGAACTGGGTGTAACGCACGTCATCGGCACCATTGTCTGTGCGCCACCAGCGTTCCCAATCTTTTCCTTTGCCCGCATCCTGCCATTCCTGCGCGCAGGCGATATATTCGATGGGCGCGTCGAACCAGACGTAAAAGACCTTGCCTTCCATGCCGGGCCAGTCCTGATCACCGCGTTTGACGGGGATACCCCAATCCAGATCACGGGTGATGCCGCGATCCTGCAAACCGTCGCCGTCATTGAGCCATTTTTTCGCGATGGATGTCGTCAGGATCGGCCAATCCTTTTTGCTGTCGATCCAATCGGCCAATGCGCCCTTCAGTTCGGATTGCCGCAGATACAGATGCTTGGTGGTGCGGACCTCCAGATCGGTCGCGCCGGAAATCGTCGAACGCGGGTTGATCAGGTCGGTCGGGTCCAACTGCTTGGTGCAATTGTCACATTGATCGCCGCGCGCGGATTCAAACCCGCAATTGGGGCAGGTGCCTTCGATATAGCGATCCGGCAGGAAACGGCCATCGGTGACGGAATAAACCTGATCTTCGGTCACTTCACGGATCAGCCCCATTTCGGCCAGCCGCCCGGCAAAGGCTTGCGTCAGCTTGTGGTTCTGTGGGCTGGACGACCGTCCGAAATGGTCGAAGGACAGCCCGAAACCGTCGGCGATCCGCGCCTGCACATCATGCATTTCGGCGCAATATTCGGCGACCGGCTTGCCCGCTTTGGCGGCGGCGAGTTCGGCGGGGGTGCCGTGTTCGTCTGTTGCACAGAGAAACAGCACCTCATGCCCGCGCTGCCGCAGATAGCGGGCGTAAAGGTCGGCGGGCAATTGGCTGCCGACAAGGTTGCCCAGATGCTTGATCCCGTTGATATAGGGAATGGCAGAGGTGATCAGATGGCGGGCCATAATCATGTCCTTTAGCTTTTGCGCTTGTCTAGCGAGGTCACGCGGCAGATGCCAGATGTTGTGATCGGTTGCACCAGCGGGATTAGCGGCTTAGACATGATGGAAATCTCCCTTTCCAATCATAAATCTCCCTTTCCAATCATAAGGTCATCCGATGAAGCCGTTTAACGTTATTGCCGCCGCTCTGACTGCCCTGACATTTGCCACCCCGTCCCAAGCGCTGGAAGCTTATGGCGCCGTCTTTGGCGATTATTCGCTGCCCCATGCCGGGGATGCGTCGCTTTTGGCGACGGTGCTGGTGGGCGTCGTGCAGCCGGGGTACCAGCTATCCTTCGGGGCAGAGGCGGAATATGGCCTCGCTATCGGGACCGGCAGTGAATATGATACCCGCCGTTTGCGGGGTGTGGCGCGGTATAATTTCGGCACGCTGACCGCCTTTGGCGCGGCAGGGCTTGATCAGTTCGTTTACAGCAACACGACCGATAACGCGGCCAGCCTTGGTCTGGGCGGTGAATTCGATCTGGAGGGTAATCTGGCGTTTCGCGGCGAATTGATCCGCAGTTTCGTCTCCTCTGGGGATACCGAAAATACCACCACCACCCGTGTGGGTCTGGTTTACCGGTTCTGAGATAGTTAAAATGCAAAAGTTAAAACTGGGCCGCAGTGACATCATGGTCACTGACTGGTGCCTTGGCACCATGACCTATGGCAATCAGACCGACCGTGCGGATGCCTATCAACAGATCGATATGGCGCTG
This sequence comes from Yoonia sp., assembly GCF_046292185.1. Lineage (GTDB taxonomy): Bacteria > Pseudomonadota > Alphaproteobacteria > Rhodobacterales > Rhodobacteraceae > Yoonia. The sequence goes on from NZ_JBKBQY010000130.1 coordinate 5,415, forward strand.
GATGCGGGGATCAATTTTTTGGATACGGCGGAAATGTATCCGGTCAATCCGATCAGCGCCGAAACCGTTGGCCTGTCGGAGACGATCATCGGCGAATGGATCGCCAAGACCGGGCGCCGGTCAGAGGTCGTGATCGCCACCAAAGTGTCCGGCAATAACCCCGGCTGGGTCCGTGATGGGCGTGGCTATGATGGTGATGTGATCCGCCAGACTGTGGATGCATCCTTGCGGCGGCTGCAGACCGATGTGATCGACCTGTATCAGATGCATTGGCCCGAACGCGGGTCCTATATGTTCCGCCAGAACTGGACGTTTGATCCGTCGGGGCAGGACCGCCAGCAGACCATGGATCATATGCGCGATGTGCTGGAAGCCTTGGACGATTGCGTCAAGGCGGGCAAGATCCGCGCCATTGGCATGTCCAACGAAAGCGCCTGGGGCATGACCAAATGGATCGATCAGGCCGAGGCTCTGGGTCTGCCGCGCATGGCGTCGGTCCAGAATGAATATTCGCTGATGTGCAGGCTTTACGACACAGATATGGCCGAAATGGCGGTGAACGAGGATGTGACCCTGCTGTCATTCTCGCCCTTGGCCTGCGGATTGCTGACCGGTAAATATCAGGACGACGTGCCTGCGGGCAGCCGGTTGTCGATCAACGGCAGTCTGGGCGGGCGGATGACGCCGCGCACCTTGCCTGTCACGCAGGTCTATCTGGATCTGGCGCGCGATCATGGGATTGATCCGGTGCATATGGCGATGGCCTGGCAGGCGACGCGACCTTTTCTTATCTCGGCGATTTTCGGCGCAACCAATGTGGATCAACTGGCGCATCTGCTGGCGGGGCGCGATGTTGTGTTGACGGATGATCTGATTGCAGAGATCGATGCCGCGCATAAAGCCAACCCGATGCCTTATTGAATGGGTATCGTTCCGGTCCCTTATGGGACCGGATGCGCGCCACGCGGGCGTATTGCGAACAAAGCGAGGAATCTTCCCCGCGAGGAAGGTTTTGGGGGGGGGCGCATGCGCAAATTTCTGATGATGGCGGTTTTGCTGGCGGGGTGTAGCGTGCAGCCGGGCGAGCCGCGTGGCGGGCTGTTTGAGGTGTATCGCGATACATCCTTGCCGATA
>NZ_JBKBQY010000131.1:0-6354 GCF_046292185.1 Yoonia sp.
TCCCGCCGGGCTCATCCGGCACCCGCACCGGGCCAAAGCCACCCGAGTTGCCGTGGCAGCCGCGAAACACGCTGCCGTTGAGAACGATGCCGCCGCCGATGAACGTGCCGATAAAGAAATAGATACTGTCTGGTCGATCGACTTGAGAACTAAAGGCCCATTCTGCCCTGCACGCGGCTGTCCCGTCATTTTCTACGATGATCGGACCGGGAAGCAGGTCCTTCAGGTCTGTTTGGGCGGTGAAATCTCGCCATGCGTCCATTTCATCAGCCGCCGCATCAAAATCGTCCAGCCATTCCCATAGACCCGTCGGCATGGCGATGCCGCTGCCGGAAATGTCGGCAATCTCAAGCCCTGCAACACTCAGCAAGGGGGGAATCTGCGTTTCAAGGAATTGCCTTGTGCTGGCAGGTGTTGGATAGGCGTGGGATGTAGATCGGCGACCACGCACTGCTCCAGCAAAATCGATCACGACCATGTCAAAGCTGCGCCGCCCGATCTTGAGCCCGATATAAAACCGCCCATCGGGGTTAATATGCAGTGGAACGGATGGTTGCCCAATCCGGCCACGTGTCGGATCACCCCGAGCGAGCAGCCCGTCCTGTTCCAGGGCGCGGAATATGGTCGAGGTCGCGTTGGCGGATAATCCGGTGGCGCGCGTCGCCTCGGCCTTGGACATAGCGCCACGTCTGCGGATCAGATGAAGCACCAGCCGTTCATTATAAGCGCGCACAGTGGTTTGGTTGGACCCTTTCAGAGCCCAGTCTGCGTTAGGAAGGTCCTGCGGATCAGTCATTGCGGTATCTTTCGAGGCCTCTTGAATCTGCGCAGCACCACAAGCAGGCGCGCGCAACATGAGGCTAGCCGGGTGCTGGCGCGAAGGCAATTAGTTACTACTTCATTCAAAAGTTGTAATTGACAGGTTTTGGGCAGGATGCTAGCGCTAAGGGATAGTCTGCCGCCGTGAGGCGCTGTGTGGACTAAAGGGGGGATCACATGCCGGATGACGCAGTTGCTGCGATCGTTGCAGAAATTGGCAAGCTCCGCGGTGACAGGGACAGGGTCCTTGTCGGGATCGCCGGTGCGCCAGCGTCTGGAAAATCGACCATCGCGGCGGATGTCGTGAATGCGTTTCGAGCTCGTGATGGTGCCGGGTCCGCAGTCTTGGTGCCGATGGACGGCTACCATCTCGACAATGCAGAGTTGGATTTGATGGGGATGCGGTCTGTCAAAGGCGCGCCGCAGACCTTTGATGTGGCTGGTTTTGTTGGTTTGGTCCGGGCTATCCGGTCGCAATCGGACGTCATTCGCTATCCCTTGTTTGATCGTGCCGAGGACAAGACGATGCCTGATGCCGGAACGCTTTACCCTACAACGCCAGTGGTCGTGATTGAGGGTAATTACCTTCTGCTGCGACAGAAGGGCTGGCAGGACCTTCGCCCGCTGTTCGATCTGACCGTCATGCTGTCTGCGCCGCTGACAGAGCTGCGGACAAGACTTGTCGACCGTTGGATATCTAACGGTTTCTCTTATGCCGAAGCGAAGGCACGCGCCGAAGAAAACGATATTCCAAATGCCCAGGCCGTCACTGGCAACAGCGCAGCTGCACACTTGACCCTGCGGGTCGGCGTGCAAGAAAAATTACAGGAAAGGTAGGCTAGTCATGTCCGGCGTCAGCATCCAGAACGTGGAAAAGGTATTTGGCGCTGTGCGCGTCATCCACGGCATCAATGTCGAAATCGAAGATGGGGCATTTGTTGTGCTGGTCGGGCCGTCGGGCTGCGGGAAATCCACTCTGTTGCGCCTGATTGCAGGGCTGGAAGATGTCACCGGCGGTTCTATCCGCATCGGCGGCCAAGAGGTCAACGACATGGCCCCCAAAGACCGTGATATCGCGATGGTGTTTCAGAATTACGGGCTTTATCCGCATATGACGGTCGCGCAGAACATGGGCTTTGCGCTGAAACTTGCGGGCGTCGACAAGGCCGAAATCGCCAGCCGTGTGAACAATGCGGCGGGTATCCTCAATCTTGATGTGTTGCTGGACCGCTATCCGCGGCAATTGTCGGGTGGTCAGCGTCAGCGCGTTGCGATGGGTCGTGCGATTGTGCGTAATCCGCAGGTTTTCCTGTTCGATGAACCTTTGTCGAACCTTGATGCAAAACTGCGCGTCCAAATGCGTGCCGAGATCAAGCAACTTCACCAGAGACTGAAGGTCACGACCGTTTATGTCACCCACGACCAGATCGAGGCGATGACGATGGCCGATGTCATCGTGGTCATGCATGACGGTGTGGTCAAACAGGCGGGCGCGCCGCTTGAACTTTACGACAAGCCGATGAACTTGTTTGTGGCGGGCTTCATCGGCTCGCCAGCGATGAATTTCCTCGATGCAACAATGACGGCTGGTGCCCTGGTTCTGGCCGATGGTCAGCGCCTTGATGCACCCGCTGGCGCGGCCTTGACCGAAGGGCAGGCCGTGCGCATCGGTATCCGGCCAGAGGATCTGACAGTCGCTGATACCGGACTGCAGGTGCAGGTTTCGCTCGTTGAACCAACCGGCGCAGAAATTCTGATCGGGGCGCGGCTGGGGGATACACCCTTTACCGTTGTGCTGCGCGAACGCCACAACCTGACACCCAATCAGACCATTACGGTCGCGCCAAACGCCGGGCGCGTCCATCTGTTCGACCCCAGAACGGAAATAAGGATCAACTGACCGTTTTGGCGAATACCACCAGAGGAGGAGAAAACAAAATGACAGACCTGAATAAGATAGGGTTACTGACAGGGGCCGTGGCCCTTGGCATGACACTTGCCACGACAGCCACGGGGCAGGATGTGACCATCCGTTGGGCGCTGCACCCCGGTGCAGAAGCGGATGCCGTGATCAACTACTTTGCGCCGCTTTATGAAGAAGAAACCGGTATCAGGGTGATCGGGGAAATCCTGCCGCCCAACCAATTGCGAGATCAGATGTCCATCGAGGCGATCGGCGGCACGGGCCGGTGGGATCTAGGGTACCACAGTCCCGGCTGGTTCGGCACCTTCGCTGAGCATGTTGTCGATCTGACGCCCTATATCGAAGAACATGGCTTTGATATTGACGCCTATCCGCCATTGATCGTCGACAGCCACATGCGGTCAGACGCGCGCCCCGGTGAAATCATCGCGGTGCCGACAACACCCGCCGCACCGATGCTAATCGTGCGCAGTGACTGGTTTGAACACCCCGAAGAACAGGCAGCTTTTCAGGATGCTTACGGCCGTGCGCTTGAAACGCCGGACACGTGGTCTGAACTGCGCGAAGTTGCTGAGTTCTTTACCCGTGACGCGGGCGAGACGCTGGCGGGAGAAACGCTTGAGAATGATGTCTATGGCTGGGCCGATGCGCTTGGGGCCGGAGCAGGGATCACCCGCAGCTTTATCGTGGTTCTGTATTCGACTGGCGTGTCCGGCTGGGATGAGAACTTCACACCTGACATCGATAATCCCATCGTGATCGAGGCTGCGGAGTATTTCGTTGATCTGGCAGAAAACACCGCACCGCGCGAAGCGCAGAACTGGGGCTTTCTGGAAGGACTTGAGATGTTCCGCGACGGGCGTCTTGCGACCGCCGTCATGTGGCCCCAGGGCGTTGGCACGGTTGAGGCTGAAGGGGGCGCTGCCACTGGCAACACGGGCTATAGCCCGCTGCCGATGTGGGAAGGTAATCTGGCCGGTTATACCCAAGGCACACCCTTCCTTGGCGGTGGCGGTGTGTTCGTCTTTGACACGCCCAACAGCGAAGAAGCGTTCAAATTCCTGAAATGGATGTTGCAGGACAACGAAATCGAATGGGGCAAGCAGTCTGAACAATTCTCGACCGCCGGTCACTTCGCCAGCGAAGAATTACGCAACCTGCGCCCCTACTATCCTGAATTCCTTCCCGCCTATGAACAGGTTCTGCAATCGGTGTTCATCCGTCAGGGTATCCCTGAATATGGTTCGGTCATGTGGAACGGCACGACCGAATTCATCACTGATGTCTTTTCCGGTGATCTGACCGCAGAGCAGGCACAGACCCGCTGGGTGAACAGCATGAATGATGCTTTCCGGCGCGCTGGCTACATTCAGTGACACGATACATTCGTGCAGGGTGACCTGCCCGGATGACCTGATCCAAAGGACCTGACCCATGGCACAACGACGCGACAAATTCACACGCGGCTGGTGGTTTATTCTGCCGGGCCTGACCTTGATGCTGATCGTGGTCGGCACGCCCTTGGTGCTGGGGTTCAGCTATAGTTTGCAGGATGTGTTCCTTTACGCATTCAACAACAAAACCTTTGTTGGCTTCGAAAACTACCGCAGGGTTTTTGCCGATCCACTTTACATGAACGCACTACGTATCACGGGCATCTTTACCTTGGGCTGTCTGGTCCTGTCGGTTGGGTTTGGCATTCTGATCGCGTTCTTGCTCAATGCACGACAGGTCAAGTTCCGGCCTTTCTGGGTGGCACTGTTTCTGATCCCGTTCGTGATGACGCCCATCGTTGGTGGCATCGCATGGAAATTCTTTATGTGGCAGCAGGAAACCGGCGTGATCAACAGCGTGCTGAAACTGTTTGGCGGCCCGCAGCCGTATTGGCTGCTGGACCGTGAAACGGCATTATTGGCTGCGACGATCACCAATTCCTGGCACCTGATCCCGCTGGCCGTGCTGGTATTCTATGCCGCGCTGACTACGATCCCTGATGAATTGCACGAGGCGGGCCGGGTCGATGGCGCAGGCCCGTTCCAGTCACTTTGGTATATCGTGCTGCCAATCCTGCGACCGCATATCCTGTTTGTGTCGATCATCATCATCACCAGCGCCTTCCGCGAGTTCGACATGATCTGGGCGTTGACAGGCGGCGGGCCGGGCAGGTCAACCACGGTGCTGTCGATCTTTGCCTATAATCGCGGCATCGCCAATCAGGACATGGGGATGGCCAATACCATTGCATTTACCATGTTCATTATCATGGCGGTGGCGGCCTGGGTCTATATCACGCTTTACCGCAAAACAGGGAGGAACGAGGCATGATCTCCGCACGGATGAAGAAACGCGGCACGTCGTGGGTTGTGCATATCTTGCTGGCGATCTGGCTGGTGATTTCCTTATTGCCGCCGGTTATGTTGCTGGCAGCGAGCTTGAACAGCACGGCCTTGTTCCGCAGTCCAATGGATCTGCTGCTGCTGCGGGATTTCACGTTGGATAACTTCACACAAGCGTTCAGCCGCGGGGATTTCTGGTTCTTCTTCACCAATTCGCTGATCATCTCAACCTCTGCCGTTGTGATCACCTTGGTTGTCTGCGTGCCGCTTGCCTATGGCTTGACCAAGATTTCGGGCCGCGCCCGCGCTGCCGTTTCCTATGGCGTGCTGGCGATGCGGTTCATTCCTTATGTCGTGCTGGCGCTGCCGATGTTCCTGATCTTCGTCAATCTGGGCCTGTCAGGGTCGCGGTTCGGGCTGTTGCTGGCGCATCTCTCAATCCACATTCCCTTTGCGACATGGATGCTGGTCGGTTTCTTTGACACCGTGCCGCATGAACTGGAAGAGGCAGGCATTGTCGATGGATGCAGCCCGTGGAATCTGTTCTGGAATGTCACGCTGCCGGTTGTCCGGTCCGGTGTGATTGCATTGGCGATCCTTGTGTTCATCATCTCATGGAATGAATATCTGTTCGCACTGTTTCTGGCAGGCAGTAATGCGCAACCGCTGACCGTCGGGATCACCCGCTTTCTGGGCGGCGCAGAGGCTGGCGCGGAATACGGTGTCATCGCAGCCTATGCTGTGCTGGTGATCGCACCGGTGATCGCATTCGCACTGACCGCCAACCGCTTTATCGTCAGCGGGATGACTGCGGGGGCGGTGAAGGGGTAGTCGCTTGGTGCTTCGTCACGGTTTCCCCCAGATCAATCTGAAAACCCAAATCGATCACCGGATCGAACGGTGGCCCACCCTTCAACCGCGCCAGCACCTCGGTCATGGCGCGCGCGCCGATGCCATAGCGGTCAGTGCGCACGCTTGCCAGCCGAGGGATCATCGCCTGCCCGATATCGAGCGCATGAAAACCGGCAATTGCCATGTCATCCGGCACGCTGATCCCTTGGCGAAGGCATTCGAAATAGGCACCGACCGCCACATCGTCATTCGTGCAGAATATCCCGTCGGTTTCCGGGTAGTCGCGCATGACCTGCCGCATTAGCAATGCCCCGCCGGTGAAGGTCGATTTTTCGGCCGTTTCCACGCTGACCGGGTCAAACCCATGATCGTGCATCGCCTTTGCGTACCCCTCACGCCGCTGCAAGGTACGGGCGTCCAGCC
>NZ_JBKBQY010000132.1:0-6238 GCF_046292185.1 Yoonia sp.
GTCGAAGTGTTCCTGCGTCAGGTCGAAAACGCCCGTGGCGAAGCCGTCATTTCGCGTGAAATGGCCCGCCGCGAAGAAGCCTGGGATCGTCTGGAAAAAGCCTATGCTGACGAAGAACGTGTCGATGGCGCGATCTTTGGCCGCGTCAAAGGCGGGTTCACCGTTGATCTGGGCGGCGCTGTTGCGTTCCTGCCCGGCTCTCAGGTTGATGTCCGCCCCGTGCGTGACGCTGGCCCGCTGATGAACATGAAGCAGCCGTTCCAGATCCTGAAAATGGACCGTCGTCGGGGCAATATCGTTGTGTCGCGCCGTGCGATCCTGGAAGAATCACGTGCCGAACAGCGCGCTGAAGTCATCGGCAACCTGACCGAAGGTCAGGAAGTTGACGGCGTGGTCAAGAACATCACCGAATATGGTGCGTTCGTTGATCTGGGCGGCGTTGACGGCCTGCTGCACGTCACCGACATGGCATGGCGCCGTGTGAACCACCCATCCGAGATCCTGGCCATCGGCGAGACGATCAAGGTGCAGGTCATCAAGATCAACAAAGAAACCCACCGTATCAGCCTTGGCATGAAACAGCTGCAGGAAGATCCGTGGGATGCTGTGGAATCCAAGTTCTCCTTGGGTTCGGTCCATCAGGGCCGCGTGACCAACATCACTGATTACGGCGCATTTGTTGAGCTGGAAGCCGGCGTTGAAGGTCTGGTTCACGTGTCTGAAATGTCCTGGACCAAGAAAAACGTTCACCCCGGCAAGATCGTTTCGACCTCTCAGGAAGTCGAAGTTATGGTGCTGGAAATCGACAGCGCGAAACGTCGCGTGTCGCTTGGCCTGAAACAGACACAGCGTAATCCATGGGAAGTGTTTGCAGAAACCCATCCTGAGGGCACCGAGGTTGAAGGCGAAGTCAAGAACATCACCGAATTCGGTCTGTTCATTGGCCTTGAAGGCGACATCGACGGCATGGTCCACCTGTCCGACCTGACATGGGAAGGCCGCGGCGAAGACGTCATCGGCGATTTCCGCAAGGGTGACATCGTAAAAGCCAAGGTTGCCGAAGTTGACGTTGAAAAAGAACGCATCAGCCTGTCGATCAAAGCGCTGGACGGTGATCCGTTCGCAGAAGCCATCGGCGGCGTGAAGCGCGGTTCGATCATCACTGTTGAAGTGACCAAGATCGAAGATGGCGGCATCGAAGTCGAATATGAAGGCATGAAGAGCTTCATCCGTCGTTCCGATCTGTCGCGTGACCGTGCCGAACAGCGCCCAGAGCGTTTCGGCGTTGGCGACAAGGTCGATGTGCGCGTGACCAATGTCGACAGCAAGACCCGGAAGCTGGGTCTGTCGATCAAGGCGCGTGAGATCGCGGAAGAAAAAGAAGCCGTCGAACAATTCGGGTCTTCGGATTCCGGTGCGTCCCTTGGCGACATTCTGGGTGCCGCGCTGAAGCGCGACTAAACTACCCCGACTGACCGGATCAGCCCCGCTGCAAGCGATTGCGGCGGGGCTTTTTGCTGCGCTTTCGCTGCGAATCAAACATATATTTCTGCGTTGCAGCACCGCATGTGCAGCGCGGTGCCAAGCCCCCATCGGCGCATTGCCGCCAAACTTTCCAGCAATTTCAGACGCTTTGTCGCCAAAAAACCGACAATCGGGGCAAAGCCGTGCTTTCCGTATGCGATCTTTGTTCCTATAGTTTGCCTCACCGCGTCTGCCCGCGATGCCAATCAAAAGGTGCTGCCATGATCCGCTCGGAACTGATTCAGAAAATTGCTGACGAAAATCCGCATCTTTATCAGCGCGATGTCGAAAGGATCGTCAACACGATCTTTGACCAGATTACCGAGGCGATGGCGCAAGGCAATCGTGTCGAATTGCGCGGTTTCGGTGCGTTCTCGGTGAAAAAGCGCGATCCGCGTCTGGGCCGTAATCCCCGCACCGGCGAAGCGGTGGAAGTTGATGAAAAACACGTGCCGTTCTTCAAGACCGGAAAATTGTTGCGCGACCGGCTGAACGGCCAGTAAGAGGGTCTTATGAAGACTATTCGCTATGCCTTTTGGGCCATTGTCGCGCTTTGCCTGATCCTGATCGGGTTGGCCAACCGCGACCCCGTGACATTGCGCGCCATGCCCGTCGCGATCAGCGATCTGCTGGGCCTTTCGCCTGACCTGACATTGCCACTGTTCGTGGTGATCTTCATCGGCGTGGGCGCTGGGCTTGCCATCGGGTTCCTGTGGGAATGGGTCCGCGAATACCGCATCCGGTCCGAGGCGCGGGCAAAATCGCGCGAGGTGGAAAACCTGCGTCGCGAGGTCAATCATTTGCGTGGTGCTGCGGCGGGGGCCACATCGGATGATGACGTGCTGGCGCTGCTGGAACAGAAACGCTGATGGCACCTGAAACAAGGGTCAAGATTTGCGGGCTGCGCGACGCGGCGGGCCTCGATGCTGCCGTGCAGGCGGGGGCGGCCTATGTGGGGCTGGTGTTCTTTGACAAATCACCACGGCATCTGACGCTGGCGCAGGCGGCAAGCCTTGCCGCCGCCGTCCCTGCGGGGGTGGCCAAGGTCGCGCTGGTCGTGAATGCCGATGATGCGGCCCTTGATGCGCTGCTGGCGCAGGTGCCGGTGGATATCCTGCAATTGCACGGGTCCGAAACGCCAGAGCGTGTGAAAGAGATCAAGGCGCGCACCGGCCTTCCGGTGATGAAGGCCGTGGGCGTGGCGGGGCCGGATGATCTGGCCGCGTTGGATATTTATGCGCAGGTTGCGGATCAATTGCTGGTCGATGCCAAACCACCCAAGGGGGCCGATCTGCCAGGCGGCAATGGTCTGGCCTTTGACTGGGAGCTGATTGCCCGGCGGCGCTGGCCCGTGCCATGGATGCTGGCCGGGGGGCTGACGCCGGATAACGTGGCGCAGGCGGTGGCGCTGACAGGTACGCGGCAGGTGGATGTGTCCTCAGGTGTGGAATCGGCGCCGGGTGCGAAAGATGCCGATCTGATTGCGGCGTTTTGTGCCGCCTTGCGATAGGCGTTTACGATTGCCCCAAGGGGCGTTAGGTCTGTGGCAAGCGCAAAACAGCAGGTATCCCATGGCAAACGATCTATTTAACAGCTTCATGACCGGTCCCGATGAAAAGGGCCGCTTTGGCCAGTTCGGCGGGCGTTTCGTGTCGGAAACTCTGATGCCGCTGATACTGGAGCTGGAAGAGCAATATGAACATGCCAAGACGGATGAAAGTTTCTGGGCGGAAATGCATGATCTGTGGACCCATTACGTGGGCCGCCCCAGCCCGCTCTATCATGCTGAACGGCTGACTGAACATCTGGGCGGTGCCAAGATCTATATGAAGCGCGACGAGCTGAACCACACCGGCGCGCATAAGATCAACAATGTGCTGGGCCAGATCATTCTGGCGCGTCGCATGAGCAAAAGCCGGATCATCGCGGAAACAGGTGCCGGTCAGCACGGTGTCGCGACGGCAACGGTCTGTGCGAAATTCGGGTTGAAATGCGTGGTCTATATGGGCGCGCATGATGTCGAACGTCAGGCCCCCAATGTATTCCGGATGAAGCTTCTGGGGGCTGAGGTTATCCCTGTGACCTCTGGCCGTGGCACGTTGAAGGATGCGATGAATGACGCCCTGCGCGACTGGGTGACCAATGTGCGCGATACATTCTATTGCATCGGCACGGTGGCTGGCCCGCATCCTTACCCAGCGATGGTGCGTGATTTTCAGGCGATCATCGGCCAGGAAACCAAGACCCAGATGCAAGAGGCCGAGGGCCGTCTGCCCGATACGCTGATCGCGGCGATTGGCGGCGGGTCTAATGCGATGGGGCTGTTTTACCCGTTTCTGGATGACAAAGAGGTCAATATCATCGGGGTCGAGGCCGGGGGTAAAGGCGTCAACGAAAAGATGGAACATTGCGCGTCACTGACCGGCGGCCGCCCCGGCGTGTTGCATGGCAACCGCACCTATCTGTTGCAGGATGATGTCGGGCAGATATTGGAAGGGTTTTCGATCTCGGCGGGCCTCGATTATCCCGGCATTGGGCCGGAACATGCCTGGCTGCATGATATTGGCCGGGCGAAATACGTGTCGATCACCGATGCCGAGGCGCTGGAGGCGTTCCAGCTTTGCTGCGCGCTGGAAGGGATCATTCCCGCGCTGGAACCGTCGCACGCGCTGGCCCATGTGATGAAGATCGCGCCTGATCTGCCTGCGGATCATCTGCTGGTGATGAATATGTGCGGGCGTGGCGATAAGGATATCTTTACCGTCGCCAAGCATCTTGGGTTCGATATGAAGGCGTGACGCCCGCATCGTCGGTGGCAAAGATTTCATGCCACCGGCGGGGATATTCAGGCCCGGACGATGAAGTTAATCGATTGGCAATGCGTTTTCACGCAAGGCATCTATGGGAACGATTTCCAGCGCGCGGACATGGGTGGCGTAAAGGTTGACCTTGGGCGCGCAGCCTTCTTCATGCGCTTGCAGGAAACGGCCCGCGCACAGGCACCAGCCATCGCCCGCCTTCAGCCCCGGAAACCCGAATTCCGGGCGCGGCGTGGACAGGTCGTTGCCGACATACTTGGAAAAGGCCAGAAATTCATCGGTCATCACCGCGCAGACCGTATGGCTGCCGTTATCCGCCGCGCAGGTGTCACAGGCGCCGTTGCGGAAAAATCCAGTCATGGGCGCGGTGGAACAGGTGGCCAGCGTGCTGCCAAGGACGTTGAAGGAGGGGTCTTTTTCCATATTCTCAGGCTTTCTTTTCTATTGGCGACCATTGCACCCAGCGGCCGTGAAAATCGGCGCGCCCCATGGCAAAGCTCAGATCGCCGGGCCAGAGCCGCAGGGTAAGTGCGGCCCCGTTGCCGTGACCATCGGGTTCCATGCCGAACCATGCAAGCGGCGCATCGTCGCGGGCGGTTTGTCCGGCGGCACGGATCGCGGCCAGCCCTGCATCCTGCCGGTCCTGCGGGAAATATTGCCAGGCGATGGTGGTATAGATCAAGTGAAGCTGACCGGGTGTGTGGGTAAGCTGATCAGCCAACCAATCAACGGCATCACCTTTGGTGATGGGGGTTTGCGCTGTCGTCATCGCGGCGCGTGTCAGCGCCAGCCGGCCGGGTTGATCCGGCCAGAGATAGGCCTGCAGCCGCAACGCATCATGGATCGCGTTCAGCGGGTTCAGGTCAACCCCTGCGCGCGCGGTGACCTGTGGCCGGGTCGCGGGTGGTAAGGTGCCGGTCCAGTCGGGCGATAGCGTCAGGGCAGGGGTGGCGGGGCCGAATGTCTGGTCGCCGATCTGCAGCGCGTAATCATCCCAATGCAGGTTCAGCCCGGCGCTGGCGCCAAGTTCGCTGCAGCGGATCGGCAGGTTGTAAAGATCCGCCAGCCAATGCCCGAGGGCGATCAGCGTGGCAGAGCGCCGGACCTCGTTGGTTTGCGGTGGGGTGTCGAGCCAGTGTGATTGATCGCTGCGGCCTCTTGCATCAGAAGAACACTGACGGCGGACCAGAGGGTGGCGTCGCTGCTGGCTGTGGGCGGATAGACATCTGCTGTGCGTGGGTGTCCTTGCAGGTGTAGCGCATGGAATGCGCCCGCCAGCCGCAGCGGGACGGATTGGCCGGTCGGGCCAAGATCGCCCTGCCATGCGAATATCCGGTCAGTGACCGGGCTGGCGGGCCAGATTTGCGTGGCGCAAAGGCGCATCAACTGCCCCATGAAGGGCGAGCCGAGATCGACGCAGGATTGTGCCTGCCGGGCAAAGGCGGCGCGGGTGGCTGTTTCGCTCATCTGAATTTATCGAGCAGGCGGGACATCGCGCTGCGGGTGTCGGGGGCAGGGTCCGGCGCAGGTTCAGGCGCTTTCGCCGGCTTCGGCTTGCTGGTCGATGATCGCGGTGGCGCGGTACGCAGGGCCACGGCGTTCAGGAACCGCGCCCCGTCGCCTGCGACCAGATGCGCGATACCGTCGCTGATGCCGCGCATTTCATCGTCCAGCCAATCCTGATCGGCCTTGGGGAAATCGCGCAGCACATAGCCCGGCACGGCGTCTTTGTGCCCCGGATGGCCGACGCCCATCCGCACACGGCCATAATCCGGGCCGATATGGCCGTGGATGGATCGCAAGCCGTTGTGCCCGGCATGGCCGCCGCCGGTTTTCAGCCGCAGCTTGCCGGGGGCAAGGTCGATTTCGTCGTGAAATACGATGATGTCAGCGGG
>NZ_JBKBQY010000133.1:0-6107 GCF_046292185.1 Yoonia sp.
ATATCGAAGTCATCGTGCGTCAGATGCTCCAGAAATGGGAAATCCAAGACAGCGGTGACACGGTTCTGCTGAAAGGCGAAACCGTCGATAAGGCCGAATTCGATGAGGCCAATGCCAAGGCGATCAAGCGCGGCGACCGTCCGGCAACGGGCGAGCCGATCCTTCTGGGGATTACCAAGGCATCGCTGCAGACGCGCTCGTTCATCTCTGCCGCGTCGTTCCAGGAAACCACGCGCGTGCTGACCGAAGCATCGGTGCAGGGCAAGCGGGACAAGCTGATCGGCTTGAAAGAGAACGTGATCGTGGGTCGTCTGATCCCGGCTGGTACCGGCGGTGCCACCCAGCAGATGCGCAAGATTGCAGCGGACCGCGACAATGTCGTGATCGAAGCCCGCCGCGAAGAGGCCGAACAGGCCGCAGCACTGGTCGCCCCTGTGCGCAGCGAGGAAACCGATGTCTTCGGTGCTCGCACCGAAGCACCGGAAGATGACGCATAAACGTCACTTTCTGAAAACGATGAAGGCCCTCGTGAAAACGGGGGCCTTTTCTTATATCCGCCGATGACTATGGTGACGTAGTTTGTCTACCCACTGCAAATCTGGCAGGACAACCCAACGCCCAACCCGAGCCTGATCCTGATTGACGGACGGCTACGCAAAGCATGTTTCGCCGCAGCGCTGTTAAACGTGACGCGCGAAACGACCGTGTTGTTTGACGACTACACGACCCGTCCCCATTATCATACTGTCGAGGAATGCGTGAAACCGACCCGCGTGATCGGACGGATGGCCGAATTTGTAATCACGCCAGGGATGGTGGACCAAGCTGATTTTCAAAGGCTAGTCCCGTGGTTCTTTGATCTGCGATAGCGCCTGAGTTAATCCCTCTGGCACTGTTCCTGCCGCGCTGATACGTCCGTGTCATGGCAGTGATTTCAGACAATATCCGTGGTGCGTTACTGATGGTGGGGGCGATGACCGCCTATACTGTCAACGACGCATTCATGAAGGCGGCTTCGGATGAAATCCCGCTGTTTCAGGCGGTTCTGTTCCGTGGCATCGGTGCGATCACCTGCCTGACAATCATGTGCCGCTATCTGAACCAGCTGCATTTCAACCTGCCAAGGCGCGATTGGGCGCTGATCCTGCTGCGCACGGCGGGAGAAGTCGGTGGCACCTATTTCTTTCTGACCGCCTTGTTCAACATGCCGATCGCCAATGTCGCGGCGATCCTGCAGGCACTGCCCTTGGTCGTCGCTTTGGCGGCAACCTTGTTTCTGGGCGAAATGTTGGGCTGGCGCAGGTTCGCTGCGATTGCTGTCGGCTTTATCGGCGTTGTCTTCATCATCCAGCCGGGGGGCGAGGATTTCAGCGCCTATAGTTTCTACGCGCTGGCGGCGGTTGGCTGCGTCACCCTGCGCGATCTGGCCGTGCGGCGGATGTCGGTGCAGGTCCCCGCGGTTTTCATCGCATTGATCGCGGCGATCGGGGTGACGTCCCTTGGCGCCATCGGGTCCCTGTTCATTACGTGGGAAAGTTTCAGCACGACATCGGCGATGCAGGTTGGCGGGGCCACGATTTTCCTGATCTTCGGCTATGTCTTTTCGGTCAGCGCCATGCGGTCAGGCGAGATCAGCTTTGTCGCGCCTTTCCGGTATACCGGCCTGCTGGTGGCGTTGGTCCTCGGCATGGCGGTGTTTGATGAATGGCCCAACGCGCTGACCCTGATCGGGGCAAGCATCGTTGTCGCCACCGGGCTGTTTACCCTATGGCGCGAACGGCAGCTGCGAATCCGGCACAATCTGGCACCGGATCGCATCCGCTGATCCCGTCACCTTTTGCCAAAGAACACGCCGTCAAAACCCAGATTGACGTCACCCAGCGCCTGCCCCGCGACAGTCCCGAAAACCGCATCGCCGCGATGCCGGTCGTCACGCAGATTGCCCTGCAGATTCAGATTAACGTCCGAAGAAAACGCAGATCCACCAGGCGCAACACCTGTGATCGTTCCGCCAGCACCGGCTGATAAATTTCCGCGATCCTCGAATCCATTGATCGCAAGGTTGCCCCCCAGCGCCTGATCGGGTCGTCCCGCCTGATTAATCAGGTTCAGGTTGGTCACCGACCCGCGCACTGTGTTGGTGTTGAAACCCACATTCATCGACATATCGCCCAGCATGCTGCCTTGAAGATCGCCGCCGACATTGGCGCCGACCTTGCCGTTATAGGTGACTGACCCGGTGGGCAGATCCGAGATCTGCGTCTGCGGCAGGCGGCTGATCCGGGTCGCCTCTGTCAGCGCATTTGCATTGTCGCGGCTGGTGATCGTGGGCGGGTTCGGCGCGGCGCAACCGGCAACGACAAGGCAGGCCGCCAAAGCGGGTAAACAGCGTTTCATGGAAGACTTCTCCAACTTGGCCGGTTTTTGATTCTCGCAGGATTGCGGCAAGGGCTTTGCACCTCTTGTCCCGATAGGCGGGCAAGAGGCGATGCTATGCAATAACCGCCTGTTTTTACGAGCGATGCAACGCACGGTGGGTCGGGGGGCGCCTGTTGACAGCTTAAGCGCAAGAGCCTATACGCCGCTCACCCGGGCGGGGTTTCCCCATTTTGTCCCGATATCACATCTGTCGTGGCCAAGAACCGGGCGATTATAGCCTTGTTCCTCTGGATACAGACCGCACCGAACCTCCGGTAAGGGTTCGACGCGGAATTTTTGTGCTTTTCATAGTCGAAAAGCATGCTTTGAAACCCGCGTTTGCCGGACGCATAAATGTGAATAGATGGGAACATCACACGATGCCAACGATTCAGCAGCTGATCCGCAAGCCGCGCCAGCCGAAAGTCATGAAATCCAAGTCGCAGCACCTGGAATCCTGCCCACAGAAACGCGGCGTTTGTACGCGCGTCTACACAACCACACCAAAGAAACCGAACTCTGCCATGCGCAAAGTTGCCAAGGTCCGTCTGACCAATGGCTTCGAGGTCATCTCTTACATCCCCGGTGAAAGCCACAACCTTCAGGAACACTCTGTGGTTCTGATCCGCGGCGGCCGTGTAAAAGACCTTCCCGGTGTGCGTTACCACATTCTGCGCGGTGTGCTTGATACCCAAGGCGTCAAGAACCGTAAACAGCGCCGGTCCAAATATGGCGCGAAGCGTCCGAAGTAAGGGAAAGATCACATGTCACGTCGTCACGCCGCTGAGAAGCGCCAAGTCCTGCCAGACGCCAAGTTTGGTGATATCGTTCTGACAAAGTTCATGAACAACCTGATGGTTGACGGCAAAAAAGCCGTTGCCGAACGGATCGTCTATAACGCGTTCGATCGCGTTGAAGGCAAGCTGAAGAAATCACCTGTGGAAGTGTTCCACGAGTGTCTGGACAACATCAAACCATCCCTCGAAGTGCGCTCGCGCCGCGTCGGTGGTGCGACCTATCAGGTGCCCGTCGAAGTCCGCCCCGAGCGTCGCGAAGCGCTTGCCATTCGCTGGCTGATTGCTGCCGCGAAAAAGCGTAACGAAAACACCATGGAAGAACGTCTTGCAGGCGAATTGCTTGACGCGATCCAGGGCCGCGGCACCGCCGTGAAAAAGCGCGAAGACACCCACAAGATGGCCGACGCGAACAAAGCGTTCAGCCATTACCGCTGGTAATAGGAACGAACCGATATGGCACGCGACTACCCCCTTAACCGCTACCGCAACTTTGGTATCATGGCGCATATCGATGCAGGCAAAACCACCTGCACCGAGCGGATCCTGTTTTACACCGGCAAATCCCACAACCTTGGTGAGGTGCATGACGGCGCCGCAACGATGGACTGGATGGAGCAGGAACAAGAACGCGGCATCACGATCACTTCTGCTGCGACCACCACGTTCTGGCAGCGTCAGGATGATCCGTCTGCTGATGGGATTTCCGACACCAAATACCGGATGAATATCATCGACACGCCCGGCCACGTTGATTTCACCATCGAAGTGGAACGGTCGCTGGCCGTGCTTGACGGCGCGATCTGTCTGCTCGACGCCAACGCAGGTGTCGAACCGCAGACCGAAACCGTCTGGCGTCAGGCTGACCGTTATAAGGTTCCGCGGATCGTCTTCGTCAACAAAATGGACAAGATCGGCGCCGACTTCTTCAACTGCGTCAAGATGATCGCTGACCGGACCGGTGCCGTTCCTGCCCCGATCCAGCTTCCTATCGGTGCTGAAACCGAACTCGAAGGCATCATCGATCTCGTGACCATGGAAGAATGGGTGTATCTTGGTGAAGATCTGGGCGCGTCCTGGGTCCGTCAGCCGATCCGTGACAGCCTGAACGACATGGCGCTGGAATGGCGCGGCAAGCTGATCGAGCTGGCCGTCGACATGGATGACGACGCGATGGAAGCCTATCTTGAAGGCGAAGAGCCTGATGTGGCTACATTGCGCAGCCTGATCCGCAAGGGCACGCTGGCGATGAAATTCGTCCCCATTCTGGCCGGTTCCGCGTTCAAGAACAAAGGTGTGCAGCCGCTGCTGAACGCCGTGATCGACTATCTGCCAAGCCCGATGGACGTCGTCGATTACATGGGCTTCAAACCCGGTGACGAAACCGAAACGCGCAACATCCCACGCCGTGCGGATGACAGCATGCCGTTCTCGGGGCTTGCCTTTAAAATCATGAACGACCCGTTTGTCGGTTCCTTGACCTTTACCCGGATCTATTCAGGTAAACTGAACAAGGGCGACGCCATGCTCAATGCCACGAAGGGTGGCAAGGAACGTGTGGGCCGGATGATGATGATGCATGCCATCAACCGCGAGGAAATCGACGAAGCCTGGGCCGGTGACATCATCGCGCTGGGTGGCTTGAAAAACACGACAACCGGCGACACCCTGTGTGATCCGTCCGAACCTGTCGTGCTGGAAACGATGACCTTCCCCGAGCCTGTGATCGAGATCGCGGTCGAGCCAAAGACAAAGGCCGACCAGGAAAAGATGGGCATCGCACTGGCGCGTCTGGCTGCCGAGGATCCATCCTTCCGCGTGGAAACTGACTTTGAATCCGGTCAGACCATCATGAAGGGCATGGGCGAATTGCACCTCGACATTCTGGTCGACCGCATGAAGCGCGAGTTCAAGGTCGAGGCCAATATCGGTGCGCCGCAAGTGGCATATCGTGAAACGATCGGTCACGAAGTCGAACATACCTATACGCACAAGAAACAATCTGGTGGGTCCGGTCAGTTCGGTGAAGTCAAGCTTCTGATCCAGCCAACAGCGCCAGGTGAAGGCTATTCCTTCGAATCCCGCGTTGTCGGTGGTTCTGTGCCAAAGGAATACATCCCCGGTGTCGAAAAAGGGATCAAATCGGTCATGGATTCCGGTCCATTGGCAGGTTTCCCCGTGATCGACTTCAAAGTGGCGCTGCTGGAAGGCAAATACCACGATGTGGACTCCTCGGTCCTCGCGTTCGAGATCGCTGCACGGATGTGTATGCGTGAAGGGATGCGCAAGGCCGGTGCGAAACTGCTTGAGCCGATCATGAAAGTCGAAGTTGTGACGCCCGAAGAATATACCGGCGGCATCATCGGCGATCTGACATCGCGTCGCGGCATGGTGCAGGGTCAGGACAGCCGCGGCAACGCGATCGTCATCGATGCTTTCGTGCCGCTGGCAAATATGTTCGGTTACATCAACACCTTGCGGTCGATGTCGTCGGGCCGGGCCAACTTTACAATGATCTTCGATCATTATGAGCCCGTGCCGCAGAACATCAGCGACGAGATCCAGAAGAAATACGCATAACGGTGCGGCGGGGATAACCCCGCCCTGCCACCCCCATAAGGGCGGGGTTATTCCCGCCGCCCCAAACATCAAGTTGAAGGAGCCAGACCATGGCAAAGGCAAAGTTTGAACGTAACAAACCGCACGTGAACATCGGCACGATTGGCCACGTTGACCACGGCAAGACGACGCTGACCGCGGCGATCACCAAATATTTCGGCGATTTCCGCGCCTATGACCAGATTGACGGCGCGCCCGAAGAAAAGGCACGCGGCATCACGATCTCGACCGCCCACGTCGAATACGAATCCGAAGCACGTCACTATGCCCACGTCG
>NZ_JBKBQY010000134.1:0-5913 GCF_046292185.1 Yoonia sp.
AGCAGGGCAGGACCCGCGTCAAACATCGCGCGGACACGGCGCTGCATCCGGGCAGAGTTGACGTAGATTTCGACGCGGGCCAACGCCTCTGGCGACAGGCCCACGGCGCGGTCCATGAGGCCGTTGACGACGCCTTGCGCGAAATCCACGCCACAGGGTTCGGCAAAAATGCGCGGGCTGGTGGTGGGGTCAAACATGCAACATTTCCTCGGCCAGCGGAATGCTGGATGGTTGGCCGACATCGCACCATTGCCCGTTATAAACCGTACCGTAAACCCCACCGCGCGCCAGCATCCTGTCCCAGATTAGGTTCAGCGAAAAGGCATCCTGCGCGGTTTCCGCCAGCATGTCAGTGCGGATGATCTGGGCACCGACATAGATCATGTCCTTGACCGCGCCGGGCGCTCGGTTCAGCCGACCACTGGCATCCAGCGCGAAATCGCCGCCACCCTGATGCCCTTCTGCCTGCGGTTTCGGGACGATCAGCAGCAGCGCTTCCATCTCGTCGCGCCAGTCGGTGATCAGCCGTGCGATAGGGTTCGGCCCGCGCCAGACCGCGTCGGTGTTCATCGTGATGACCGGGCTTTCGCCCAGCAGCGGCAGCGCATGGCGCAGCCCGCCGCCGGTTTCGCGCAGCTTGTCGGTTTCATCGGAAAACAGGATATCGCGCCCTCTCAGATGCGCGCGCAGCAACGGGGAATGATAATGCAGGTTCACGACCCTGGGGCCGATCTGCGGCAGGTCAGTGAAATCCAGCGCATGGTCGATCAGCGCCTTGCCCGCGACCCGCACCAAAGGTTTCGGGCGGTCCTTAACCAGATCGCCCATCCGGGTCCCAAGGCCGGCGGCAAAAAGCATCAGCGGATATGTCATGCGCGTAACCTTGCCAATATTGCGGCGTCCGGGGCTGGCAGCAGGTCGTCGACAACCATGCGCAGATCCGTCAGTGCCGGGTGGCGCAGGTCTTTTTGCAATTGCGCCCAGACACGGGGGATCATCGCGACATAGCGGGTTTTGCCCATTTGACTGGCCAGCCGGGCGAAGACGCCAAGAATACGCAGATTGCGTTGCGCGCCGAGACAGGCAAGCTGCGCGACAAAATCCGGGCCAGCCTGCGTTGCGGCGCTGAAATGTGCGATCATCGCGGCGCAGACGTCATCGGGCACATCGCGGCGCGCATCGCGCAGCAGCGACGCCAGATCATAGCCCAATGGCGCGACGAACGCGTCCTGAAAATCCAGCAGCCCGACGCGCGCAAGCCCGGTCTGATCGGGCCGCCAGATCAGGTTTTCAGCATGGTAATCGCGCAGGGCCAATGTGTCTGGGCTGGGTGCCAAATCGGCCATGGCCTGCGTCACCGAAGCGACGAGTTCCGGCACCGGGCGCTGGGCATAGGATTCGCCTGTGACGGCGACCATCTCTCCCGCCAGTTCGGGTGTCAGGCGGATCAGGTCGGGCGGCGCAACGCGGGCCAGATGGATCAGCACGTCTACGCTGGCGCGATAGACCCCCATGCCCCGCGCCGGGTGCTGGTTGATGTGGCCCGCCACGTCTTGCGGACCTAGATCGGACAGCAACAGCAATCCGCAGTCAGTGTCTTTTGCCAGTATCGCGGGTGGGGACAGGCCCGCATCGGCCAGAACGGCGGCGATGCGGATAAAGGGACGGATGTCTTCGCCGCTGGCGGGTGGCGCATCCATCAGGATGACCGATTGCGCCCCGTCCTGCAGCCGCAGATAGCGCCTGCTGGATGCATCGGCGGCAATCACCTGCCGTGCCCATGTGCCGTGGCCCGTCTGCATCAGAAACGCCATGATCGCGCGGTCCCGGTCAGACATGCAGGTCAGACATCCGGTCTTGCCACGTGGGGGAGGCGGTGAAGGTAACAAGGTGATCGTCCGCACGCGCCGCGAAGGTCAGCGTCAGCGCGCCATCCGGGGTATCAGCGCCCAATCTGTCGGGCCATTCGATCAGGCAGATGGCGGTCTGGAATGCCTGTTCAAGCCCCAGTTCCAAGACCTCGTCCGGGTTTGTCAGGCGGTACAGATCGCAATGCCAGATATCACCATCTTTCGCCTCGTAGGTTTGTACCAGCGTAAAGGTGGGGGACGGTACATCTTCCATACGGCCCAGCCGGGCGCGGATGACACCGCGCGCAAAGGCGGATTTGCCCGCGCCAATCGGCCCTTGCAGCAGGATTGTATCGCCGGGGCGCAACACGCCCGCCACCGCGCCCGCCAAACGGGTGGTGGCCGCTTCATCGGCAAGCGTGATCTGGCGATGTGCAGTGGTCATGGCGGGACTCTATGGTCTGTGCCACCACCTGCAAGACCAAATCAGCGGCTGATTGCACGGATTGCAGGGTCTGGCCGCGTCAGTTTGCGCAGGGCCCGCATATTTCGCGCCAAGGGTGCAAACCGCACCATTGTCATGCCCCCGGCGACAGGGCTGGCGCTGCACCGGACCAGCCGGCCATCCTGCAACATTGTTTCGTCCGTCCAGTCCTGTCGCGGACCAAGCTGGTGAATGAAGTGCTGCAATTCGGTCCAGTCTACCGGCACGGCGCAGCGCGACTGCCAGATCGCCATCTCGGAACCGATCACGCGCAGCGCGATTCCCTGTGCCGCCTGCATCCCCCATAACGTGTCATAGGCGCGATTATACATGACCAGCGTGCCGGCGGTGGAAAATACCGCCACCGCATCCGGCAGCGCATCAAGCACCGCCTGCCCGGTTTCGATATCCGACCGGAAACGGCGGGTCAGGGACAGATCGGCGGTGATGTCTTCGAACAGAAACACAAATCCGCCGTCCGGGTGTGGTCGTCCGGTCACGCGAAAGGCCTGACCATCCGGCAAATCCCAGACCTCGCTATAGGTGCCGTTTCTGGCAGCGGTTTCCACGGCGGTGAACCGGTCGCGCCAGGACGCGTAATTCTTGGGTTCAGGCAGCATCCGGGTTTCGCGTAGCCGGTCCAGCACCGTGTCAATCATGGGCCGGGAACTGAGGAATTCAAACCCCAGCCGTGTCATATCCAATAGCGCCGGATTAAAGGTGGCCAGCTGGCGGCGTTTGTCAAATATGGCCAGCCCGATAGACAATTCGGCGAATGTCTTGCCTAAAACCTGGACAAAGTTGTGGCGTTCCTGATCGGCGCTGACCGCGGCACTGGCGTCTGCTGCGTAATGCAAGGTGGTCGTGTCCTTCTGTATGGATGACACATCGAACCATTGCGCAGCATCTTTCTGCGGCAGCGGGATGGCCAGCCGCCGGACAGACACCGCACCGCGCGCGATTTTGCTGCCAAAGGCCGGAAAGATGGCTTTTTGCGGCAACCCCGCCGTATCATCCGGACGCCGTTTGGCCCAAGCATCCAGATAGGCGCGGTTGGCCCAGATCACCGCGCCACCCTCATCCGTACGCCAAATCAACTGAGGCGCAGAATCGACGATATCGCGCAACATGCTGAGCTCTGCGAAAGGCTGGTCGCCAGCGGCAGATTGCATGGCCCCGCCCGGATCCGTGACAACAAGGCGGGGATGCCCATTCGGCCAGTCCAGGTCGATCCAAGTGGTATCGTCGTGGGCATGGGCGATCCGGCATCCAGACCGGTCGCCTGATTGCAGATGATCCGCCAGCGCCGGGAACTGCGGTGATAGCGCCGCCAGAACGGCGTCGCGGTCGGGCAGATGGCTGAACTGCGCGATCACCTGTTGCGCGTCGATTGTGGTATCGATCAGCTGATCATCGTGAAACAGAAAAATCGGTCCGCACCGGACCATGTCTGCAGTGCGGTCAGGCGACCTGCGCCGCGACAGCCACAAAACCAGCCCTGCGCCCGATATTGCACCAACCGCCATCATGGCAGCCATTAAGAGAATCAACGACATTTTGTCCGAATCCTTGCCTGTTCAAGCAACCATCATCGCGCAGCAAGGTTAAGGGTGCGTTAAACACGCGTCCGGTCATGGCCAAGGGCGGATCGGCATGTTCTTCCCCAGCGCCGGAATGTCGCCTTTGTCCATAGAGACAAGTTTTTCCCGCGGCCAGACCACGTCGACAATCGCGCCGCCGGTAGCCTGACCGGTCCAGCTCGCGTGGCCGTGGCGTCGGCTGTTGGCAAAGGTCAGCCGCGCGCCAGAGCGTTCAAGCAGGGTTTTCGCGATGAACAGGCCCAGCCCCATGCCCTCATATCCCGGGCGGCGGATACCATCCTCGGAAAAGCGGCGGCGGCGCACGTAGGGGTCCCCGATCCGGCCGATCACCGATTGCGGAAAGCCGCTGCCGTCGTCGGAAATACGCACGCTGACCGTGCTTTGCGACCATGTCGTTTCGATCCAGACCTCGCTTTGGGAAAAATCGACGGCGTTCTGGATCAGGTTGCGCAGGCCGTGGATAATCTCTGGCCTGCGTCTGATCAGAGGCTGGGTCCAGTTGGCGCCCTGTTCGGGGGAAATTTCAAAGGTCACCATCTTTCCACGGCTCAGATGTGGCTCTGCCGCTTCGCGCACGACGGTTTCCAACGGGGCCTGCCGCAGATGCAGGTCATCCTTGCCTGCGCGGCCCATGGAATGCAGGATATCCCGGCAGCGGTCAGCCTGCGATCTGATCAGGCTCGCGTCTTCCAGTAGTTCGGGGTGGTGTTCCAGTTCTTCCATCAATTCGGTGCTGACCAGTTTGATCGTGGCCAGCGGTGTGCCCAGTTCATGCGCGGTGGCGGCGATGACGCCACCCAGATCGGTCAGTTTCTGTTCCCGCGCCAGCGCGAGCTGCGTGGCAAGCAGCGCCTCGCCCATCGCGTGCATTTCGGTGGTGACCTGGCGCGCATAGATCGCCAGAAAGACCACACCAATCAACAGCGCCAGCCAGAATCCGAACTGAAACAGAACAGGCAAGGCCAGGACAAAACCATTGGCGGTGACCATCGGCATGTTGAAGTGGCTGATCAGCGTGATCAGCAGGATCGCGGTGACACCCAGAAAGACAGTGCTTTTCAGCTGCAGAACGGTGGCGGCGATTGTCACGGGTGCCAGCACCAGCAAGGCGAAAGGATTGTTCAGCCCGCCGGTCAGGAATAACAGCACCGATAGCTGCACCAGATCGAAAAACAGCCAAAGGGTCGCCTCGCGCTCGGAAAGACGCTTGTTTTCAGGATTGGTGGAGCGGGAAACGATATTGGCCAGCACCGAACAGCCGATCACGACACCGACAAGACCATACTGAAAATCAAGCTCGTACACCTGCGCCGCGACGGTTGCCGCAATCGCCTGCCCCAGCGCCGCGAACCAGCGTAAGGTGACAAGCGTCCGCAGCCGCACCCAGTTGCTGCGTTCCTGATCGTGAAAACCCTCGAAGTCGGAAGTGGACATCCGCCCTGATACCCTTTGTCTCAAGGTCCGTGATAGGCGTTGTGACACTGACAGGCAATGCGACCAATCGGCGGGTCCGTCCTGACGTTGACGGCTGAAAGGCGCGGGCTATCTCATCTCAGAGATGATCAGGGGTGAGTATGATGACGATCGAACCATTGGACCTGGGCGAAGACAAATCGCTTCTTTTGGTTGATGATGATGATGCGTTTCTGAAACGCTTGGCGAAAGCCATGGAAAAGCGCGGGTTCGAGGTGGAAACGGCCAGCTCCGTCGCCGCAGGCAAAGCCATCGCAACCGCCCGCCCACCCGCCTATGCCGTGGTTGACCTGCGGCTGGAGGATGGCAACGGGTTGGATGTCGTGGAAACCCTGCGCGCACGGCGCCCTGAAAGCCGGATTGTCGTGCTCACAGGCTATGGCGCGATTGCCACGGCGGTCGCTGCGGTCAAGATCGGTGCCACGGATTACCTGTCCAAACCGGCGGATGCGACCGATGTCACCAATGCGCTGCTGGCGCTGACGGACGGCCTGCCGCCGCCCCC
>NZ_JBKBQY010000135.1:0-5854 GCF_046292185.1 Yoonia sp.
GCATCACCAAGGGTGAGCCGCCTGCGAACCCCGACCGGATGATCAGCGTGAAGGTGGCGGCTGATGTATAAGTCATTGATCGCAGCGGCCTTGCTGGCCAGCCCCGCCTATGCCGCCGGGCTTGAGATTGATATTGCCGGTGAAGCCAATGGCACGATTGTCATCGACCTGTTCGAGGATGTGGCGCCTTTGCATGTCGCCCAGATCACCGCGATTGCGGAAGCGGGCGATTATGACAATGTCGTCTTTCACCGGGTGATCGACGGGTTCATGGCGCAGACCGGCGATGTCGAAAACGGCGTGATGGGCGCGGATATGTCCCGTGCCGGTACTGGCGGGTCCGATCTTGGCAATATCCCGGCGGAGTTTTCCGATCTGCCGTTTGAACGCGGCGTGGTCGGCATGGCCCGGTCGCAGGACCCTGACAGCGCCAACAGCCAATTCTTCATCATGTTCGAACCGGGCTATTTCCTGAACGGTCAATATACCGTTGTGGGTGAAGTGACCGAAGGGATGGAGATCGTCGACGCGATCAAGCGCGGTGCCGGTGCCAATGGCGCGGTGATCGGCGCGCCGGATGTGATGGCAGCGGTAAGGGTGGTCGAGTAAACGCGGGGCGAGGCCCCGGATCAAGTCCGGGGTGTGACCAACACTGGCGCCCCGGGCTTGCTCCGGGGCGTCATGTCCCGCAAAAGGTGCGGGTGACGATTTCATCGATGAGCGGTGGCCGCGCGAAATCGGGATTTGCCTGATAGGGCTGCGTCACGGCGGCCAGCAGCGCGTCGAATGGCGCGAAATCCCCTGCGACACCTGCGCTGATCGCCGCCTCCACGCGGTGGTTGCGCGGGATGATCTGCGGATTGGCGCTTGCCATGATCCTGTCGGCATCCGGTGCCTTGCGCGGTTCCCACCGCGCAGACCACGCATCGAATGCAGCGCGGTCGATGAACTGATCGCGCGCCTGACCGCCGCTGAGCGCGGCGAAGGTGGCGGTGAAATCGGCGCCGTCCTGTTCCATCAGCGCCAGCAGATCGGTGATCAGGGGCATGTCCTTTGAACCGGGGTCCGCAATTCCCAGTTTGGCGGCAAAGACCCCCAGCCATGCCTTGCCATAGACCGGCGCAAAGTTATGCACGGCGGCGGTGAAATCTGCGACCGCCTTGTCCGCGTCATCCATCAGGGGGATCAGTGCTGTGGCAAATTGCGCCATGTTCCAGGCGGCGATCTGCGGCTGGTTGGCATAGGCATAGCGGCCCTGCTGGTCAATCGCGCTATAGACAGCGCCATGGCTGAAGGCATCGATAAAGGCGCAGGGGCCGTAATCGATCGTCTCGCCCGCGATGCTGACATTATCGGTGTTCATCACGCCATGCACGAAACCCAAGCCCATCCAATGCGCCACCAATTGCGCATAGCGCGCGATCACGGCGTCGAGCAGGGCGGCAGGGCCATCCGCATCGGGGTAATGCCGGGCGATGACATGGTCGGTCAGGGCGCGCAGGGCGTCCAGATCGCGGCGCGCGGCAAAGAATTGAAAGGTGCCGACGCGGATATGGCTTTGGGCCACGCGGGTGATGATCGCACCGGGGAGGCGGGTTTCGCGGTAGACATCCTCACCCGTGGTCACGGCGGCCAGCGCGCGGGTGGTGGGCACGCCCATCGCATGCATCGCCTCTGACACCAGATATTCGCGCATCACCGGGCCGAGCCAGGCGCGCCCGTCGCCGGAGCGGGAATAGGGGGTGGGACCGGACCCTTTGAGCTGGATATCGCGGCGGATGTTGTCGCTGCCGATCACCTCGCCCAGCAGGATCGCGCGGCCATCGCCCAGTTGCGGGTTCCAATGGCCGAACTGATGCCCGGCATAGGCCTGTGCCAAGGGGGTCGCCCCGTCGGGGATATGGTTGCCAGCGAACACCTGCGCGGCATCGGGCGCATGCAGGTCGATGCCGAGCGTTGCAGCCAGCGCGTCATTGCGCGCAAAGATCGCGGGACTGGCGACGGGCGTCGGCAATTGCGGGGTGAACATCTGCGCGGGCAGGGCGGCATAGGAATTGTCGAAGGTGATCTTCATAACAGGGCAAGTCTTTCGGCCAGCAGGGCATAGAACCGTTCGGCATCGATATCGCCGATGAACAGCGCGTTTTTGGGGCGGTCGGTGATGCCCCACCAATCTGCAACTGTCATCCCGAGGGTGAGTTCCGACCCCGTCTCAATCTCCACATTGATCAGGCGACCGGTAAACAGGCTGGGGTCGATCAGATAGGCCACGGTGCAGGGGTCGTGCAAAGGCGCGCCCTCTGATCCGTATTTTTCCATATCGAACCGTTCAAAGAAATCGGTCCAGGCGGCGACCATATCACCGACCTTGGTCCCCATCGCGCGGAAGGCGTCGATGCGGGCGCGCGTGGTCAGCGCCTTATGCGTCACATCCAGCGGCATCACCACCAGCGGGACGCCTGCGGCGAACACGATCTTGGCCGCTTCGGGATCGACATAGATGTTGAATTCCGCCGCCGGGGTGATGTTGCCCACCGCGAAATAGGCCCCACCCATCAGCACGATTTCCTGCACACGCGGAATGATATCGGGGGCGCGCAGAAACGCCGTGGCGATATTGGTCAGCGGGCCGATGGGCACGAGCGTGACCGTGCCGCTGGGTTCATCGCGCAGGGTCTGGATGATGAAATCGACGGCATGCTGATCCTGCAGCGGCATGGTGGGGTCGGCCATCTGCGGGCCGTCAAGACCGGTTTTGCCATGCACATGTTCGGCGGTGACCAGAGGGCGCGACAGGGGCGCGTCGCAGCCAGCGTAAACCTTGATATCGGGGCGTCCGGCCAGTTCGCAGACGATGCGGGTGTTCTTTTCGGTCAGGGGCAGTGGCACATTGCCTGCGACGGCGGTGATGCCCAGCACCTCGATCTCCGCCGGAGAGGCGAGGGCAAGCAGGATGGCGACGGCGTCGTCCTGTCCGGGGTCGGTGTCGATGATGATCTTGCGTGCGGTCATGGTCGGGTCCTTCTGCGCTTGGTCGCACCTTGTCGTCTGTGCGCGCCGGGGGCAAGTGGTTGGCCCTTGTGATCTTTGCGCGCGGCCCCCAGATAGGGATCATCTGATCGAGGAGATGACGATGCATAAAATCCTGCTGGCCCCTATGGCCGCCCTGCTGCTGGCGCTGCCCGCCATGGCGCAGAATGCCGATATCGATATCAACGGTGACGGGATGTACAGCCTTGCCGAAATCCGCGCCGCGCTGCCGGATTTCAGCGATGATGATTTCGACCGGCTGGACAGCAACAACGACGGCTTGCTGGACGCCGATGAAATCGCCGCCGGTGAGGCCGAGGGGCTGCTGCCGCGTTAAGGGGTCTACGAAGACGATTCCAGGCGGGTGATCATGCGTCGCCCGTCTCGACGCGCAAGAACGCCCAATCCACCAGTGCCTCTATGGACGGCCCGAGCCTTTTTCCTAGGTCGGTCAAGGTATACTCGACGCGTGGGGGCACCTCCGGATAGACGGTGCGGACCACAATGCCGTCTTTTTCCAGCCCTTTGAGCTGCTGGATAAGCATTTTCTGATTCACGCCCTCGATGCGGCGCTCCAGTTCCGAGAACCGCAGGGGGGTTTTGGACGCGAAAAGCTGGACGATGATGACGATCTTCCATTTGCCTTCCAGCACGCGCAGCGTCTCGCTGGTCGCGGCCGCCCAGACAAGCTGCTGTTTGGGGTCGTCGCATCGCCAGTCGCGTTCCATGACTTTTCTCCAGGTGCGTTACCCACCTTTTGGTAGGTTCTTGCTGATTTCTTATCTACTCCACAAATAGCGATGAGGAGGCGGTATTGTAAGACCGCGCAAACATCGCAAAGGACATGACATGAAAATCGGCATTCTCGGCACCGGCCATATCGGCAAGACACTGGTTCAGGAACTGAGCGCAGCAGGACATGACGTCAAAGTGGCCAATTCCCGCGGGCCGGAGACAATCGACCCCGACCTGCTGACCTCCGGAGCGCGGGCGGTCACAACCGAAGACGCATTGCGCGATGTCGACGCGGTTATTCTCTCGATCCCGCTCAACGCCATTCCCGGAATCGCCTCACGCGTCGGCGCGCTTCCGCAAGAGACGGTGGTGATCGACACGTCGAACTACTATCCGTTCCGCGACACCACCATCGACGCAATCGAGGCGGGTCAGGTGGAAAGCCTGTGGGTCGCAGAGCAGCTTGGCCGACCAATCGCCAAGGCCTGGAATGCGATCGGATCGGCGTCGCTGGCACACAAGCGAAAGCCGAAGGGAGAGGTGGGGCGACTTGCCATTCCCGTGGCCGCCGACCGCGACCGCGACCGTGACGTGGTGATGGCACTGGTCGAGGATACAGGGCTGGACGCGGTTTATTCCGGCACGCTCGCGGATTCGTGGCGTCAGCAGCCGGGCGCACCGGTCTACTGCACGGATCTGACGCGCGAAGAGATCGCGCCAGCCCTGTCCGCTGCCGAACGGGATCGGCTGCCCGCCCGCAGGGATCTCGGGGTCGCGGTGATGCAGGAAAGACTTGGCGACGGCACCACGAACCCTGACGCGGATTGGGGCGTCCGTTTGGTGCGTGCGATCAATATGTAACGGCTTCGTTCTTCTGAAGATGGGGCCTCGGCCCTGTTTTCAGAGGTGACAGGCACCGGCGCGATAGGCTCACCCGCGACAGTCCGCACCGTACCCAGGTATCGCGCGCCCATTTACCGCACAGAGCGCGTTTCATCCCGCCCTTCTATTTTCCAAAAATACTCCCGCGCGGCGCGGCGGATCAGACAGCACCCCGCGACAAGGCGGCGACACCTGTGCGCGCCACCTCTTGCAGGCCCAAAGGCCGCATCAGATCGGCGAAAGCGTCGATTTTTTCCGGCGTGCCGGTGATTTCAAAGACGAAGGATTCCAGCGTGCTGTCCACCACATTGGCGCGGAAGATATCGGCAAGGCGCAACGCCTCGACCCGGTGATCGCCCTTGCCTGCGACCTTGAACAGGCCCAGTTCGCGTTCGACGCTGGGGCCTTCGACGGTCAGGTCGTTGACTTTATGCACATCGATGATCCGGCCCAGTTGCGCCTTGATCTGGATGATGATCTGCGGCGTGCCGGTGGTGACGATGGTGATGCGGCTGCGGTGGCCCTGATGGTCCACTTCGGCGACGGTCAGGCTTTCGATATTGTAGCCGCGCCCGGCGAACAGGCCGATGACACGCGCCAGCACGCCGGGTTCGTTTTCGACCAGCACGGCCAATGTGTGCCGTTCCACAGTGTCGGAATAGCTGGGCCGCAGGTCATAGGCGGAATGGCTGGTAGAGCCTTTTTTGATCTTGAGCGGTGACATGATGTTATTGTCCTGTCGAGATTAGATTGAGACGGTCAACCACGCATTGCGAGGCGGCGTATGATTGATAGGTCGAGGGGTTTTCGGCATCGATTGAAACCAATGTCGTGAGAACCACGTCGATAACCCAATCATCAACTCCCCCAGAGACCATTGCCACGCGCATATCTGCCTCTGAGGTTCCCTGATGTTTGGCGCTGGCATAATCAGCAATCACTTTTCCCAAGTTATTGCATTCGACCAAGTCCTGACCCGTCACAGCAAAAATGCCATTTTCATCCGCCCAGACTGCTGATGCAGATAAAGTGACGATAGAGACAATTACATACGCAATGATCCTCATACCAGCACCGCGCCGCCGGCCTGAATGGCATCCTTGGTGGATGCATCGCCGAGCAGCATTTCGTTATGCGGCTTGCCCGAGGGGATCATCGGGAAGCAGTTTTCGTGCTTTTCCACCAGACAATCAAAGATGACCGGCCC
>NZ_JBKBQY010000136.1:0-5843 GCF_046292185.1 Yoonia sp.
CCGGCTGCATAGAATTCCGCCGTCGTGCCCGCCCGGGCCCAGACCGCGATGCCGATGTAAAGCGCAAAGGACGCGCCGACCACCAGCAGGTTGAGTGTATACTGATCCATTGGTTTCCCTGTCCCTTATGCTTATTCTTCGACGCCGTGTTCGGCGTCGAGCTTGTTCATGCGCCAGGCGTAGAAAAAGATCAGCACCAAGAACACTAGGATCGAGCCTTGCTGTGCGAACCAGAATCCCAGATCGGCACCGCCAACGGAAATCCCGCTGAGCGCGGGCCGCAGGATGATGCCAAAGCCGAAAGAGACTAAGGCCCAGATCGCAAGGCTGATAAGAATGATCCGCACATTCGCGGCCCAATAGGCATTGTTGTCTTGTGGTTCCTCTGCCATTTTCAGGCGTCCTCCCTTGTTGTCGATTGAAAGCCGCAGGGGCCAAGCCCTGCGACTTTTCCCCTCCCTGTTACGCGACGGATTGTTTGACGATCGCGTTCAGCTCTTTGGCGACCTGCGCGATCTCGCCCATGGCGTCGATCCGTTGCAGGTTACCTTGTTTTTCGTAATACTGGATTAACGGTACGGTCTGTGCGTGATAGGCTGCCAGCCGCTGCCCGACCGTTTCGGCCTTATCATCGGCGCGCCGCACCATGGTTGTGCTGCCGCATTTGTCACATACACCCGCCACCGCAGGTGTCTTGAACCTGTCGTGATAGCCTTCGCCGCAGCCGCCACAGGTATAGCGCCCGGCGATCCGGTTCACCATTTCCGCATCATCGACATCCAGCGACACGGCAGCATTGATCCGTTGACCAGTCTGCGCAAGCAATTTGTCCAGTGCCTCGGCTTGCACCGTGGTACGCGGGAACCCATCAAGGATCACGCCTTGCGCAGTATCGGGTTCGCCCAGCCGGTCCTTGAGGATCGCCAGCACGATGTCGTCGCTGACCAGCCCGCCTGCTGTCATCACAGCCTTGGCCTCGCGCCCGGCCGGGGTGCCTGCGGCCACAGCGGCGCGCAACAGATCGCCGGTGGACAATTGCACCAGACCGAACCGATCTTGCAACATCCGCGCCTGCGTGCCCTTGCCCGCCCCCGGCGGGCCAAGCAGGATCAATACGGCGGGGCGGGTCATCGTCGCGGCCCCGGTCACGGCTTGTTCATCCGGTTTTCGATCAGGTTATCGACGACGGAAGGATCGGCCAGTGTCGATGTATCGCCAAGGCTCGCATGGTCGTTCTCGGCGATCTTGCGCAGGATGCGGCGCATGATCTTGCCTGACCGTGTTTTCGGCAGACCGGGCGCCCATTGGATCAGATCGGGGCTGGCAATCGGGCCGATTTCGGTCCGGACCCATTTGACCAAATCCTTACGCAGATCCTCTGATGGCTCGATCCCGTTCATCAGCGTGACATAGGCGTAGATGCCTTGTCCCTTGATGTTATGGGGAAAACCGACTACCGCCGCCTCGGCCACATCGGCATGGGCGACAAGGGCGCTTTCGATCTCTGCCGTGCCCATCCGGTGGCCAGAGACGTTGATCACGTCATCCACGCGCCCGGTGATCCAGTAATAGCCGTCTGCATCCCGCCGGCAGCCGTCGCCGGTGAAATAGTAATTTTTGTAGTCAGAAAAATAGGTTTTCTCGAACCGTTCATGGTCGCCATAGACAGTGCGCATCTGGCCTGGCCAGCTGTCCTTGATGCACAGCACACCTTCGGCCGCGGTGGCGGTGATTTCCTCGCCCGTTTGCGGGTCAAGGATCACCGGCTGCACGCCAAAGAAAGGCAGGGTGGCCGATCCGGGCTTGGTGGCAATCGCGCCGGGCAGGGGTGTCAGCAGATGACCACCGGTTTCGGTCTGCCACCAGGTATCGACGATGGGGCATTTGCCCTTGCCGACGACATCATTGTACCAGTTCCACGCTTCGGGGTTGATCGGTTCGCCGACGGTGCCAAGGACCTTGATGCTGGACAGGTCGTATTTTTCCACCGGATCATTGCCATGCGCCATCAGCGCGCGCAGCGCGGTGGGGGCGGTGTAGAACTGGTTGACCTTATGCTTTTGACATACCGCCCAGAACCGACCCGCATCGGGGTAGGTCGGCACCCCTTCAAACATGATCGTGGTCGCGCCATTGGCCAGCGGACCATAGACGATATAGCTGTGGCCGGTGACCCAACCAACATCGGCGGTACACCAGAAGATATCACCATCATGGTAATCGAACGTATATTGATGCGTCATCGCCGCATAGGCGAGGTAGCCGCCCGATGTATGCACCACACCCTTGGGCTGGCCGGTGGACCCGGATGTGTAAAGGATGAACAACGGGTCTTCGGCGTTCACTTCGACGGGGGTGGCGTAATCATCCGCCTCCATCGCCATTTCGTTATAGTCGTAATCGCGGTCTTCGGTCCATGTCGTCTGTCCGCCGGTGCGGCGTACGACCAGACATTTGACGCTGTCCTTGCAATGCAACAGGGCGGCGTCGGTGTTGGATTTCAGCGGGGTGGATTTGCCACCACGCGGCGCGTGATCGGCGGTGATCACCACCTTCGCGTCGCAGCCATTGATCCGCGCGCCCAAAGCATCGGGCGAAAAGCCTGCGAAAACGATGGAATGGACCGCGCCGATCCGCGCGCAGGCCAGCATCGCATAGGCGGCTTCGGGGATCATCGGTAGATAAATCACCACACGGTCGCCACGGCGCACGCCGAGGGTTTCGAGGATATTGGCCATCCGGCAGGTGCGGCGGTGCAATTCCTTGTAGGTGATGTGCTGCGCGGCATCCTTGGGATCATCCGGTTCCCAGATGATCGCGGTCTGATCGCCGCGGGTTTCCAGATGCCGGTCGATGCAATTGGCGCTGACGTTCAGTGTGCCGTCCTCGAACCATTTGATATCGATATTGCCCGGCGCAAAGCTGGTACTTTTGACGTTGGTGAAAGGTTTGATCCAGTCGATTCTCTTGCCATGTTCGGCCCAGAACTTTTCCGGGTCTGCAATGGATGCGTCATACATCGCCTGATACTGCTCTGCCGTGACATGGGCCTTTGCGACAAAGTCTGCAGAAGGCGCAAAACGGGCGTCAGTATTCGTTGTATTTGTCATGAATCCTCCAATTCTTTCCCCGGCCTTTACAGCCGCTGGCGCGGATCATTTGCATGACCGCTGCGCCATCTCCTCGGCGAGGAAAATAGCACATTGCTGGAAGTTTCAAATAAGATACGGATTTTGTTCGATTATGATGTTAATAAATTTACAATGAATTGGGGCGAAGTGTAAATCTTTACCCCAATTCTAGAAAATATCCATATTTGGAAGCACCTTACACGTTCTGGCCTAAGCTGCGTAGCTTGATCCTTCTTCATCCAGGATCGCCTTCAGCTCTGTCAGATGGCGGGTGTCCTGTTCGGGATAGGCTTCCAGTTCCTGCGCGGTCTTTTCGGCGATATCATCAGGCAGCACGCGCAGGGGCAGGCCGGTTTGCAAGGCGCGGATGTAAGTCTCTGCCGCGCGTTCGAAATAATACAGCCGGTTGAATGTTTCCGCGATCGTGGCACCGATGATCAGCACGCCATGGTTACCCATAATCATGACCTTTTGCTTGGGGTCGGTGAACAGGGATGCGCAACGCGCGCCTTCATCCTCGAAAGCAAGCCCGCCATAACCGTCATCAATCACATAGCGGTTGAAAAAGGTGCAGCAATTCTGGTCAATCGGCGGCAGGCGGCTGTCCTGCAGCGTTGCCAAGACGGTGGCAAAGATCGAATGCACATGCATCGCGCGGCGGGCATGCGGCACCAGCCGATGAATGCCGCCATGCAGCCCCCAGGCGGTCGGGTCGGGTGCATTCGGCCCTTCCAGCGTGGTGGGGTCGTTGGCGTCCACCTCGATCAGATCGCTGGCCTTGATCCGGCTGAAATGCATCTGGTTGGGGTTCATCAGAAACCGGGTGCCATTGTCATTGATCGCAAGGCTGAAGTGATTGGCGACCCCTTCATGCAGGTTCAGTCGCGCGGTCCACCGAAAGGCGGCGGCCATATCAACGCGTTCGGCCCAATGGGTCATGTTGTGGATGTGCTGGTTCATGGCGGCTCCTTGAGGGGTTTGCGGCCATGGTAGGGAAATCCAGAGGACATTCAAACCCGCCGCCGAACGGGCAATTCCTAGGCGAAACCGTCAAGCCAGGTGCGCCTTTCCGGGAAGAAGCTTGGATGGTCGAGTCATCCGATCCCGTCCGGATTTGGCCAAGCCCTTGCATGGTCAGCGTAAATTTCGCTGTGGACCGCGGCCAGAAGGGGGAAGAAGTGCGTTCACAAACTGCAAAAAATTTACCATTTGATAAAAAATAAAACTGTGGCAGGCTGAAGCGGACAAGCCAGACAGGAACCAGCCATGTCCACCCCGATGACCCCCGGCATAACGGCGGCGCGATTGCCTGCTGAAACGCTCGCCCGGAACTTTTCCGATCTGCACGCACCGCTTGACCGGCACGCAGCGCGCGTCGCGGCGGACCGGTGTTATTTCTGCCATGATGCGCCCTGTGTCACCGCCTGCCCGACATCCATCGATATCCCGCTGTTCATCCGCCAGATCAGCACCGGCACGGCCGAAGCGGCGGCGAGGACGATTTTTGATCAGAACATTCTCGGCGGCATGTGCGCCCGCGTCTGCCCGACCGAAGATCTTTGCGAACAGGCCTGCGTGCGTGAAGCCGCCGAAGGCAAACCGGTCGAGATCGGGCGTTTGCAACGCTACGCCACCGATACGCTGATGGCGAAGCAAAGCCACCCCTATGACCGGGCACCGGCGACCGGCAAGTCCGTCGCGGTCGTCGGTGCCGGGCCTGCCGGTCTCGCCTGCGCGCATCGTCTGGCGATGCAGGGGCATGATGTGACGATCTTTGACGCCCAGCCGAAACCCGGCGGGCTGAATGAATTCGGTATCGCTGCTTATAAATCCACCGATGATTTTGCAGCACGCGAGGTCGATTGGTTGATGGGCATCGGTGGCATCACGCTGCAGACCGGCAAGCGGCTGGGCATCGACCTTTCGCTGGACAGGCTGGCCGAAGATTTTGACGCGGTCTTCCTCGGCGTCGGCCTTGGCGGTGTGAACGCGCTGCACACGGCGGGCGAGGACAAGGACGGCGTGCGCGACGCGGTCGATTTTATCGCCGATCTTCGGCAGGCGAGCGATCTGACCGCCCTGCCCGTGGGCCGTGACGTCGTGGTGATCGGCGGCGGTATGACGGCGGTGGATGCGGCGGTGCAGTCGAAACTGCTCGGCGCGCAGAACGTCACCATCGCCTATCGCCGGAACCGCGACGCGATGAGCGCCAGCCGCTATGAACAGGACCTCGCCGCCTCGCACGGCGTGCGGCTGTTGTTCAACGTCCAGCCTGTCGCGATCCACGGCAACGGGGCGGTGCGCGAAGTGGAGCTGGAATATACCGCCGATACCGGCGCGGGTCTGCAAGGCACCGGCGAAACCATCCGGCTGCCTGTGGACCAGTTGTTCAAGGCTATCGGTCAGACGCTGGAAACCGATGCAGGTCTGACATTGGAAGGCCGCAAGATCGCCGTGACAGGCGCGGGTCGCACCAGCCGCGCGGGTGTCTGGGCCGGCGGCGATTGCGCCAGCGGTGGCGACGATCTGACGGTGACCGCCGTAGCCGAAGGGCGCGATGCGGCGATGGATATGCATGCGGCACTGACCCCCGGGACTGCGGCGGGAAACAAAGGATAGAGCCATGGCTAATCTGACGACGAATTTTCTGGGCATCACATCCCCTAACCCGTTCTG
The DNA here is from genome assembly GCF_046292185.1 of Yoonia sp. GTDB lineage: Bacteria > Pseudomonadota > Alphaproteobacteria > Rhodobacterales > Rhodobacteraceae > Yoonia. Next base: position 5,808 of record NZ_JBKBQY010000136.1, read on the forward strand.
GCTGGCCTCCGCCCCGCCGACTGACAAGGAATACAA
>NZ_JBKBQY010000137.1:0-5819 GCF_046292185.1 Yoonia sp.
CGCGGATTTTTCTTCTTGGACCCCGACACGGACATATCGAAACCAAAGGGATCATCTTTTTTCATGGTGCTTCTCTTCTTTCCGACTCGGACGACAGACTGTAGACCTCTGGGGCGCAGATAGAAGAGGGCACAGGGAAAATAATGGTATTACAGGCTGAAATTCACGCAAGACTGATGACACTTGATCCTGAAACGCTGGAGGTGATCAACGAAAGTCACAAACACGCGGGCCATGCCGGCGATGACGGGTCCGGCGAAAGCCATTGGCGCGTGGTGATCAAGGCTGCCGCCCTGGACGATATGTCGCGCATAGCGCGCCACCGCGCGGTGCATGACGCGATCGGGCCTGATCTGATGGCACGCATTCACGCGCTTGCCATCGACATGCAGTAATTATCCCGACGCCACGTCTGACGATGGCCTGTCTTTGGGCGTGTCGTCAGCCTGGATCGGTTTATCCGCATCCGTGACGAGTTTTTTCTGCACCGTCGGCGCGGGCGGCGTGACGGATGGCGCTGCTGGGGCCTGACGCTGCGGTTTCATCTTGGGGGCACCGCTGGCAGGCTTGGCCCGGCGGAACACCAGCATGTTCTGATATACCGTGGTCTTGCTGATCAGCCCGTCGCGTTGCTCGCAGGGCAGGGTATCGGCGCGGATATATTCCCAGCCTTCTGATGCCGCTTCATTGATCGCGGTTTCCAGCGCCAGCGCAAAGCGGTCTTCATTTGTTTTCACGCCCGGTGCTTTCACGCCGCGCATCGGGGCCGGAGCCACCTTGTATTCATATGTCATCGCGTTTTCCCCCATGGCCACCGGAACGCTATAACAAAACCGGCGCTGATAGGAAAGCGCAGGCCATCACAGCCCCAACTTGGCCGAGACGAGCTGATTGACCGTCGCCGGATTGGCCTTGCCGCCTGTCGCCTTCATCACCTGACCCACGAACCAGCCCGCCAGTTTGGGGTTCGCCTTGGCCTTTTCGACCTGATCGGGATTGGCGGCGATGATGTCGTCGACCGCAGCTTCGATGGCACCGGTGTCAGTGACCTGTTTCATGCCTTCGGTCTCGACGATCTCTTCCGGGTCACGGTTCTGGATATAGGCGATGTCGAACACGTCCTTGGCGATCTTGCCGGAAATCGTGTCTGATTTGATCAGCCCCACGATCTGGCCCAGACGTTCGGCAGAAATCGGGCTGGTCGCAATATCCTTGTCGTCCTTTTTCAGACGGCCGAACAATTCGTTGATGACCCAGTTCGCCGCCAGCTTGCCATCGCGCCCCTCAGCCACCTTTTCGAAGAAGCTGGCGTTTTCCTCTTCGGCGGTCAGGACCGAGGCATCGTATTCGGACAGGCCGAAATCAGCGATGAACCGCGCCTTTTTCGCATCGGGCAGTTCGGGCAGGTGGGCCGCAATATCATCGACCCAGGCCTGTTCGATCTCCAATGGCAGCAGGTCGGGGTCGGGGAAATAGCGGTAATCGTGTGCTTCTTCCTTGGACCGCATGGACCGTGTTTCATTGCGGTCCGGGTCATAAAGCCGGGTTTCCTGCACGACTGACTTGCCATCTTCCAGCAGGGCGATCTGGCGTCGCGCCTCGTGTTCGATGGCCATCTGGATGAACCGCATCGAGTTCATGTTCTTGATCTCGCAGCGCGTGCCAAGGTGGCTGAAATCCTGTGTCGCCTGATAGCGTTCGTAATCGCCCGGACGGCAGACCGACACGTTCACATCGGCGCGCAGATTGCCGTTCTGCATATTGCCATCACAAGTGCCCAGATAGCGCATGATCTGGCGCAGTTTCAGCACATAGGCGGCGGCCTCTTCCGGGCCGCGGATATCGGGGCGGCTGACGATCTCCATCAGGGCAACACCGGTGCGGTTCAGATCGACGAAGGACATCGATGGGTCCATGTCGTGGATCGACTTGCCCGCATCCTGTTCGAGGTGAATTCGTTCGATCCGCACCAGACGGGCCAGACCATTGCCCATTTCCACCAATACTTCGCCTTCACCGACGATGGGATGATACAGCTGGCTGATCTGATAGCCCTGCGGCAGATCGGGATAGAAATAATTCTTGCGGTCAAACGCCGACACAAGATTGATCTGCGCCTTCAGCCCCAGCCCGGTGCGCACGGCCTGCGCGACGCATTCCTCGTTGATCACTGGCAACATGCCCGGCATGCCCGCATCCACGAAAGCCACATTGCTGTTGGGTTCGGCACCGAACAGGGTGGAGGCCCCCGAAAACAATTTCGCGTTGGTGGCGACTTGCGCATGGACTTCCAACCCGATCACCAGTTCCCAATCCCCGGTGGCCCCGGCGATCACTTTGGGGGCGGGGGCAGCATAGGTCAGGTCCAGCATGGCAGATATCCTTGGTTCAACACTGCACGATCTTTAAAAGAAGGCGCAGCCCGCTTCAAGGTGCGCTTGACGCATCTTTGGTCAGCCAAGGGCGGGTCGTCGCGATCAGATTGACCAAAGGCGCATGCTCACCGCCGAGCGCGAGGGTCGCGCGGCGCAGCATCGCGATCCCTTTTTCGGCGTCGCGCGGAATGGCCGAGGCTGAAATCGGCTCCCCCATCGTCACGACATAGGGTTGGCGATCCTTGTTCAGCGTCTCGTGAAACAGGGTGATGTCGCGCAGCGTTGGATGGATGCGGTCGAACAGATAGAACAACGCCGAATTGCGCGCCTGTATATTCACGGGGATCACGGGCAGATCGAACTTGCGTGCCAGCATCGCCGCTGACGCCATCCAGGGACGTTCATGCAACGAAAGCCAGCGCCGCTTGGCCAGCCGCCCCGATGGAAAAATCACACCCAATCGCCCTGCTTCGGTTGCCTTGCGGACAAAGGTCATGGTTTCGCGGGTCTTGGCATGACTGCGCAATGCGGTGCGCCATTCGACGGGGGCGATCATGTCATCCATCTGCGGAAACACGCGCAGGATATCGCGGTTGGCGAAGAAATACGCGTCAGGGCGTGCTTGCGCGATCAGGTGATTGAGGATGATGCCATCTGCAATCCCGGTAGGATGATTGGCGACGATCAACGCCGGGCCATGCGCGGGCAGATGACCCAGCCCCTTCGCAGTGACCATGCGGGCCAGACGCTGCGCCATCTCATTCATGATCGCTGCTGAATCGCCATTTTCCAGCTGTTCGGCGAGCGTGAGGGTCTTACCGTAGCCCAGCATGTGATGCAGTACGCCACGGGCAAACCGCGTGCCGGGGCGCGTTGCATAGAGCCAAGGCGCACGTTCGGCGATCAACGGGTCGATACGGTCTTTCATGGCGTCTCTCAGATCACTGATATGTAAAGTTACTACGACACGATATGCCTGATGTCGAAAAGACGAAAGACAACATATTTCTTAGTCCGTGGACAACGCAGGCCATTCAACTAAGTTCCCTGACATGGCAAGAATGCGTAAAAAATCCGATCTGCCGGCAAAAACCTGCGCCACCTGCGGCCGACCTTTCGCTTGGCGCAAGAAATGGGCCAAGGTCTGGGCCGAAGTGCGCTATTGTTCGGATAAATGCCGCGGGACGCGGCAATGAATTTCGCGCTGCTTGTTGCCTATCGGAAACTTGTGTTCTAATTCGGGACATACCTGACAATAACGGAGTCATCGCCATGACCAATCGCGTCACAAAGCACGGCCTTCAAGTCGCCCAGGAACTCGCCGATTTCATCGACACGCAAGCCTTGCCGGGCACCGGCATTGACGCGGATGCGTTCTGGTCCGGTTTCGCCGGGCTGATCAGCACGATGACCCCGCGAAACCGCGCCCTGCTGCAGAAACGTGAAGATATTCAATCGGCGATAGACGCCTGGCATGTCGGCCAGCGCGGCAAGGCGCATGACCGCGTCGCCTATGAACATTTTCTCAAGGATATCGGCTATCTGGTTCCTGAAGGCGACGATTTCGAGATCGAGACACAAAATGTCGACCCAGAGATCGCGACAATCCCTGGCCCGCAACTGGTCGTGCCAATCACCAACGCCCGTTTCGCGCTGAACGCCGCGAATGCCCGCTGGGGCAGCCTTTATGATGCGTTCTACGGCACCGATGCAATGGGCACGCTACCGCCCGCCGGTGGTTATGAGCATGGCCATGGTGCCCGCGTCGTCGCCCGCGTCCGCGTTTTCCTGGACGAGGCGTTCCCGATTGATGGCAAAAGCCACGCCGATGTGTCGCGTTACACTATTCAGGACGGCGCGCTGCTGGCCGATGACCAACCCCTGTGCGATCCGGCGAAATTCGTGGGCTACCAGGGTGATCCGCAATCCCCTGATGCCATACTGCTGGTCAACAACGGCCTGCATGTCGAACTGGTCTTTGACAGCAATCATCCGATCGGTAGCCGCGATCAGGCATCGCTGGCTGATGTCCGGCTGGAAAGCGCGATCTCTGCGATCATGGATTGCGAAGACAGCGTCGCCTGTGTCGATGCCGAGGATAAGACCCTCGCCTATGCCAACTGGCTCGGCCTGATGAAAGGCGATCTGACGGCCGATCTGGTCAAGAACGGCAAGACGATGACACGTAAACTGGCCGCTGACCGCGACTACACCACCGCTGACGGTACGGTCACCCTGAAAGGGCGCGCGTTGCTGTGGATCCGTAACGTGGGCCACCTGATGACCAACCCCGCGATCCTTGATGCAGACGGCGAAGAGGTCTTCGAGGGGCTGATGGATGCGATGATCACCACGCTGGTGGCGATGCATGATCTGAAATCCAAAGGCGGCAATTCCGCGCTCGGCTCGGTCTACGTGGTCAAGCCCAAGATGCACGGCCCCGAAGAAGTGGCCTTTACCAACGATATCTTCATCGCCGTCGAAGACGTGCTGGGCCTGGCGCGCGACACCGTCAAGATAGGGATCATGGACGAAGAACGGCGCACGACTGCGAACCTCAAGGAATGTATCCGCGCCGCAAAATCCCGTGTTGCCTTTATCAACACCGGCTTTCTGGACCGCACCGGCGATGAAATCCACACCTCGATGGAGGCGGGCCCCTTCAGCCGCAAGGATCACATCAAGCGCAAGCAATGGATCGGCGCCTACGAGGATCAGAACGTCGATATCGGGCTTGAATGCGGCTTTTCCGGGCGCGCACAGATCGGTAAGGGGATGTGGGCCATGCCCGATTTGATGGCCGCAATGCTGGAACAGAAAATCGGCCACCCGCAATCGGGTGCCAATTGCGCCTGGGTGCCCAGCCCCACCGCCGCCACATTGCACGCGCTGCATTATCACAAGATCGACGTGATGGCGGTGCAGGCGCGGCTGCGCAAAGGTGGGCGGCGCGCCTTCGTGTCCTCGATCCTTGATATCCCGCTTGCCCAATACCAGCGCTGGACCGATGCACAAAAAATGCGCGAAGTCGAAAACAACGCACAAGGCATCCTTGGCTATGTGGTCCGATGGATCGATCAGGGTGTAGGCTGTTCCAAGGTCCCCGACATCAACAATGTGGCGCTGATGGAAGACCGCGCGACGTGCCGGATCTCGTCACAGGCACTGGCGAACTGGCTGCATCATGATGTGGTCGGCCGTGATACGGTCATGGAAGCGATGCAAAAAATGGCGCGGGTCGTGGACGAACAGAATGCGGATGACGCGGCCTATCGCCCGATGTCCCCTGATTTCGACGGTATCGCGTTTCAGGCCGCCTGCGATCTGGTATTCAAGGGGCGCGAACAGCCGTCTGGCTATACCGAACCTGTGCTGCACCGGCGCCGGCTGGAACTCAAGGCACAACGCAATCACTAAGGCGGCCACGCGCCGCGAAGGAGACGA
>NZ_JBKBQY010000138.1:0-5818 GCF_046292185.1 Yoonia sp.
GGACCGTCGGCGCCGGTGTTGTGTCGAAGATCCTGCTGTAAGGCATCCTGTGGGGTGCGTCGAGACGCACCCTACGCCAAACGAAAGGCCGCTCCTTCGGGGCGGCCTTTTGCGTTTCAGCGCCTCTTGCGCTCTTTCATGTCATCAAAAACCGGCATGATTGCCGCAGCGATCAAGGCGGCAGCCAGCGGTAAGGTCGCGGCAAAGCCAAGGGCCTGAAACCCAACGGCACCCGTCAGCCCGCCCACAAAGAACGACACGAGCAGGATCGCCAGCATCGGCATCCGCTGTGGTGTCGGGACGAATTCTGCCCCTATCGCGGCTTTGCGGAACAGCCACCGCCCGACATCGATTCCCAGATCGGTGGCAATGCCGGTCACATGGGTCGTGCGGATCACCGCACCAGAGATTTTGGTGATCACCGCGTTCTGCAGTCCCATCACAAAACACAGCAGCAGGATAGTCAGCGTGACAAATCCCCCCTCCACCTGAACGATCTGTGTGCCGAGAATGCCAAAGACCATCAACAGCGATGCCTCCAACAGTAGCGGGATCGCATATTCGCTTTGTAGCTGCCTGCGCCGCGCATAATTCACCAAAAGCGCCGTGCAGGCCGCGCCGCAGATGAATGTCGCAAGGCAGAGCAGCCCGAACATGGCGATCCTGTACTGCCCCAGCGCGATCAGATCGGCCATTTCCGACACGATCCCGGTCATGTGCGATGTATATTGCTGCACCGCCAGAAACCCACCCGCGTTGATCGCGCCTGCGACGAAGGCGAGCAGATAGCCAAGGCTGCGGTTTCCCGATTCGGTGCGGCGTGCGCCGGTCAGATGCCGCGACAGATTCGTTACCATGATGGTGCCTTTCGTGCTGCATCCGAGCGAAATAAGCGTGTGAATGCGGGCAAACAGCATCACCAATCCCTAGGAAACGCAAGACCGCGCCGAACTTGCCGTTTCCCGCAATCAGCCCTTGCCAGACAGGGCGCATATCCCTATACGGCCCCAATCCGACGGGGGTGCGCCATGCGTGCCCTTTTTATGTTGGACCAAAAGACGCGATGAGGGTTCTGGATGAGCCATGATCCTCCTCTCCGATCTAGGCCCTATCAAAAAGGGTGATGAAATGGCAGCCAGCCAAACCATCCGTATCCGCCTTAAGGCGTTTGATTTCCGCGTGCTTGATGCAAGCACTGCAGAAATCGTCAGCACAGCCAAGCGCACTGGCGCTTCTGTTCGCGGCCCGATCCCACTGCCGAACAAGATCGAAAAGTTCACTGTTCTGCGCGGCCCGCACATCGACAAGAAATCACGCGATCAGTTCGAGATCCGCACGCATAAGCGCCTGCTCGACATCGTTGACCCGACACCGCAAACCGTGGACGCGCTGATGAAGCTCGACCTGGCTGCTGGCGTCGACGTCCAGATTTCCGTGTAAGGAGGGTTCTATAATGCTCCGTACAGGACTTATCGCTAAAAAGCTGGGCATGACCCGGCTGTTCATGGAAGACGGTCGTCAGATCCCTGTCACCGTTCTTTCGCTCGAAAACCTGCAGGTTGTTGCACAGCGTACTGCTGACAAAGACGGTTACGTCGCTGTTCAGCTTGGCGCCGGTGCTGCCAAGGCAAAGCGCACAAGCCAGGCCATGCGTGGCCATTTTGCCGCCGCCAAGGTCGAACCAAAGCGCAAGGTTGCCGAATTCCGCGTTGCCCCCGAGAACATGATCAACGTCGGTGAAACCATCACCGCGAACCATTATTTCGAAGGTCAGTTCGTGGACGTGTCCGGCACATCGATCGGTAAAGGTTTTGCTGGTGCGATGAAGCGGCATAACTTTGGCGGTCTGCGTGCGACGCACGGCGTGTCCGTCAGCCACCGTTCGCATGGTTCCACTGGCCAGTGTCAGGATCCGGGCAAGGTGTTCAAAGGCAAGAAGATGGCCGGCCACATGGGTTCTGCCCGCGTGACCACACAAAACCTGCAAGTGATCCGCACTGACGCCGACCGTGGCCTGATCATGGTCAAAGGTGCGGTTCCCGGTTCGCGTGGCGGCTGGGTGACGTTGAAGGATGCGGTGAAAAAGCCGACCCCGGAGAATGTGATCTATCCTGCCGGTCTGAAGTCGCTCGATGAAGAAGCCAAGCGTCTGGCCGAAGAAGCCGCCGCCGCTGCTGCGGCTGAAGAAGCTGCTGCTGCAAAAGCCGCTGCTGAAGCAGAACAGGCTGCGCTGGAAGCTGCTGAAGCCGAAGCCGCAAACGAAGCCCCGGCTGATGCCGATACGACAGAGGGTGATAAAAATGAAGGCTGATGCAATCAATCTGGAAGGCGCAAAGGCCGGTTCCGTCGAATTGAACGACGCGATCTTTGGTCTGGAGCCACGCAAAGACATCCTGCACCGCGTTGTCCGCTGGCAGCGTAATAAGGCCATGGCAGGTACACACGACGTGCTTGGCCGGTCGGAAGTGTCCTATTCCACCAAGAAGATCTATCGCCAAAAAGGCACCGGCGGCGCACGCCACGGTTCCAAAGGCGCACCGATCTTCCGTCACGGTGGTACCTACAAGGGCCCAACCCCGCGCAGCCACGCCCATGAGCTGACCAAAAAGTTCCGCGCTTTGGGACTGAAGCATGCCCTGTCCGCGAAAGTTGCGGCAGGTGAGCTGGTCATCGTGGACAGCATCGATGTGAAAGACGCGAAAACCTCGGCATTGGCCAAAATGGTCGGGTCGTTGGGTTGGAAACGTGCGCTGATCATCGACGGGGCCGAAGTGAACGAAAACTTCGCCCGTGCGGCTGCCAACATCGAAACCCTGAACGTTCTCCCATCCATGGGTGCCAACGTTTACGACATCCTGAAGTCGGACACGCTCGTCCTGACCAAGGCGGGTGTCGCAGCACTGGAGGCTCGTTTGTCATGAGCGTGAAAGCCGAACATTACGACGTGATCCGCAAGCCGATCATCACCGAGAAAGCAACCATGGCTTCTGAAGCCAATGCGGTTGTGTTTGAAGTTGCGATCGACGCCAACAAACCCCAGATCAAACAAGCCGTCGAGGCGCTGTTTGGTGTGAAGGTCAAGGCCGTGAACACGTCGATCACCAAAGGTAAAGTCAAGCGTTTCCGCGGTTCCCTGGGGACCCGTCGCGACGTGAAGAAAGCCTATGTGACCCTCGAAGCAGGCAACACGATCGATATCTCTACCGGGCTGTAAGTCTTAGGTGAGGTTGAGGAAAGAAAGCCCTCGCGGGAACGCGGGGGCTTTTATGTTGTGGGTGATCAGGTAGGATATGCATTCATTGCGCACCCCGCGTCAAAACACCGTGGTGCGCAATGAATGCGCACCCTACCTCTTGCCACCCCTCGACCTCCCCGCTATACGCCAGCAATCACGGCCTCGGATTCGTTCCGGGGCCTTGTGTATTCTGCGCAAGCGGGGGAAATCCCCGGTCTACGTAGGTCGGGGTTCACCCCGACAAACTTCACTTGGGGACCTTCGGGGCCCTGTAAACCATCGTCCCGGATGACACCGGGACGCCAAGCAAACGGAAGAAGCTAACATGGCACTCAAGTCGTACAAACCGACGACGCCGGGCCAGCGCGGGCTGGTGCTGATCGACCGTTCGGAGCTTTGGAAAGGTCGCCCTGTCAAGGCCCTCACTGAGGGTCTGACCAAATCGGGCGGACGGAACAACACCGGACGGATCACAATGCGTCGCATTGGTGGGGGCGCAAAGCGTCTTTACCGCATCGTCGATTTCAAGCGCAACAAACTGGACATGCAGGCTGTTGTCGCACGTATCGAATACGATCCGAACCGGACAGCATTCATTGCGCTGATCCAGTACGAAGACGGCACCCAGACCTATATTCTGGCGCCGCAGCGTCTGGCTATCGGTGACAAGGTCATCGCATCCGCCAAGGCTGACATCAAGCCGGGCAACGCGATGCCTTTCTCGGGCATGCCCATCGGGACAATCGTCCACAACATCGAACTCAAGGCAGGCAAAGGCGGCCAGATCGCCCGTGCAGCCGGTACCTATGCCCAATTCGTTGGTCGTGATGGTGGCTATGCGCAGATCCGCCTGTCTTCGGGTGAATTGCGTCTGGTCCGTCAGGAATGCATGGCCACCGTCGGTGCCGTGTCGAACCCCGACAACAGCAACCAGAATATCGGTAAAGCCGGTCGCAACCGTCACAAGGGCATCCGCCCATCTGTGCGCGGTGTCGCGATGAACCCGATCGACCACCCGCATGGTGGTGGTGAAGGCCGGACATCCGGTGGTCGGACACCTGTGACCCCATGGGGTAAGGATACCAAAGGTACCCGCACCCGTAACAAGAACAAAGCATCGCAGCGCCTTATCGTGCGTTCGCGTCATGCCAAGAAGAAGGGTCGGTAATTATGGCTCGTTCCGTATGGAAAGGCCCGTTCGTCGACGCCTATGTCTTGAAAAAGGCAGAAGCAACGCGCGAAAGCGGCCGCAACGAAGTGATCAAGATCTGGTCGCGTCGTTCTACTATCCTGCCTCAGTTCGTTGGTTTGACCTTCGCGGTCTACAACGGCAAGAAGCATATCCCTGTCAACGTCTCGGAAGACATGATCGGTCAGAAGTTCGGTGAATATTCGCCGACACGGACCTATACAGGTCACGCCGCCGACAAAAAAGCGAAGCGGAAATAAGCCATGAGCAAGGATAAGAATCCCCGCCGCGTGGCCGATAACGAAGCAATGGCGAAACTGCGCATGCTCCGTACCTCCCCGCAAAAGCTGAACCTCGTTGCTGCGCTGATCCGTGGCAAGAAAGTCGAAAAGGCCCTTCAGGACCTGACTTTCTCGAAAAAGCGGATCTCGGACGATGTGAAGAAATGTCTTCAGTCGGCCATCGCCAATGCTGAAAACAACCACAACCTGGATGTCGATGCGCTGGTCGTTGCAGAGGCTTACGTCGGCAAGAACCTGATCATGAAGCGGGGCCGCCCACGGGCGCGTGGCCGTTTCGGCAAGATCGTCAAGCCGTTTTCAGAACTGACCATCAAGGTGCGTCAAGTTGAGGAGCAATCATAATGGGTAACAAAGTAAACCCTATCGGGATGCGTCTTCAGGTCAACCGCACCTGGGACAGCCGCTGGTTCGCAAATACCCGCGAATACGGTGACCTGCTGCTGGAAGACCTGAAGATCAAGGCGTTCATCCGCAAGGAATGTGCGCAGGCCGGTATCAGCCGCGTGATCATCGAACGTCCGCACAAAAAGTGCCGCGTGACGATCCACGCCGCGCGTCCGGGTGTGATCATCGGCAAGAAAGGTGCAGACATCGAAGGTCTGCGTCAGAAGCTGGCGAACCTGACCAAATCGGAACTGCACCTCAACATCGTCGAGGTCCGCAAGCCCGAACTGGACGCAGCGCTGGTCGCTGAATCCATCGGTCAGCAATTGGAACGCCGGGTGTCTTTCCGTCGTGCGATGAAACGTGCTGTGCAGAACGCGATGCGCATGGGCGCCCTGGGTATCCGGGTCAACCTTGCCGGTCGTCTGGGCGGTGCTGAAATTGCGCGGACAGAATGGTACCGTGAAGGTCGCGTGCCGCTGCATACTTTGCGTGCGGATATCGACTATGCGCTTTACGAAGCCATGACGCCCTATGGCATCATCGGCATCAAGGTCTTCATCTACAAGGGTGAGATCATGGAGCATGACCCGCAAGGCCACGACCGTAAACATGCCGAGCTTCAGGAAGGCGCTATTCCGCGCGGTCCTGGCGGCCCGCGTCGCGACAGGTAAGGAGTAGAGAAGATGCTGCAACCAAAGCGCACGA
>NZ_JBKBQY010000139.1:0-5779 GCF_046292185.1 Yoonia sp.
TCGCCCGGCTCAAGGACTGGCGGCGCGTCGCAACGCGCTACGACAGGTGCCCCAAGGTCTTCCTGTCAGCATGCGCATTGGCCGCCGTCATCATGTTTTGGTTATGAATCCTGACCCTAGTAATCTGGACATTAATTATGGACCGCCTCACCGAGATGGAAGCCTTTGCTTTGGTTGTAGACCAGGGCGGCTTTACTGATGCCGCGAGAAAGATGGGCATCTCCAAATCTGCCGTCTCAAAACACGTATCTGCACTGGAAGCGCGCCTTGGGGCACGCCTGCTCAACCGCACGACCCGGCGGGTCAGCCCAACAGAAATCGGCCTTGCCTATTACGACCGCGCGCGTCGCGTACTCAACGATGCGAGCGAGGCTGATGCGCTCGTCACATCCATGCAGGCGGCGCCTTCCGGGTTGTTACGGATCAGCGTCGCGGCAGACTTTGGCGTAAACCATATTTCGGGGATACTGGGCGAATTTCTCGGGCAATATCCCGATATCACGATCAATATGGTGCTCAATAACCGCTATGTCGAACTGCTTTCCGAGGGCTTCGACATGGCCGTGCGCATCGGCGAGCTGGAGGACAGCACATTGCGCGCCTGCAAGCTGGCCGAAACCACGAGACGCATGATTGCCAGCCCCAGCTATTTCAAACGCTATGGTCGCCCTGAAAGGATCGATGATCTCAATAGCCACAAGCTGCTGCATTATTCGAACCACGCAAATTCCGCTGTCTGGAAACTGACCGCACCATCCGGCGAACGACGGCAAGTGCGCACCGCAGGCTGGCTGACCGTAAACGACGGGCAATCCCTGTTGAACGCTTGTATTGGTGGCCTTGGTATCGCCTACCTGCCCAGCTTCCTTTACGCTGACGCCTTGCGCAACGGTCTGGTACAAGAAGCGATTCCCGACCTGCCCATCGAAACACAAGGGATCTATGCCGTTTACCCGCAGGGTCCTTTCACCCAGCCGAAGGTGCGCGCCTTTGTCGAGTTTCTGGCAAAGACATTTGCGGAAAAGGGTCCCGACGCGTGGTAAGCGACAATGCGATCCGGCACGTCTTAACATGATGTCAAAGTTTTGATGCGATCATGGCCTGACCAATGATCGAGGGCATGAATGAAACTCATCATACGGGTGCTCGCGCCGAATAGCTGGCAAGGTGCCATCGGTCGATCATCGTTGTTTGCGGCACTGATTGCGGCTGTTAATGTGCTGTTCACGGCATGGCTTGGCCCGTACATCCCGGGCGGCCCACGCGTCTATCAGGTCGTCAATGCCGTTACCGTCAGCATGCCGTTTCTGGTGTTTTTCTTCGCCGTGATGCTGTACCAGGTGCGGCTGCAACAGCGTCTGTCCTTCTTGTCCCGCAAGGACGGCCTGACAGGGTTGAACAACCGCTTCAGCTTTTTCGAGATCGCTGAACAGCGCAACAAGCAGATCCGGACAGGCATTCTGCTGGTACTGGATGCCGACCGTTTCAAGTTGATCAATGACACTTACGGCCATCAGGCTGGTGACAATTGCCTGAAATCCATCGCCTGCACGCTGAAACGCGATCTGCGCGAGGGTGATGTGATCGGCCGCATCGGTGGTGAAGAATTTGCCGTTCTGCTGGCGAATGCGAATGTAGCGCAGGCACGGGTGATCGGCGAACGCCTGACCCGGCCTATCTCCTTCTATGCCGGGCCCGAGGACCAGTACCTGACCGCCACCCTGTCTGTCGGGGCCGTTGTGACATCGCCTGACATCCCGCTAGACATCCTGTTCGCGCGCGCCGACCGGGCCTTGTACAAGGCAAAAACACAAGGGCGCGCCCGTGTTGTTTTTGCAACCGACGCCCAGGCCGATGACGCGCGGGTGCGGAGGGTCTGATCGCCCTATTGTGTCGATGTGATGATGACTTCAACCCGGCGATTGGCCTCTCGTCCTTGCTCGGTCAGGTTGCTGGCTACCGGGGCGAGGTAACCCATCCCTTCGGCGGCCAACCGGTTCCGGTTCACGCCGTATACGCTGATCAACCGTTCCATCACCGACCCCGCCCGCCGCTTTGACAGCGCAATATTCGCATCAAGCCCGCCCACGGAATCGGTATGCCCGACCAGTGCCACGGACAGGTCCGGATGATCGGCAAGATAGATGGCAAGATCGGCCAATATATCAAAGGCCTGATCCTCCAACCTGGCAGAGCCTGTCGCAAAAGCCAGATCCGGCAGAACCGCGCGCCCGGTGGTTTCCAACTGGCTGGCAAGGCTGATCTGCCGGCCCCCCGCTGCTATTTCCCGGGAAAGCGGGGCGGACGGGCGCACGATACGGGCTGTGTCCGACAATACCGGGCCAACGCGCGTAACCTGCGCATATCCCGCCTGCGCCGTCCGGCTGACGAACAGCGTGACATATTCAGCGCCCCCCGCCGCCGTCCGCTCCGCTGTCAGAAACCGGAAATCCCCCAGATTGACCTGCATTTCGGGCGGTGGCAGCGTGGCTGTGGCAAAGCGGAAATCAAACCCGCCACAAGCTTCTGTCTGGCATTCAAAAATGATGCGGAAACCGCGCTCGCGCAATTGTTCGCGCAGGGGCCGCAGTAGTTGCAATGTTGTCAGAGACGGGGCCACGATGCGCCATGCCTCGCGGGTGAAGGCCCCTTCCGCTGCGGTGACAGGCAAAACGCCGTCCGCCCAGATCGCAACGGGCAGGTCATAACTGTCCAACGGGCTTTCCTCGCTGGCTTGTAGGGTCGCATTTGCCGGAAAGTCCAGAATCTGCGCCTGCGCCGCCGACGCCCAAATAGGCAGCAAGACCACCGCTGCTCTGATCATCGGGCCTGCGTATGATAAGAAACGTTCGGGCGCATGCCGGTGGCAGATGCAATCCGGTTGGTCATGTTGTAAAACCCGGCGTCAGCGGCGGCAGGTCAAGGGCTGTTGGTTTATCGGTCAATATCTTCCTCCGGCGCGATACGATAATGGTACTTTCCCACAACCCCCATCCCGAGGGAAGTATAGAGCGCATGTGCCCCGGTGTTTGCGCGGGTTGCCACCAGCGTCAGCCATCGCGCGCCCTGCCCCTGCGCCCAGAAACCCGCAGCGATTGTCATCTGCCGCGCCAGCCCCTGCCGCCGATGTGCCGCCGCGATTTCCAGCGCATGGATCATCGCGCAGTCCCCCGCGATGCCGATGAACAAGGCACCCGCAGGGCGGTCGTGCAGCCGACCGAGGATGGTGGTTTTCGGCATCGGCGCGCGATCCATGATCGCGATCCTGCCGGCCTTGATCCCGCCGACGGCCCAGATCTCGACCTGCGTGGCGAGCGGAGGCCAGACCTCGAATGTCGACAAGGGCTCGGGGCGTTGCAGGGCAATCGAGGCCAGCGGTGCAGCGTAGAAATTGACCGGGTCTTTGATAACGTAGCCAAGCTCTGCAAGGTCACGGTCCAGTCCTGCGTCATTCTCGCGGATCATGAACAACGGGCGCTGCCCCGCCGCACGCATTGCCGCAGCGGCCTGCGCGATATCGCCCGGCTGCGGCGGCGCGTTCGCCGTTGCCGCGCTGACCCTGCTGCTGCCGCTGGGGTCAAGCCTGATCGTCCACGGCCCAATCCTGCGGCGACGGGCAGGCGGCCAGGTCGCGTCGATCACGTCATAGCATTGCTGAACCGATGGCAATTTCATGACACAAACAATTGTTCCAACGTTGCAAAAGCCGCATCAACCCGTTCCTGATCCTGCCCCCTGATCACCAGATTGGCCCCATAGATCCCATCTTTCTGGAACGGATACGATCCCACCGACAGATCGGCATGATCCGCCGCAAAAATACCCAGCGGGCCGGCAATATCGCCCTCCCCCCGCATCACCCGCAGGCTGCGCGACAGCAAAGGCGCGCCGCCCGTCAGGCCCGGCAACACGCTGGCAACCATGGCCTGAAAGACCGCTGGCACGCCCGCCATCACATAAACATTGCCAATGGCAAAACCCGGTGCGGTGCTGACCGGATTGTCGATCAGGGTCGCTGTCGCCGGAATACGCGCCATCCGCAGACGCGCCGTATTCAGTTCCTGCCCGGACCTTTCATAATGCGCCTGCAACAAGGCCCGCGCATCATCGCGCACGTCGATACTGTCGTCAAAGGCTTCGGCGATACAATCGGCGGTGATGTCATCATGCGTCGGCCCGATCCCGCCGCTGGTAAAGACATGATCGAACCGCGCCGACATTGCCCTGACAGCCGCGATGATCGCGGGTGCATCGTCGCTGACGATCCGGACTTCGCGCAGGTCAATGCCCACAGCCGTCAGTTGCCCCGCCAGATGATGCATATTGGCATCCCTTGTCCGGCCCGAAAGGATTTCGTCGCCGATCACCAGCATGGCCGCGGTGGGGTTGGGCATCTGTATACTCCTGTGCTGTTTGCAGACTTTATAGATCACGCTCGCGTATTTGCCACCGCTGTTGCAGGCCTAGAACTTTGCGCGGAATTGCCCTATATCGCCGCTGATAAGCTAAAGGATAGAAGACGTGGACACGAACAAAGGCCGCCTGACCAAAGAAGGCATCCGGATCTATGAGCCCGCCGACTTTGAGGGCATGGCCAAGGCGGGCACGCTTGCCGCAAACATTCTGGACGAGATCGCGGCACATGTGACCCCCGGCCAGACGACGGGCGAGCTTGACCGTCTGATCACCCGGATGGTCAGCGATGCCGGCGCCGTATCGGCTACGATTGGCTACAAAGGTTATCAGCATGCCAGCTGCATTTCCGTCAATCACGTCGTCTGCCACGGCATCCCCGGCGCAGCGATCCCCAAGGGACCGGCCGAGACAATTTCCAAGAACCACGAAAAGCGTCGCGATGACGACCGCCTGCTTGACGGCGATATCCTCAATATCGACGTGACAGTGATTCTGGACGGCTGGTATGGCGACACCAGCCGCATGTATGTCGCAGGCACCCCGCTGCCAAAGGCGATCCAGTTGATCGACGTCACGCATGAGGCATTGATGCAAGGCATCGCCGCAGCCAGACCGGGCAACACCTTTGGCGATATCGGTCACGCAATCCAGACATTTGCAGAGGCGCAGGGCCGTTCGGTTGTGCGCGATTTCTGCGGCCATGGTCTGGGCCGAGTGTTCCACGCACCGCCCAATGTGCTGCATTATGGCCGCGCGGGGTCCGGGGCGGTGCTGGAAGAAGGCATGTTCTTCACCATCGAACCGATGATCAACTTTGGCCGGCCCGATACCAAGGTTCTTGCCGATGACTGGACCGCCGTAACGCAGGACAAATCGCTGTCTGCCCAGTTTGAACATTCCATCGGCATCACTGCGGATGGCTGTCAGATCTTCACCGCCTCTCCCAGGGGTCTGTTTCACCCGACCTATACCGTCTGAATGAAGCGGCAGGTCTGGCTCTTGCTGGTTCTGATCCTTGCACTGGCGGGGGCGGGATTGTCGGTATTGCGGCTGGAACAGGCAGGCGCCGGCCTTGTCGCACACGACCTGATGATCGGGCAAACACCTGCGACGGTGCTGCATCACCCTGACACCAGGGACGCCCCTGTCGTCGTGATCGCGCATGGTTTCGCAGGATCGCGGCAGTTGATGCTGGGCTTTGCCCAGATCTTGGCGCAGGAAGGCTATATCACCGTCAGCTATGATCTGCAGGGGCATGGCCGTAATCAGGTGCCGATGTCGGGCGATGTCGCCTCTGTCGACGGCACGACGCGGTTGCTGGTCGAGGAACTGGGCCGGGTCGTCGATGCCGGCCTTGCGTTGC
>NZ_JBKBQY010000140.1:0-5705 GCF_046292185.1 Yoonia sp.
CGAAGTGGTCGTCATGAAAGACGGCCGCGTGGTCGAACAAGGACCCAAGGACGAAATGTTCAGCCCGCCACACCACGCCTATACGGATTTGTTGCTGTCATCGGTGCCGGAAATGGACCCGGATTGGCTGAGTAATCTGCTGGCCGAACGCGGCGTGGATAATATCGGCGATGCAGCCGTGAATAAAATGTAACCTTACCTTGGCCCAAAGGGTCAGCAAGACCAAACAGGGAGATACCAACATGCATGGAATTAGCAGACGCGGTCTATTGAAAACAGGTGTCGCGGCGGGTGTGCTTGGCCTGTCCGGCATGCCGTTGCGCGCGCAGACCCGTGGTGGGAAATTCACCGCGGGCTTGAGCGGTGCCAACACGTCCGACAGCTGGGACGGGCGGACGCATTCCGACGTATTCATGATCGCGGCGGCATTGGGCGGCGTGTTCGATGCGCTGACGGAGGTTGCCGCCGACGGGTCGCTCCAAGGCGAATTGGCCACAAGCTGGGAAGCCTCCCCGGATGCGAAGGTCTGGACCTTCAACCTGCGTGAAGGTGTGACCTTCCACAACGGCAAGGCATTTGGTGCCGATGACGTGATCGAATCGCTGCAGTTGCACGTCGCCGAAGGGTCACGTTCCGCAGCGCAACCGCTGGTCGCCGCGATCACCGAAATGACCAAGATCACCGACCATCAAGTGCAATTCACGCTTGAGGCCGGCAATGCCGACTTCCCCTATCTGCTGTCGGATTATCACCTGCTGATGTATCCCGCAGGCCAGATCGAAGAAGCCATTGCCCAAGGCATTGGCACAGGCCTTTACGAGGTGGTTGCCTTTGACCCCGGTGTCCGTTTCGTCGGGCGTCGCTTTGCCGATCATTACAAGGGCGACAGCGCGGGTTTCTTTGACGAGGTCGAACTGATCGCGATCAACGACAACACCGCGCGGATGAACGCGCTGATGACCGGCCAGGTCGATGCCGTGAACAGGATCGATTTCCGGCTGGAACCGTTGCTGCGCGCGAACCCGAACGTCCGCATTCAGGAAGTGACCGGCAACCAGCACTACACCTTCCCGATGCTGACCCAGACCGCACCTTTTGATGATGTGAACGTGCGCCGCGCCCTGAAATACGGAATCGACCGTCAGGATATGGTGGACAAGATCCTGCTGGGTCACGGCATGGTCGGCAACGACAGCCCGATTGGGCCCGCGAACCAGTATTACCATGCCGAGATGGAACAGCTGGAATATGATCCCGATCAGGCGCGCTACTACCTGCAACAGGCCGGGTTGGATAACCTGAACATTGATCTGTCCGCATCGAATGCCGCCTTTGAAGGCGCTGTGGATGCGGCCCAGCTGTATCAATCTTCGGCCGCGCCGGCCGGGATCAATATCAACGTGATTCAGGAGCCGGCTGACGGGTATTGGTCGAATGTCTGGCTGATCAAGCCATTCTCCGCATCGTACTGGACAGGCCGCGCGACAGAGGACTGGATGTTCTCCTCCGCCTACGAATCCGGTGTGCCGTGGAACGACAGCCAGTGGGATCACCCGCATTTCGAGGAACTGCTCTATTCGGCCCGTGCCGAACTCGACACCGACAAACGGCGCGAGATGTATTACGAAATGCAAGAAATCCTGCGCGACGATGGCGGCGTGATCATCCCGATGTTCGCCAATTTCGTCGAAGCCGTCAGCAGCCGCGTCGTGACGCCCGACGTCGTGGGCAACACCGCGCAGATGGATAACAACCGCATGCTGGAACGCTGGTCGCTGACGTAAAGCGCTGATCTTCGCCAAACGCCCTGCCGCAAGGCGGGGCGTTTTGGGGTCCTGCGGCATGGCCCTTGCAGTTCCACGAAACACGACGTATATCCTTCCCGATAGCGGCGTCTTGGCTTCCACCCCCAAGGCCCCACCGGGAAACACCAACGGGCCGCGCGCCCGTTTTTTTATGCTTGGGACAAACCCATGAATGACCTGATCGCCAAAGCGGCCATTGACCGCCGGATCGCCGAGATCATCACCCCCGTCATCGAGGACATGGGGTTCGAGGTGGTGCGCGTCCGTCTGATGACCGGCAAGGAAAGTACACTGCAAATCATGGTGCAGCGCCCTGACGGGACGATTGAAGTAGACGAATGCGCCCAGATTTCTACCGCCATCAGCGCGGTTCTGGATGTCGAAGACCCGATTGTCGATGTCTACACGCTCGAAGTGTCCAGCCCCGGTATTGATCGCCCCCTGACCCGGCTCAAGGACTTCGATCAGTGGAAGGGTTTCGAGGCCAAGATCGAAACCGAAGAATTGATCGACGGTCGCCGCCGGTTCAAGGGTGAACTGGCCGGCATCGAAGGTGACGAGGTCCTGATCGATATCGAAGAAGGCACCATTGGCCTGAAATTTGAATGGCTGTCGGATGCCAAACTGGTCCTGACAGATGATCTGATCCGCGACGTGTTGCGCGGGCGCAAGGATGCGGGTCAGATCGACGAGACCCAATTTGACGAAATTGAAACCATCATTGATGGCGAGGAGAACACCTGATGGCCTATACTTCCGCAAACCAGCTAGAACTTCTGCAAACCGCAGAAGCCGTGGCCCGCGAAAAGAACATCGAACCCGGTCTGGTGGTCGAGGCGATGGAAGAATCGCTCGCCCGTGCGGCCAAGTCGCGTTACGGCGCAGAGATGGACATTCGCGTCCATATCGACCGCAAGACAGGTCGCGCGACATTCACCCGCGTGCGGACCGTGGTCGCGGATGACGAAGTCGAAAATTATCAGGCCGAATTCACCGTCGCCCAGGCGAAGGAATACATGGACGATCCGCAGATCGGTCAGGAATACAGCGAAGAAGTCCCGCCGGTTGAACTGGGCCGAATCGCTGCGCAATCGGCCAAGCAGGTGATCCTGCAAAAGGTCCGCGAAGCCGAGCGTGACAAACAATACGAAGAATTCAAGGACCGCGCCGGCACGATCATCAACGCGCTGGTCAAGCGTGAAGAATACGGCAATGTCATTGTTGACGTTGGCTCCGGCGAAGCCGTGCTGCGCCGCAACGAAAAGATCGGGCGCGAGGCGTATCGCCCCAACGACCGTATCCGTTGCTACATCAAGGAAGTCCGCCGCGAACAGCGGGGGCCGCAGATCTTCCTGTCGCGGACCGCGCCGGAATTCATGGCCGAATTGTTCAAGATGGAAGTGCCTGAAATCTACGAAGGCATCATCGAGATCAAGGCCGTCGCCCGTGACCCCGGTTCGCGCGCCAAGATCGCGGTAATCAGCTATGACAGCTCGATTGATCCGGTCGGCGCTTGCGTGGGTATGCGTGGCAGCCGTGTGCAGGCCGTTGTGAACGAATTGCAGGGCGAAAAGATCGACATCATTCCTTGGAATGAAGATATGCCAACCTTCCTGGTGAACGCGCTGCAGCCTGCCGAGGTCAGCAAGGTCGTGCTGGACGAAGAAGCCGGCAAGATCGAAGTCGTCGTACCGGATGAGCAATTGTCGTTGGCCATTGGTCGTCGCGGCCAGAACGTGCGTCTCGCCAGCCTACTGACAGGTCTTGATATCGACATCCTGACCGAGGAAGAAGAATCCAAGCGCCGTCAGGCCGAATTCGAACTGCGCACGAAGCTGTTCATGGACACGCTGGATCTGGATGAATTCTTTGCCCAATTGCTGGTTGCCGAAGGCTTTACCAATCTGGAAGAGGTCGCCTATGTCGAACAGGACGAATTGCTGGTAATCGAAGGCGTCGATGAAAGCACCGCAGGCGAATTGCAGGCCCGTGCCCGCGACTACCTTGAGGCGCAGGCGAAAAAGGCGATGGATGCGGCAATCGCGACCGGTGTCGAACAAAGCCTGATTGATTTTGAAGGCCTGACACCCCAGATGCTGGAAGCATTGGGTAAAGATGGCGTCAAGACGCTGGAAGACTTCGCCACTTGCGCGGATTGGGAACTGGCCGGTGGCTGGACCACAGTGAATGGCGAACGGGTCAAGGACGAAGGTGTCTTGGAACCTTTCGATGTGTCGCTGGAAGAAGCGCAGACTATGGTCATGACCGCGCGTGTCATGCTGGGCTGGGTTGATCCCGACGACCTGAAAAGCGACGACACCGAAACAGAGGAAGAGGAGGCCTGATTTCAGGCCTTCGGAGATAATATATGACGCGTGGCGGGCATAAAGATGAACAAACCGATGCGGAACGCAAATGCATCGTGACGGGGGAGGTCCAGCCAAAGGCTGGGCTGATCCGCTTTGTTCTGGGGCCTGACAACCAGGTCGTGCCCGATATTCTGGGCAAATTGCCCGGACGTGGCATGTATGTGACCGCTGACCGCGCCATTCTGGAACAGGCCCGCAAGGGGCAGTTTTCGCGTTCCG
Organism: Yoonia sp.; assembly: GCF_046292185.1. GTDB lineage: Bacteria > Pseudomonadota > Alphaproteobacteria > Rhodobacterales > Rhodobacteraceae > Yoonia. The sequence continues at coordinate 4,394 of NZ_JBKBQY010000140.1, forward strand.
CCAAACAACCGGTCACCGTGCCCGATGGGCTGGTGGACGAGGTGGAACGCCAGATCGCGCGCCGCACTGTTGACCTGATCGCATTGACCCGCAAGGCGGGCCGTGCTGTCTGCGGTTTTGAAAAGGTCAAAGGCTGGCTGGCAGGTGGCGAACGGGTCCGTGTTCTAGTGCAAGCCGCTGACGGATCAGAACGCGGAAAGACAAAACTCTGGACACCGGAAGGCGCCAGATACTTCGGTTGCCTGACGTCAGTCGAATTGGGTTTGGCTTTTGGACGGCAAAGTGTGATACATGGCGCGCTTGCGACTGGCGGACTCAGCGATCGTGTTGTAGAGGAAGCCACAAAGCTACGCGGATTACGCGAAGGGAACGGCGGCGATATGGCCTCCGGGAAGGATAAAGAAGCTAGATGAGCGATAACGACGGAAAAAAACCACTCGGCCTTGGTGGGTCACGTCCAAGCAACGTGAAGCAAAGTTTCAGCCATGGGCGGACCAAAAACGTCGTGGTGGAAACCAAACGTAAACGCGTTGTTGTGCCCAAACCCGGTGCGGCCAAGCCCGCGGGGTCGACTGGCGTGCAAATGGGCGGCGATCCGTCCAAACGGCCTGCGGGCATCTCGGATGTTGAACTCGAACGCCGGATGAAGGCGTTGGCGATGGCCCGCGCCCGCGAAACCGAAGAAGCCGCCAAGCGCGAAGCCGAAGAAAAAGAACGTGCCGCCGAACGCGAGGCGCGCCGCGCCGAGATGGAAGCCAAAGAGGCCGAAGACCGCGAACGCGAAGAACGCGCTAAGGCCAAGGCCGACGAAGAAAAGCGCAAGGCAGAACGTGCCGCCGCCAAGGTCAAAGCCGAAGCCGCCCCTGCGGGTGCTGACGCCAGCGCCCTGCCGGGTGAAAACGCCGTTGACCGTCCGTCCGCTGCTGGCCCCCGCAAGGTGGACCGCGAACGTGACGCCCGCGAAAAGGCAGCGAAAGCCAAGCCAACCCGCGGTGAAGACGACGGTCGCCGCGCCGGCAAGCTGACATTGAATGACGCGCTGACTGGCCGCGAAGGTGGTCGCCAGCGGTCAATGGCTGCGATGAAGCGTAAGCAGGACCGCGCCCGTGCCAAGGCGATGGGTGGGTCTGCTGAACGTGAAAAGGTGTTCCGGGATGTGGCCTTGCCACCTGCGATCACTGTGTCCGAACTTGCCAACCGCATGGCCGAACGCGTCGCTGACGTGGTCAAGGCCCTGATGAACAATGGCATCATGGCGACACAGAACCAGTCGATCGATGCAGATACTGCCGAACTGATCATCGAAGAATTT
>NZ_JBKBQY010000141.1:0-5480 GCF_046292185.1 Yoonia sp.
CGACGACGAACTAAGTGCCATCGCCATTCCCTATACCGGCAGGCCGATTGCCTTTGCCGATTTGCAGGATCTCGTCACGGCGGTGAATGACGCCTATCTTGCCGCCGGTGTCGTGACCGCGCTGGCGATCCTGCCACCACAGGAAATTCGCAACGGCAGATTGCAGGTCAGGCTGATCGAGGCGGAGATCGAAAGCGTCGATACCTCTGCGCTGACCGCCACGCGCGAGGATTTCCTGCGCGCCAACATATCGCTGACCGAGGGCGAAAAGCCCGATTACGACCAGCTGGAACTGGATCTGCGGGTGTTCGAGATCGCGCATGATTTCCGCCCGGTGCTGGCCTTTGGCCCCGGCGTGGCCGAAGGCATGGCCACCGCCCGGATCGGTGGCGACGAACCACCCGAATACCAGCATACGCTGTCGGCAGATAATTTCGGCTCGCCCTCGACGGGGGCGACGCGACTTTCGTATTTCGGGCGCTGGAATTCGATCAGCGGGTTGCGCGACACGCTGTCTTTGCAGTTGCAGCTTTCCGAAGGGGCCTATTCCATCGGCACCGGCTATTCGCGCCCCGTGGGGCCGGGGGGCGGGCGGATCATCGGATCGCTGACTTATGCCGATTCCGAAGTGATCTTCGGGCCTTTCGCGCCGATCAATATCGTGTCCAATTCCGCTTCGGCCAATCTGGCCTATAGCCGGCCTTTCTGGGTTGCGCCCGACCGGCATTGGCAGGTGTCAGCGGGATATGGCTATGAATACAGCAGTTCCGTGCTGAGCGATACCGATCTGCTGGAAACCGATCTGCGCGAACTGAACGTCACGACACGGTTCCAGCGGAATTTCCCGCAAGGTGATCTGAACCTTGCCCTTGGCCTGACCATCGGCGAGGCGGATGCCGCGCAGACCTCTGACACCGAAGGCGATTACTGGTTCCTGACCGGCGGGGCGAGCTATGCGCAGCGTTTCGCCAAGGATTTCAGTTTCGCCATTTCCGCGTCCGGACAATATGGGGTCGATCAGAACCTGCCACCAGCGCGGCTGTTCAACGCGGGCGGGCCGACATCGGTGCGCGGCTATCCCAATGGCGTGCGCAGCGGCGACAGCGGCCTGTTGATCCAGACCCAGATCAGCCGCCGCGAATATGCGTTCGACGCTTTCGGCGGCATGACGGCGGCGCCTTTCGGGTTCATCGACACCGCCCTGGTCGTACCGTTCCGCGTGGACGGGTCGATTGACCGCGATCAGGATTATCTGGCCTCTGCCGGGGCCGGGACCGTGATGCGGTTTCAGAACGATGTGAACGCCACGCTGTTTCTCGGCGTGCCGCTGGTGGAAACACTCGGCTTTGACGCAACGGGCAAGGCCGAGGTCTATCTCGGCGTGGACTGGAATTTCTAAACCTTAGGAGCAAGAACAAATGAAACGGATTATCGGAGCACTTTCGGCAGGGCTGTTCAGCGCGACAATGGCGTTGGCACAGGATGACGGCCTGCAGATTGAAGGGGGCGACGACAGCCTGACGGCGGCTCCTCAGACCTTGCCGGAAGGCTCGGAGGTGGGCAACAACACGGCATTCGGCGACTGGCTGGTCAATTGCGAGGCGGTCACGACCACCCGTGTCGCCTGCAGCCTGCTACAGGAATTGTCGCTGGCGGAAACCGATCAGCTGATCGTCCGCTTCATCGTGGTGCCCGCGGATGACGATGCCGCAATCCTTTTGGCGCAGGTGCCGATGGGGGCCTATCTGCCTGGCGGTGCCGTGTTCCGTCTGGATGACGAAGACGAGGATGTCGAACAGCGCAGCATGATCTGGCAGCGGTGTCTCGGCGCGCTTTGCGAAGCGGCCCTGCGGCTTGATGCCGACGAACTCTTCCGGTTCGACGAAAACGAACAATTGCTGTTCGGCTACCGTCCCGCGCTGGAGGCGGACCCGATCGTCGTGGGTGTCGATATTTCGCAATTCAACACCGCTCTCGAAGCGATCCGGGGCGGCATGTAATCCGCCCAGCCCAAATACGGTCGCGGGCCGCCACGGCGGGCCGCGCCACAGATCCAGACCTTTCACGGTCGCCAGGAGATGGTCATGTATAAACAGTCCAAGCGTTTTTTGAAGTCCCGCCTGCGGGCTTCGCTCGGTCATCTCGCGCGGCAATCCGTGGGCTGGACCATGGCCTTTACGATCTCGGCGTTTCAGGTCCTGCCGGTCTATGCCGAGGCGCAGATCATCGCCGATGGCCGCACCCAGACCAGTATCATCAACAACGGTCTGTCGACGGATATCTATACCAATACCTTCAGCGGCGGAAATGCGTTCAATTCCTTTGACCGCTTTTCGGTCGGGCAATTGCAGACGGTCAACCTGCACCAACCCGAAACCGCCGGTGCGCTGATCAACGTCGTGCGCGGCGGCCAGACGAATATCGAAGGCACGCTGAACGCGATGAAGGGCGGCGCCGTGGGCGGCAATGTCTTTATCGTTAACCCTGGCGGGATCGTCGTCTCTGCGGGCGGCGTCATCAATGCGGGCAATCTGACCATGTCCACCGCGCAGCGCGGTTTCGCTGACCGGCTGATCGGGGCGGATGGCGTTGTCGACAGCGGGGCTGTCGCGCAATTGTTTGCCGGGTCCGAACCTCTGTCTGCAGATGGGGCGATTGCGCTTTATGGCGAAATCAACGCCCGCAGGCTGGAATTGCGGTCCGGCGCGCGGATGATTGTCGATGGCCGTATCACCGTCGTCGATACCGAAGGCAGCCAAAGCTATAATCCCGCCGTCAACACAAGCAGCGCTGAACAGGCCAGCGGTGTTTCTGTCGAAGGCGGGGTGATCCGGCTGTTTTCCGGCGATGATATCGCGATCCGTGGCACGGCGACGGCCCGTTCAGGCGATAATGGTGGGCGTATCGATATCCGCGCCGCTGGCGATATCACCGTCAGCGCCGGTGCGGACATCGCAGCCGACGGTCTTGCCCATGGCGGCACGGCGGTGCTTTTCGCCGATGGATCGGCGCTTTTGGAAAAGGGCGCGCGGATCAGCGCGACAGCCGTGGCCGGTACGGGCGGTTTCATCGAATTCAGCGCGGTGGATACGGTGACGCTGGGTGGCACGCTTGACGTGGCTTCTGCCTCCGGCCCGATGGGCACGGTGCTGATCGATCCAGCGACTTTCGTACTGGCTGATGATCTTTATACAAATGGCGCCAACTGGATTATTCAGGCCGACCAGTCGATCACGATCAATGATAAAACCATCTCGACCCGGCAGGTGGCTGGTGGCGACCACGCCACCGTCGCATCGACCGGCGCATCGGGCAATCTGATCTTGAACGCGCCCGTCATCACTCTGGAAAATGCCAATATCTATACGCAGGGCGGCAATGGCCATGCCGGTGGCCTGATCGCGCTGCTCGCGCGAGCGGAAAACAACGGCACCGACGGTCTGATCGTGCTGTCCCAGACGAAGGCCGAAAACAACATCACCAACAGCACGCTGACGGGTGGCGCGATCTATGTCGGGGCCTATGCCCGCGCGCGCGGCCTGGCCGGGTCCGGACAGACCAAAGAACGCGAAGGTGAAATCACCGATGCGCTGTTCGGTGTCGCCAAGGATGTCGCGACCAGGATTTTCAATCAGGAAACATTCAGCGCACAGGATTTCGTCCAATATGCCAACGACTTGGCTGGCCCATGGGAAAGCGATATCCCGCTGAATGTGGCATTCCTGCAAGCCTCTGCCGCGATCAACATCAACAACAGCAGCCTGACCGCCCAGGGCGATTGGGCGGGTCTGACGCCCACCACCGTCTTTGACGGCAAGACAGAGACGCGGGGGCTTCTGACCGCGGATGGTCTGGCCGAACAGGGGTTCGATTTCAGCACCGACGCGGTGCAGGATTTTACCGGATGGCTGGCCGCGGCTTTCAAGCAGGAAGACCATGCGATCTATATCCACAGCCATGCCCAGACCGATGTGAACATCGACGCGGGCAGTGAAAAGCTGAACCTTGTCGTGGCCGTAACCCAGACCGACAGCAGCGTGCGCATCACGAATTCCAGCCTGACCAGTCTGGCCCGCGATATCGCGGTGATGTCGACCGCATCGGAAAACATGGCGATTTCCGTCAGTCCTGAAACCTATCTGGGCGTGACCCCCGGCGTCGTCGTGTCGGTGCGCCGTCTGACCAATCAGGCCGTGATCAATGGCGGCAGCATCACTGCGGCACGTGATCTGACCGTCGCCGCACTGACCGGCATGAACCATGCGCTGACGACAGAGGTCGATGGCGGCAAGGATGCCAAATTCGCGCTGGCCATCGCCGTGTCCGTTGGCCGCACCCTGACCGAGGCTGCCCTTGGCGGCGAGATCACCGTCGGGCGTGATCTGACGCTGGCGGCGGAAAGCCTTTATTTCAACAAGACCCATAAGACGACAGCGACGCTGGGCACCGATGATCCGACCCCGCCCGCAGAGGAAGAAGAAACCCCGAACGCGGACAAGGGATCATTTAACGAAAGTGCGCTGAGCTTTCTTGATGCGTTCAAGAAACTGGCCTTGGGCCAGTCGGATGAAACCACCGATACCTCTGGCGGCGTGACGACGACAGACACCACCACGACCCCACCCGCCAGCCAGACACAGGGCGGCGACAGCAAACGCGGCTTTGCCGGTGCGCTGGCCGTGGATGTGCTGCTTGACGACAACAATACCTTTGCCACGCTGGGCGGCAGCTATCGCAATTTGTCCAACGCCGAAACGCTGGTGCCGCTGTCACTGACAAAGGTCACTGTCACCGGCGATCTGGCCGTCAATGCCGGTCTGCGCTTTGCCACCGAGGCCGAAGGCGGCAGCGGCCTGTCGCGCGAAGTGACAAGCACCGCCAACAGCCTGAGCGAGGCGCAGCGCAAGGCGCTGGCCAAGGAAAACGAAGGCAAGCCTGAAAACGAACAGAAATCCGAAGAGGATTTCATCAACGAATTTGGATATGGTGTCTTCCTCAGCGTGCCTGTCACCTTGATGTCCGGCATCACGCAGGCCGAAATCGGTGGTGCCTTGACCGATGTCACCGCAGCCAATGTGACGGCGCAGGCAACCACATCCTATCCCAATGCCCGGCCTTGGCCGGACCTGATGAAGACGTTGGAAACCTATCGCGATCAGGTCACGCAATTCGTGTCACCGACCACGCGCAGCGATTCCGATGAAAGCGAAACCGGCGAGGGCCAAAGCGATTTCGCGATCCCCAAGTCGCTGAGCGATGTATTCGACCCCAACGATTATCTTACGACCAAGACCGGCGCGAGCGGTGGCGCACCTTCCGCGCCATCCGAGGGTTCGGACGGCGAGGGGGCGGGTGCTGCCACCGAAAAGGACGATCAGGAACTGGCGATCGGGATCACGGTCAGCTATTTCAGCACGTCCAACACGACCCGCGCAGCGATCCGTGACGGGGTCACGGTCAATACCGGCGATCTGGCAGTA
>NZ_JBKBQY010000142.1:0-5416 GCF_046292185.1 Yoonia sp.
CGATAGCCAGCGGCGGCGACCTTGCGCACTTCGTCCAGCAGATCATCGACCTGTGTCTCAACCGGGCGGATTTCGATCTGGGGGTCGATCAGGCCGGTCGGACGGATGATCTGTTCGGTGAACACACCACCTGTCTGTTCCATCTCCCAAGCCGCAGGCGTTGCGGATACGAAGACCGATTGTGGGCGCATCGCATCCCATTCCTCAAACTTTAGTGGGCGGTTATCCATGCAGGATGGCAGCCGGAACCCGTGTTCGGCCAGCGTCATCTTGCGCCGGAAGTCACCCTTATACATGCCGCCGATCTGGGGCACAGATACGTGGCTTTCATCGGCAAAGACGATGGCATTGTCGGGGATGAATTCGAACAGCGTGGGTGGCGGCTCGCCCGGCGCGCGGCCTGTCAAATAGCGGGAATAGTTTTCGATCCCGTTGCAGACGCCTGTCGCCTCCAGCATTTCCAGATCGAAATTGGTGCGCTGTTCAAGCCGCTGAGCTTCCAGCAATTTGCCTTCGGCGACCAATTGGTCGAGCCGCATTCGCAGCTCCTTCTTGATGCCGATGATGGCCTGCTGCATCGTCGGCTTCGGGGTCACGTAATGCGAATTGGCATAGATGCGGACTTTGTCGAACATGCCGGTCTTGGTCCCGGTCAGCGGGTCGAATTCGGTGATGCTTTCCAATTCCTCGCCAAAGAACGACAGCTTCCACGCGCGATCATCAAGGTGGGCAGGCCAGATTTCAAGGCTGTCACCCCGCACCCGGAACGTCCCACGCTGGAAGGCCGCGTCGTTGCGGCGGTATTGCTGTGCGATCAGATCGGCGATGATCTGGCGTTGATCATAAGACTGGCCCGCATGGATATCCTGCGTCATTGCGCCATAGGTTTCGACCGACCCGATGCCGTAGATGCAGGATACTGATGCTACGATGATCACATCGTCACGTTCCAACAACGCGCGGGTGGCAGAGTGCCGCATCCGGTCGATCTGTTCGTTGATCTGCGACTCCTTCTCGATATAGGTATCGGACCGGGCGACATAGGCCTCTGGCTGATAGTAATCATAATAGCTTACAAAATACTCAACCGCATTTTCGGGGAAGAAGCCCTTGAATTCGCCGTATAGCTGCGCCGCGAGCGTCTTGTTCGGGGCAAGGATGATCGCGGGACGTTGCGTCTGTTCGATCATCTTGGCCATGGTGAATGTCTTGCCGGTGCCGGTTGCGCCCAGCAGCACCTGATCGCGTTCGCCCGCGTCGATCCCGGCGCTGAGTTCGGCAATCGCGGTGGGTTGGTCGCCTGCGGGTTCAAATTCGGTCTTCAGCACGAATCTTTTGCCGCCCTCCATCTTGTCGCGTGTGCGCACGTCAGGCGCGGGATTGGCGAGAAATTGCGGAGCAGGCGACTTGTCAGTCTGGGCATAGGCCATGGCGGTGGATTCCTTTGGTTAACCCATAGTTGTTGTCTTTGGTCACTGGATCAAGGGCCGCCGCTGGCCTAAGGTCGCGCCAAACGCAAAAGAGGTATGCTATGTCCATTGATCCCGTGAAGCTCGACCGTCTGGCCGAAGTCGCCGTGCGCACCGGCGTGAACCTGCAAAAGGGGCAGGATCTGGTGATCACCGCACCTTTGTCTGCCATCGATCTGGTCCGCGCGATCACCGTGCATGCCTATAAGGCCGGGGCAGGGATCGTGATTCCCTTTTTCACCGATGAGGCGATTACCTTGGTGCGCTATGAAAATGCCGAGGATGCCAGTTTCGACCGCGCGCCTGGCTGGTTCTACGAAGGACTGGCCGCAGCTTACAAAGGGGGCGCTGCAAGGATGGCGATCACCGGCGATGACCCGATGCTGCTTGCCGACCAGGACCCCGCCAAGGTTGCGCGTCTGTCAAAGGCGACATCTATCGCCGCCAAAGCCGCGATGGCCCCGATTGTCGGGTTCGAGGTGAACTGGAACATCGTTGCTTTCCCCGGTGCTGGCTGGGCGGCGCGCGTGTTCCCCGATTTGCCGGTGGAAGAGGCACAGGGCAAGCTGATGGATGCCATCTATAAAGCCTCCCGTCTGGACGGCGAGGATCCGGTGGCGAATTGGGCAGAGCATACCAAAGAACTGAAAAAGCGGGTGAAGTGGCTGAATGACCATGATTTCGCAGCGCTCAAATACACCGGGCCGGGCACCGACCTGACATTGGGCCTTGCCGACGGGCATATCTGGAAAGGCGGGGCGTCGCCTGCGCTGAACGGTGTGGTCTGCCAACCGAATATTCCAACCGAAGAGGTGTTCACTTGCCCGCATGCCTATAAGGTGGATGGCACGGTCGCTGCGACCAAGCCGCTGGCGCATCAGGGCAACGTCATTGAAAACATCAAAGTCCGGTTCGAGGCTGGGCGGATCGTCGAAGCCTCTGCCACCAAGGGCGAGGCAGTGCTGAAATCCTTGCTGCAAACCGATGATGGCGCCTGCCGGATTGGAGAGGTGGCACTGGTGCCGCATTCCAGCCCCATCAGCCAGTCCGGCACGTTGTTTTATAACACCTTGTTTGACGAAAATGCATCGTGCCATATCGCGCTGGGCCAATGCTATGCAGATACGATTGAAGGTGGGTCCGATTATTCGCCCGAGGAACTGCAGCAAAAGGGTGGCAACCAGAGCCTGATCCATGTCGATTGGATGATCGGGTCGGATCAGGTCGATATCGACGGTATCACCAAGACGGGTGAGATTATGCCGGTCATGCGCAAAGGCGAATGGGTCTGATGCGATCATGGCGGGGCTTGCGAAACCCCCGCCTTTTGCGCATATGGAAATGAAAGACGAAAGGGCAAGAAGATGCGCGCACGAATCTACAAGCCAGCCAGAACAGCCATGTCATCGGGCACGGCCAAGACCAAGGATTGGGTTCTGGAGCATGCCGCACAAAGCGCACGGTCGATCGACCCTTTGATGGGCTGGACGTCATCGACGGATACACAGGCCCAAGTGCGGCTGCATTTTGACAGTAAGGAGGCCGCCCTTGATTATGCCCGTGACCACGGAATCGACGCTGTGGTGCAGGAGCCCAAACCCCGCAAGGTCAATATCCGGCCCGGAGGCTATGGCGAGAACTTCGCGACCAACCGGCGCGGCGTCTGGACCCATTAAGGGCGTTTCCGGCTTGCCAAAAGCCCCCCTCCCGCGCCATACCCCGTTCAAGCGGTCTCATAGCTCAACTGGATAGAGCAGCTGACTTCTAATCAGCAGGTTCGGGGTTCGAGTCCTCGTGGGATCGCCAACCGCTCATAATTTTTAAATATGTCTTGGTCTTGCGTTTAAGAGCGGGACACACTGACTGACAGTATCGACTGTGAAAAGTGGTGATCTTTCCGCACCTCTTCACCGGTCCCGCATCGTTAAGACGCAAAAACGGCCGCCCGGGGGCGACCGTTTCTGTTGGGCTGATAGGTGATCAGGACTTGCTTGCCCAATCGTCGATCTGCTTTTCGGCCTCGTCTTTGGTGACGCCATATTTCTCTTGAATTTTGCCGGCCAGTTGGTCGCGTTTACCGTCGACCTGTGTCAGGTCGTCGTCGGTCAGCTCGCCCCATTTTTCCTTGGCGCTGCCGGTCATCTGTTTCCACTTACCTTGGATGGTATCCCAGTTCATGTTTATCTCCTTTTTGCGTTCTCATGACGTATGATATTGCAACGAAGCGAAGGGTGGTTTGGTTCCATCTGAGCTCTCAAATATTCGGCGCGTGTCAGGTCGTGCCGTAAATCAACAGAACAATCGGAATAGTCAGCACGGCAGCAAGTGTCTGCGCCGTCACCAACCCCGCCATATAGGTGCTGTCGCCGCCAAATTGCCGTGTTAGGACGTAAGATGTGGGCGCTGTCGGGATCGCGAAGAAGATGATGATCACCAGCGCCTCGATGCCGGTCAGACCAAAGGCCAGCCCCACCCCTGCGGCGAGCAGCGGCATGACAAGAAGCCGCGCGGCCGAATTGGCGCAGATCGCGCCGCTGTCGGTGCGCAGCGTTGCCGGGCGCAGCGCGGCGCCGACACACAACAGACCCAGAGGCAGGCTTGCCTGCGCCAAAAGTGCAAAGAACTGCGCGGTGCCAAAAGGCAGGCCGGTACCAGTCAGGGCCAGAAATATCCCTGCGATACAGGCGAGGATCAGCGGGTTTCGCAACATCATCAGTGCCAGATCGGCAGGGCCGCGGCTGGTGGCCTTGTCGCTCAGCGCTATGATTGACAGCACGTTGACCAAGGGCACCATGACAGCCAGCATCACGGCTGCCCGCTCCATCCCGGCGGCTCCGGCCAGGCTCGCGGTGATGGCAAGTCCAAGGTAGGTGTTGAACCGGATGACGCCCTGCACGCTCGGGCCAAAACGCGCGGCGGGTGCAGGGCGAATGCGCCGCCAAAGATATAGACCGATAGCCGCAAGGCAGATTGTGCTGAAGGCCGCGCCGCCCAACCGCAGGATTGCCGGGTCGCGCAAAGGTGCATTTGCAAGGCTGCCGATCAACAGTGCTGGGAACAGGATGTAATAATTCACCCGTTCCGCCGCGGGCCAGAACCCTGGTTCGGGAAAACCCCCGCGCGCCATCAGGAAGCCAAGGCAGATCAGCGCGAAAAGTGGCCAGATTGTCAGAAAGATCATGTCGCCCGCTCATCGTGTATTATGCATGTGGATGCTTAGCACCACCGACGATCAGGCTTCCAGTTCAAACACTGCAGATTGCTGCTTGCTCTCGCGTCTTGCGTCAACAACAATGCTTGCATGCAAGAGAGTTCCTTCCCAACCAAGTTGCGTTTGCGCCAGCGTTGTTGCCGTTGGAGGGCTTTGTCATGGTCGCGGTGAGCCTGCGCCGCATCCTACGCTTCGCCGTCGTGGCTTGGGCCTGTCTGAGCGGCGCTGCGGTGGCGCAAAGCGATGCGCCGGTCATCGCCGCAGCGTCGGACCTGCAATTCGCCGTCACGGAAATTGCCGCAGCATTCACTGCAGAGACGGGGCTGGATGTGCGCCTGTCTTTTGGATCGACCGGCAATTTTGCACGGCAGATTCGTGCAGGCGCACCGTTCGAGATTTTCATGGCCGCCGACGAGCAATTCATTGTTGATCTGCATGTTGAGGGTCTGACAAGAGACGCGGGCGATCTTTACGCCATTGGACGGATCGTGATCATGGTGCCGCACGGATCCAGCCTGACGCCGGATGAGACGCTGGATCAGTTGGCTGCGATGGTCGCATCCGGTGCTATCACCCGGTTCGCCATCGCCAACCCCGAACACGCGCCTTATGGTATGCGCGCGCGCGAAGCGCTGACCACCAAGGGGATCTGGCAAGAGATGCAGCCTGTCATGGTTCTGGGTGAAAATGTCAGTCAGGCTGCGCAATTCGCCTTGTCCGGGAATGCCGAGGGAGG
>NZ_JBKBQY010000143.1:0-5286 GCF_046292185.1 Yoonia sp.
TCGCTGAACCCGTGGTCGGTGCCACGATGGGCGCAGTGCCTGCCGTGCCCGGTTACCTCAAACGTATCCGGCAGATTTGCGACCGCCACGGCGTGTTGCTGATTTTGGATGAAGTCATGTGCGGCATGGGCCGGACCGGCCATCTTTATGCCTGCGCCGAGGACGGCGTCGCCCCTGATATGATCACCGTGGCAAAGGGATTGGGCGCCGGCTATCAACCCATCGGCGCGCTGATTTGCACGGGGCAGATCTATGATGCCATCGCCGGTGGGTCCGGCTTTTTCCAGCACGGCCACACCTATATGGGTCATGCCATGGCCGCCGCCGGGGCCGGTGCCGTGCTGCGCGCGATCCGCGACCGGCAGCTTTTGCCGCGCGTCCGGCAGGCGGGCGATCTGCTCGACACCGCGCTGCGTGACCGTTTCGGCCAGCATCCGCATATCGGGGATATCCGCGGGCGCGGATTGTTTCGTGGACTGGAACTGGTCGTGGACCGTGAAACCAAAGCGATGTTCGATCCCGCGTGCAAGCTGCATGCGAAAATCAAGGCGAGCGCGATGGACGCGGGCCTGATCTGCTATCCGATGGGTGGCACGATTGACGGGCAGCGCGGCGATCACATCCTGCTGGCCCCGCCGTTCATCCTCAGCGATGACCAAATCGGGGAATTGACGGACAAGCTGTCGCAGGCCATTGAAACCGCGCTCGCTGCATGAACCGGCTCACGCCTTTGCCGACGATCATGGTCGCCCCCAATGGTGCGCGGCGCGGCAAGGCTGATCATCCCGCACTGCCGATCACGATTGCCGAAACAATTGCGACCGCCCGCGCCTGTCATGCCGCTGGCGCAGGTGCGTTACATGCCCATGTGCGCGACGCGGAGGGCGCGCATGTGCTGGATGCAGGGCTCTATGCCGAACTGATCGCCGAAATGAAACAGGCTATCCCCGCCCTGCCCGTGCAGATCACGACAGAAGCGGCGGGTGTCTTTACCCCGGCCGATCAACGCGCCTTGCTGCGGCAGATCACGCCAGAAGCTGTGTCGATCGCATTGGTCGAGATGCTGGCAGACGGCGATCATGCAGCCGCGCGCCGCTGCTATCACAGCCTGGCAGAGGCAGGGGTGGCGGTGCAGCATATCTTGTATGATGCGGAACAGTTGCACTGGCTGGTCAAAGAAATCGCTGCCGGGACGATCCCTGACACTAACCTGACCGTGCTTTACGTGCTGGGCCGCTACAACAAGGGGCAGATCAGCGCACCGGATGATCTGTCACCTTTTCTGGCTATGGCGAAAGATCTGGGGCTGACACCTGACTGGGCAGTCTGCGCCTTTGGTACGGCGGAAACCGCCTGCCTGGCTGTGGCCCATGCCCTTGGCGGCAAGATCCGGGTCGGATTTGAAAACAACCTGCACATGGCCGATGGCAGCATCGCCGCGGATAATGCCGCCCGCGTAGCCGAGGTGGCGCGCCTGATCCGCTAACCGTTCAGATCCGGCAACAATCGCTTATGCTTGCGGATCTCATTGAGCACCGCGCCAAAGGTAGTCAGCCCCCGCGCCTCCAGCATCGGGATCATCCGCAGGAACACATCGCGCGTCGCGGTGGCATCGCCAATCGCCGTATGCCGGTGTTCATCACGCAGTTCCACGTCGAGCCTTTTGCTCAGTTCATCCAGCGTATGCCCTTCGGTCATGCCGAACAGCACCGCGGACAAAAGCACCGTATCCAGCACCGGATTTTCGAATTTTGCCCCGATCTGGCCGGAATAGCGGTGAAAGAACGCCAGATCGAAAGGCGCGTTATGTGCCACCAGCACTGCATCACGGGCAAAGCTGTGAAATTTGCGCCCGGCCTGCGCCATATCAGGGGCGTCCTGCACCATCGCGTCGGTGATCCCATGTACGGCGGTGGATCGCGCCGGGATCGGGCGGCCGGGGTTGACCAGCAGGTCCAGTACCTCGCCAGGGGCCTGATGGCCGTTCACGATGCGCAAGGCGCCGATCTGGACGATTTCGTCCTTGTTGGGCAGGAATCCGGTGGTTTCGGTGTCGAACACTACATAGGTCAAATCGCGCAGGCGGACATTCATGATGTCACCGGATCGTTTGCGGGTGTTCATCTCGAAATCGAAAACCACAGGCCGTGCGGGGCTTGCGCCGCGCGGCACCGGAAAGCTGAGCATATAGCCTTGCCCCTGCCCCAGATCGTGCAACGTCAGATCCAGCATCCGGGCGCCATCGGCAGTCGGCACCTGCTGGCCCAGCGTGCGACGGCGACTATCGGACAGGTTATCCAGCGCGGCGCGCAGATAGATTTCATCGAAATAGTCGAAGACCGGCTGACCCAGTCCAAGATGGTGCTGGTCGTCCAGCATCATTGCCGCGTGCCCGTCGTAAAGCGTGATCCGGTGATCGGGGCTGACCATCAGAACGGCCGCAGGGATCGCGGACAGGATGCGGGTCAGCTGTTCGCGTTCGCTGGTCAGTTTACTGGTGGATCGCGCCAGAAGCTGATCCACCTCGGACCGTGTGACTGAAAGACGCGTGGTCAGCGCAGCGGCGGCGCGGGCCAGTTCGCCCAGATGCCGCAGCGGTGCCGTGTCGATCCCCCGTCGCATATCAGCGGCGGCATGGGCCTGCAGCGCGGCGGCCAGACGTTCCATCGGGCGCACAACCATATCGTCAAAGATCAGCCACATCACCGCGCAGATACCAAATATCGCAAATCCCGCCATCACCCCGGCGCTGAGCAGGGCAGATTGCGGGTCATCCGGGTCCAGCCGTGCGTTGGCCAACAGCAGCGCACCGGTCACCGCGCCGATGCAGGCCAAGGCGAGCAAAGCGAAGAAAGCGAGCGTGCGTTGCCGGGGCCGGACCTTGTCGAACACTATATGGCCTCCTGACAGACAAGGGCTGTTGCAGGGTCATCCAGCCCGGTCTGGTCCCAGCGCGACACAGCGATTGTTCCGTCGTCATTGAAAACCAGATCGCTGTCCACCAGCGCGGACCGGCCCTGCGCGCAGTCAAAGACAGCACTGCGTGTCTGCATCGGCTGCCAGCGCGTGAAGAACACGACATTGGTCAACCGCAGATCAGGCTGATTGGCGTTGCGCTGTGCCCCTGCCACATCAATCGCGGCAAAGCGGTTCACATAAGGCACCACATATGTCCAAGGGCTAAAAGGGGCGGAATAATCCACGGTCGAGATGATCTCATACCCCTCGGGCAGCAGGCCTGCGGTGCGCGGATACCAGCGGTATTCATTGGTCAGGCTCATCAGGATCATGCCTGCACCGGCGGTGGCCGGCACGATCCAGCGCGGCAGGCGCCGCCCGGTCAGGCGGTTCAGGATCAGCGCGACACCGGCGGCGGCGAAGCCGGCAGCGATGATCGTGATAATGTCGACATACATTCTTGGGGGTCCTTTGATTGTTCTTTTCTTATCCGATCACACCGCGCCCTTGGGTGACAGCGGATTGCATCGTGCGCACCACGACAAAGGCGTCGCGCAGGTGGCTGCGTTCGAATTCGGACAGCACATTGGGGGACATGAAATTATCCGGCTTTCGCCCGGCGCGGATCAGGCTTGCCTGATGTTCCAGCCGTGTCTGCGCGATCAGGTCATAGGCGTCCAGCAGGTCACGCCCGCCGGTCTGGCTGATTAGTCCTGCGCCATGCGCGCTGTCGATACGCGCGCGGGTGTTGACGCTGTCAAGCTGCCCGCGAAGTGCATAGATCCGGCCAAGATCGACCACCGGGATCACGCCGTTCATCTTCATGTCGATATGGTTCTTGTGTTCGCCGCTGCGCAATGTCGCAAAGCCACGCAGCAGACCCAAGGGCGGGTTATGTTTCAGCGAATTTGAAACCATATGCGCCACAAAGATGGAATTGCGCGCGGCGTGTTCGAGTGTGTCACGGTGCAGGTCGTCGAACAATGTCCGCGTGCCGCCGACAGGCCGCAGATCGAACATGACAGAGGCGAGCATCTGCGCCTCTGTGCTGGGGCTGTCGATCCAGCGGCGGAAATAGCTGCGCCAGGTGCGCACAGGTTGGCGCCAGCGTTCGTTCGTCGCCATCATATCGCCAGGGCAATAATAATATCCCGCTTGATCCAGACCATCGCTGACGAACGTCGCAAGTTTCGCGAAATAGGGCATGTCGGCATCGGTGACCGCATCATCCAGCATCAGGCAATTGTCCTGATCGGACACGCCGGTCTGTTCCTGCCGCCCTTGCGATCCACAGGCCAGCCACAGGTATGGGACAGGCGGTGGGCCGAATTCCGCCTCGGCCAGTGCGAGCAGGCGGCGGGTGACGGCATCGGCGATATCGGTGATCAGCCGGGTGACGGTTTCGTGCCGGTTTCCCGCGCCGACCAGTTGCGCCAGAAGCTGTGGAATTTTTGCGGTCACTGCGGCCATATCGTCTGGCGTGGTGGCGCGCACCACGCCGCGTACAAGCGATGCGGAATTGGCCGCCTGAAACTGCGTCAGATTGGTCTGGGTGACGATGCCCACCAATTTACCTTGATCGACGATGGGCACATGGCCAAAGCGGCGTTCCATCATCATATGCAGCACGTCGGACCCGATGGCAGATGGTGGCAGGGTCAGGGGGTCAGCCGTCATGATCCGGCTGACGGGTTGGGCGGGGTCCAGCCCTTCGGCGACGACGCGGTTGTTGATGTCGTGCAGGGTGACGATGCCTGCCAGTTTGCCATCATTCGTGACGGGAAGACAGGAAATCCGGTGCTGGCGCATCAGCCTTGCGGCATCGCTGATCGTGGCATCGGTGGCGCAGGTCACGGGATCGGCCGCCATAAGCTGATCGACACGGATTTCCACCAAGGTGGCGGGGCGTGTGGCATCGGTCGCCTCGCGCGTGCGGCCACGGGTGAAAAAGCGGTGCGCGCTGGCATGTGCGGCGATCAGGTCATGGAATGCATCGGTCGGCAGCAGCAGCAATGCGCCATCGCTGAGCGCGCGGGCCTTGGTGCCGGTCTTGCCGTCGCGCATCAGGCCCCGTTCGCCAAAGGAATTGCGACTGGACAGTTGCGAAACGATTTCATCATTCTCGGCGGTGATCTCAACCTCGCCATCCAGAATGATATAAAGCCCCTCGCAAACGGCACCCAGCGGATAGATCACGTCGTCCTTGTGCATCTGAAGTTTGGTGAATTGGGGCAGCAGGTTTTGCAGCGCATCGTCGGGCAGGCTGTCATAGGGGTGCAGCGATGACAGAAAGCGGCGCAGATCATGCATGGATCTTGTCATCTGGGG
>NZ_JBKBQY010000144.1:0-5075 GCF_046292185.1 Yoonia sp.
CAGGGATGTAAGGTCCCGGGTATAGAGTGTCAACGTCGCGCGACTGCGCGGCCAGTAAAGGGAACGTTTAATGCTGAAACATGTAACATTTTTGGGGGCTGCGGCGCTGTCGCTGTCCGTGACGACCAGCGCATCGGCACAGGATGTGGCTGCCGGAAGCGATGTCACCGCAGATACCGTCGTGGCAAAGGTCGGTGACACCGAAATCACGGTGGGGGAGTTGATCATTGCCCGCAGCATGCTGCCCCAGCAATATGCCCAGTTCCCGAATGACGTTCTGTTCACTGGCCTGGTCGACCAATTGGTTCAGCAGCAGCTTTTGGCGGACGAGCTGGAAGAAGTACCCGCCAGTATCCTTTACACACTGGCCAATGAGCGCCGCGGCCTTCTGGCTGCCGAGGTCGTGAACGCCCTGTCCGAAACAGCCGTCACCCCAGAAGCCCTGCAAGAGGCTTATAACGCCCGTTTTGCAGACGCGCCCGACGTGCCGGAATACCGCGCCTCGCATCTTCTGGTCGAGACAGAGGAAGAGGCCGCAGCCGCCAAGGCCCGGATTGACGAAGGCGAAGAATTCGCCGCAGTCGCCACCGATGTATCGATTGATCCCGCCGGCCAGCAGAACGGTGGCGATCTGGGATGGTTCAGCGAAGGCATGATGGTTGATGAATTTCAGGATGCCATTCTTGCGCTGGACATCGGCGAAGTGTCCGATCCGTTTGAAAGTCAGTTCGGCTGGCATGTCGCGACTTTGGTGGATGAACGCATCCAGCCGCAGCCCGAATTCGATCAGGTCGCCCCGCAGTTGATGGGCGAATTGCAAGAAGCCGCAGTTCTTGCCTATCTGGAAGAATTGACAGCCGCCGCCACCATCGAACGTCCGGAAGAAGGCGCGTTCGATCCCAATGTCATCGACCAGATCGACCTGTTGACGGAATAAGATCATGAAAACCTCGCCGCTTGCGCCTGCGCAATTTCCCGACCTTCCCGTCATTGCGGGCGTAACCTTTGCCAGCGCGGCGGCGGGGGTAAAATACCAGAACCGGACCGACGTGATGCTGGCTATCGCATCTGCCGGTTCATCCATCGCCGGGGTGTTTACCCGCTCAGCGACACGGTCTGCGCCAGTGCTGGATTGCCAAGCGAAACTGGGCGGCGATCCGTCCGGGCCTGCCGCGATTTTGGTGAATTCTGGCAATTCCAATGCGTTCACCGGCAAGAACGGGGTGGAAAGCGTCACCACCCTGACACATGCCGTCGCGGATCAGACGGGTGTATCAGTGGCGCGGGTCTTTACCGCCTCAACCGGGGTGATCGGGGAACCGTTGCCGCATGATCGGATCATCGCGAAAATTGCGCAACTCCATGACGGCCAAACCGAGGCCGCGATCAAGGATGCGGCCCGCGCGATTATGACCACCGACACTTTCCCCAAAGGGGCGAGCGCGACTATCGATATCGGTGGTCAGCAAGTACAGATCGCGGGTATCGCCAAAGGGTCCGGCATGATCGCGCCGGATATGGCAACGATGCTCGTCTATATCTTCACCGACGCGCTGATCGGGCAGGACGCGCTGCAAAAGCTGATTTCCCAACACAATGACCAGACATTCAACTGCATCACGGTGGACAGCGATACCTCCACTTCCGACAGCCTGATCGCCGTGGCGACGGGTGCGTCAGGTGTCGATGTAACCGCCAATGATGATTTCTCAAGCGCGCTGCATGGCGTCATGCTGGATCTGGCGCATCAGGTTGTGCGCGATGGCGAAGGTGCGACCAAATTTGTCACAGTCGCCGTGACGGGTGCTGCCGATGACGCGGATGCGCGCAAGGTCGCGATGGCGATTGCTAACAGCCCCTTGGTCAAAACCGCGATTGCGGGACATGACGCCAATTGGGGCCGCGTCGTCATGGCCGTGGGCAAATCCGGTGCACAGGCGGACCGGGACAAGCTATCAATCCGTTTCGGTGATATCACCGTGGCCGAAAACGGCTGGCGCGCGCCGGATTACTCTGAGGACGCGACCAGCGCCTATATGAAAAACGACGAACTGCTGATCGGTGTCGATCTGGGGTTGGGCGACGGTGCAAGGACCGTCTGGACCTGTGACCTCACGCATGGATATATCGATATCAACGCTGATTACCGGTCGTGAAGCTGGTTCTTGTTTCGGCTGTCGCCCTGATTGATGCGGATGGGCGGGTGCTGCTGGCGCAGCGCCCGGAAGGCAAAGCCATGGCGGGGCTATGGGAATTTCCCGGCGGCAAGGTCGAGCAGGGTGAAACGCCCGAGGCCGCGTTGATCCGCGAATTGCACGAGGAACTGGGCATCGGCACCTGGGCGTCCTGTCTGGCGCCGCTGACCTTTGCCAGCCACGCCTATGCCGATTTCCATTTGCTGATGCCGCTGTTTGCCTGCCGGAAATGGGAAGGCACGCCGCAATCCCGCGAAGGGCAGGCACTGAAATGGGTCAGACCTAATGACCTGCGCAATTATCCGATGCCTGCGGCAGATGTCCCGCTGATCCCAATCCTGCGGGACTGGCTATAGCAAAAGGGCGGCCCGTTGGACCGCCCTTTTTCATTCTGATCATACAGATCACAGGTTCCGTTCGACCGATTCCCGCTCGAAAATCTCGATCACGTCGCCGGGGCGCACGTCTTCGTAGTTTTCGAATGCCATGCCGCATTCCTGACCTGACTGAACCTCTGGCACTTCGTCCTTGAAGCGTTTGAGGGTCTTCAGTGTGCCTTCATGGATCACGACATCATCGCGCAGCAGGCGGACACCAGCGGAACGCCGCGCCACACCTTCGGTGACCAGACAGCCGGCGACCTTGCCGACATTGGACACTTTGAATACGTCCTTGATGTTGGCGTAACCGATGAACTTTTCACGGATTTCCGCAGACAACAGGCCAGAGGCGGCTTTCTTCACATCATCCACAAGGTCGTAGATGACGGAATAATACCGGATCTCCACACCCTTCTGGTTGGCTGAATTGCGGGCCGTGGCATTGGCACGCACGTTGAAACCGAACACCGGCGCGCCGGATGCTTCGGCAAGGCCGATATCGGTTTCGGTAATCGCACCGACACCCGAATGCAGCACGCGCACGCGGACTTCGTCGTTGCCGATCTTTTCCATTGCCTGAACGATCGCTTCGGCAGAACCCTGCACGTCGGCCTTGACCACGATGGGCAATTCGCTGACGTTCTCGTTCGCCTTGGCATTCGCCATGAGCTGTTCCAACGTCGTTGCCATACCAGCCGCTGCACGCTTTTCTTTGGACGCTTTTTCACGGTATTCCGCGATTTCACGCGCCTGCGCATCGGTCGAAACGACGTTCAACACATCGCCAGCTTCTGGCGTGCCGTTCAGGCCCAGAACTTCGACCGGAACGGCGGGGCCAGCTTCTGCCACACGTTCGCCCTTGTCGTTGATCAGCGCGCGCACCTTGCCGTATTGTTCGCCGACGACAAAGATATCGCCAGTGCGCAAGGTACCGTTCTGGATCAGAACTGTCGCCACAGGACCACGGCCGATATCAAGCTGCGCCTCGATCACCGCACCAACGGCGGCACGATCAGGGTTGGCTTTCAGTTCCAGAATTTCCGCCTGCAGCGCAATGGCTTCCAGCAGGTTATCCAGACCTTTCCCGGTGATGGCCGACACTTCGACATCCTGCACATCGCCGGACATCTTTTCGACCACGACTTCGTGCATCAACAGATCGGTGCGGACCTTGTCAGGGTTGGCAGATGGTTTGTCGATCTTGTTGATCGCCACGATCATCGGCACTTTGGCCGCTTTCGCATGGGCAATCGCCTCGATCGTTTGCGGCATGACGGCGTCGTCGGCGGCAACAACCAACACGACGATATCCGTAACCTGCGCGCCGCGTGACCGCATCGAGGTAAAGGCCGCGTGGCCGGGCGTATCAAGGAAAGTCAGCAGTGCACCGCTGTCGGTTTTCACCTGATAGGCACCGATATGCTGGGTGATCCCGCCAGCCTCACCAGCGACGACTTTGGCGTTGCGGATCGCATCCAGCAGCGATGTTTTACCGTGGTCGACGTGACCCATGATGGTGACGATGGGCGGACGCGTCAGCAGGTCCTTGGGATCGTCAGGCACCATCTTGATCACGTCTTCGACGTCAGCATCCGATACGCGGACAACAGTGTGACCGAATTCTTCGATGATCAGTTCGGCGGTATCCGCATCAATCGACTGGTTCTGTGTCGCCATGATACCGTTATTCATCAAGGCCTTGACCACGTCGGCGACACGTTCCGCCATACGGTTGGCAAGTTCGGACACCGTGATCGCTGGTGGCAGCGCCACATCCCGGAACACTTTTTCACGTTCGGCAGACCCGCCCATCGCCTTGGCGCGGGCGCGGTCCTGCTTGCGTTTCATCGCAGCCATCGACCGCTGGCGACCACCTTCGCGGCCGGTCAGCGCATCGTTCAATGTCAGCTTGCCCGCACGGCGACCATCATCTTCTCCACGTGTCGGTTTCGCTTTGGCGGCTTTTTCGCGCGCGTCACGTTCGCGGTCCACCTTGCGGGGACCAGCGGCGGACGGACGGTCAACGGCATTTTCGCCGGGCAGGGCGCTGGCATCAGCACCCGCAGGGGTCGCTTCGGCCTTGACCTTGGCAGCGGCGCGTTCAGCCTTGCGCTTTTCTTCTTCGGCCTTGGCCTTGGCGCGTTCTTCGCGTTCGCGATCTTCGGCCTCTTTGGCTTCCATCTCGGCGCGGCGCGCCTCGCGTTCGGCGGCACGTTCTTTTTCTTCAGCTTCGCGCTTGGCGGCTTCTTCGGTTTCGCGGGCGCGGGCCATCGCCAACGCCTTCATCCGGCGTTCGAGTTCAACATCCGAGATGCCGGCGGGCCGTTTGGACGGATCGCCGCCCATTTGCACGCCAGTCGATCCGGCGGGCTTGGCCGCACCGGGTTTGGGCACCACAACGCGTTTACGTTTGGTTTCCACCACGACGTTTTTGGTCCGCCCATGGCTGAAACTTTGCTTCACGTTGCTTGGACGTGACCCACCAAGGCCGAGTGGTTTT
>NZ_JBKBQY010000145.1:0-5053 GCF_046292185.1 Yoonia sp.
GATCGGCAGCGACATTGGCAGCATGATCCGGAAATAGATCCCCCAGAACCCGGCGCCATCGACACGGGCGGCCTTGAACAATTCCTCGGGCAATGAGGTAAAGTAGTTGCGGAACAGCAGCGTCAGGATCGGCATGCCGAACACCGCATGGACCAGCACCAGCCCCCCCAGCGATCCCATCAGCCCGATTTCCCGCAGGATGATCACGATAGGATAGATCATCGTCTGATAGGGGATGAAGGCCCCGATGATCAGGATGGTGAAAAAGGTCTCAGACCCTTTGAAACGCCAGTTGGCCAGCGCATAACCATTCACCGACGCGATCGAGATCGACAGGATCAGCGACGGGATCAGGATATTCACCGAATTCCAGAATCCCCGGCTCAGCCCGTCGCAATTGATGCCGGTGCAGGCCTCGGACCAGGCTTTCACCCAAGGCTCGAACGTGATTTCCATCGGCGGGCCAAAGACATTGCCCATGCGGATTTCCGGCATCCCTTTCAGTGATGTCACGATCATCACGTAAAGCGGCAGCAGGTAATAGATACTGACAACCAGCAACGTGCCGTAAAGAAAGATATTGGCCCGGCTGAATGATTTCTTGGGTTTCGGCCCGCGCGGGCCGTCTTGCAAAGCGGCGTCAGCCATTCTTCTTGCCTCCAAATTCCAGATAGGCCCAGGGGATCAGGATGATGATCACCGACACCAGCATCATGGTGGATGCGGCAAAGCCCTGACCAAGGTTCTGCGCCTCGAACATATAGTTGATGACGTATTTCGCCGGCACCTCAGAGGCGAGCCCTGGGCCACCATTGGTTTGCGCGACCACAAGGTCATAAAGTTTGATGATACCGCTGGCGATCAGCACCAGTGCGGTCACGAAAATCGGGCGCATCATCGGGATGATGATCACGACATAGGTTTTCCATGTCGGAATCCCGTCCACACGCGCGGCTTTCCAGATGTCTTCATCGATGCCGCGCAGACCCGCCAGCATCACCACCATGATAAAGCCCGACCCCTGCCAGATCCCGGCAATCAGAATGCCATACATGACAATATCGGGGTTGTTCAGCGGATCGAACGCAAAATTGGTCCAGCCGAAATCGCGGATGACGCTTTGCATCCCGAAATCGGGGTTCAGAATCCACTGCCACGCAAGTCCCGTCACGACAAATGACAGCGCGAACGGATAGAGGAAAATCGTGCGAAATACCGCCTCGCCCCGGATTTTCCGGTCAAGACAGGCCGCAAGGGTGAACCCGATCACCAGCGTCAGGATCAGTGAACATATCCCATAGATCGCAAGGTTCTGGATCGATATCATCCAGCGACTGCTGGCCCAAAGCCGTTCATATTGATCAAGGCCGACAAAATCCAGCCGGGGCAACAGCCGCGAATTGGTAAAGGAATGCACAACCGTCCAGATCGTGCCACCGACGAAGACGACCAGCACGGTCAATATCATCGGGATCGAGGCGATCTTGGAATTCAGGTTGCGGAATAGCTTGTTGGGCCGCTTGGCTGCGTCCATCGTAGGTCTCCCGGTGCAGATATTTGTGGCGGAGCCCGGTTCAAAACCGGGCTCCTTTGCTAGCGGCGCTTAGTCAGCGGCGGCGACGATGGCGACATAACGCTCCTGAGCATCTTCTGCGCTCATGGAGGAGGTCCAGAACTCGGCCATCAGTTCTTCGATCTGGACCTGTGTGTCCGGGCTGAATGCCTGATTGCCAGATGGCAGGATGTTGCCGTCTGCAAGGATTTCAAGGCCCTTCTGCATGCAGTCATTCGCAGCAGCCATGTCGATATCGCCACGCACCGGCAGCGAGCCCTTGGCCAGGTTGAAACCAACCTGAACTTCAGGGGAAATCAACAGCGACGCCAGCTCAAGCTGAGCTGCCGTTACTTCAGAATCACGGTTAACCGGAAAGTAGAACGCATCACCGCCCGTATCGAGGATGGCAGTTTCGCCCAGACCTGGAAGGCAGCTGTAATCCTCACCCGCGACCTGACCGGCCACCTGGAATTCACCCTGCGCCCAGTCACCCATGATCTGGCCACCGGCCTGACCTGTGATCACCATATTGGTCGCCTGATTCCAGTCCTGCACATTGCTGTTGCGCGCCATTTCGCGCGCGGTCGCGGCGGCTTCGAAAACGCGGGCATATTCAGGACCAGCGGCCACGGATTCGTCACGGTCGATGTGTACGGCAGACCACGCCTCTTGTCCGGCAAGGGCGATTGCCAAGACCCCAAAAGCGCCAGACTGCTGCCAACCCTGCTGTCCCATCGCAAGCGGCAGAATGCCTTCCGCTTCCAATGCAGGCGCTGCCGAGACATATTCTTCCCAGTTTGTCGGCACATCAACACCAGCCTGTTCAAAGGCAGCATGGCTGAGCCACAACCACTGCCACGAATGGATGTTCACCGGCACACAATAAATGCGCCCATCCAGTGTGCAACTGTCCAGCAATGATGGCGGGTTGACGATATCCGCCCAACCTTCAGCCTCGGCAACCTCTGTCAGGTCAAGCATCAGACCCGCCTCGATCAGTTCTTCTGCCTGGCGTCCGTGGTTCAGCTGGGTTGCGGCCATCGGATCGCCGCCCAGAATACGCGAAATGATGATCGGACGCGCTGTACCCCCGGCGCCAGCAATCGCGCCGTCGACCCATGTGTGGCCCGCGGCATTCAATGCTTCGGCAAATTTCGAAACAGCGGCGGCCTCACCCCCCGATGTCCACCAATGCGTCACTTCCAGTTCGACAGCCGAAGCCGCCGATGCGCTGACGATACATGTCGCCGCAAGTAGTTTTGTAGTCAGTTTCACGATTCTTTCCTCCCTGGTCCTAAATCGTTGTAGGTGAGCCTATAACGATTTAGATTGACCTGACAACAAAAAATAAGCCAGAATTTCACAATGCCGGGCTGGATTACTTAAGGCCTTGCGGTTGAACTATTTTTACGCGATTCCAACCTTTTGGGCGTATAGTTGCGCAGTGGTTTACGCGAGTGATAAGGATGCCGGCACATGGCGGTGAACAGAACGAGTTCGGAAATTGCGGCCTCGACGGCGGCGGTCACAGGAAAGCCGACGCTGAAGACCATCGCGCAGATCAGCGGGCTGGCAGTACCGACCGTGTCGCGCGCCTTGAACGACGCGCCCGATATCGGCAGTGAAACCAAAAAACTGGTCCGCAAGATCGCAAATGACATCGGCTATGTCCCGAATCGCGCCGGTGTCCGCCTGCGCACCGGGCGCACTAATGTCATCAGCCTTGTGATGTCGACCGAACTGGATCTGATGAGCCATACCGCGCGGCTGATCTCTTCTGTCGCGGGGGCCCTGCGCGACACACCGTATCACCTGATCGTCACGCCGTTCTTTCCCGATCAGGACCCGATGGAGCCGGTGCGTTACATCGTCGAAAGCGGATCTGCCGACGCGATCATATTGAACCAGATCAGGCCGGATGACCCGCGCGTCAACTACATGATGGCGCGGCATTTTCCCTTTGCGACCCATGGCCGTACCGACCGGGCCAGCCAGCATCCCTATTATGACTTTGACAACGGCGCCTTTGGCGCGATTGCGGCCCAGCGCCTGATCGCGCGCGGGCGCAGGCATATCTTGCTGATCCCGCCACCGGTTGCGCATAACTACGCGCAGCACATGATCGCCGGGGTCAGCCGCGCGGTGCAGGACGGCGGCATCGGTCTGACGATCTCTGACACCGTT
Source organism: Yoonia sp. (assembly GCF_046292185.1). Taxonomy (GTDB): domain Bacteria; phylum Pseudomonadota; class Alphaproteobacteria; order Rhodobacterales; family Rhodobacteraceae; genus Yoonia. Next base: position 3,740 of record NZ_JBKBQY010000145.1, read on the forward strand.
TCCAGCGACAGCAAAAGCGCCGAGGTCGTGCTTTTCATCCTCGACATGCTGACGCGCAAGCCTGAAATCGACGGTATCATCGTCGGGTCCACGACATCGGCGATGGGCGCGGTATCGGCCATCGAACAATCCGGCAAAACCGTCGGGAAAGAGGTGGACCTGTTCGCGAAAGAGGCCGTCCCATTCCTGAAACTGTTCCGCGCCGACATTCTGACCCTGGCCGAAAAGATCGGGATCGCAGGCGAATTTCTGGCCAAAGCCGCGATTCAGGCGATTCGCAATCCCGATCTGCCGCCGATGCAGGCGCTTGAGACACCATCGGACGATCCGCTGTAACACCGGACAGATCGGCACGCGGTGTTACCGCCCCGGGATCGCCTTGCGCTTGGTGCCCTTGCCGTCCCAGTTGTCGATCACTTCGACAGCTTCCTCGGCGGTTTCGACAAAGCGGAACAGCGCCAGATCGATTTCTGAAATCGTGCCCGCCTCGGCCAGCGCTTCCCAGTTGATGATCTTTTCCCAGAAGGCCCGTCCAAACAACAAGAACGGCACCCGCCCCATGCGGCCGGTCTGGATCAGGGTCAGCGCCTCGAAGGTTTCGTCCAGCGTGCCGAACCCGCCCGGAAAGACACAGACCGCAGAGGCGCGCATCAGGAAATGCATTTTGCGGATCGCGAAATAATGGAAGTTGAAACACAGATCCGGCGTCACATATTCATTCGGCGCCTGTTCATGCGGCAACACGATGTTCAGCCCAATGGACACGCCCCCCGCATCCTGCGCGCCGCGATTGCCTGCCTCCATCACCCCCGGCCCGCCGCCCGTGACGATCACGTCTTCGCCGCCGCCTTTTTGCAGCGACCGTTCGGTGATCAGGCGGGCGAATGTGCGCGCCTCGTCATAGTATTTCGACAGACCGGCCAGCGTTTCCGATTTGGCGGTATCCTTTTTTGACGGCTCGGGTATGCGCGCGCCGCCGAACAGAACGACGGTGGATTTGATCCCCGCTTGGTTCATCATCAGTTCGGGTTTCAGCAATTCGAGCTGCAACCGGACGGGGCGCAATTCCTCGCGCAGCAGGAATTCCTGATCGGCAAAGGCCAGCGCATAGGACGGCGCGCGGGTTTGTGGCGTGTCCGGGATCTGGCGTGCCGTTTCCTGATCCTGCTGGCTGTCACGAAACGGATGGCGGCGGTCGTCTTTCATCATTCTTCCTCGCATTGCGCCCTCGGGCCGTTCCGGTCTATAGCCCATTGTAACCACAGACCACAGCTAAACCGGAGAATCCCATGTCGAATGCCGCCCTTGAGACCG
>NZ_JBKBQY010000146.1:0-5047 GCF_046292185.1 Yoonia sp.
GACCCGCAAGGCCACGACCGTAAACATGCCGAGCTTCAGGAAGGCGCTATTCCGCGCGGTCCTGGCGGCCCGCGTCGCGACAGGTAAGGAGTAGAGAAGATGCTGCAACCAAAGCGCACGAAACACCGCAAGCTGCACAAAGGCCGCATTCGGGGCGAAGCCAAGGGCGGGTCTGACCTGAACTTTGGCACTTACGGCCTGAAAGCGACCGAGCCAGAGCGGATCACCGCACGCCAGATCGAAGCTGCGCGTCGCGCCATGACCCGTCACATGAAGCGTCAGGGCCGGGTCTGGATCCGGATTTTCCCTGATCTGCCTGTGACCTCCAAGCCCATCGAGGTGCGTATGGGTAAAGGTAAGGGTTCGATCGATTTCTGGGCATGCAAGGTCAAACCTGGCCGCGTGATGTTCGAAATCGACGGCGTCAGCGAAGAAGTCGCCCGCGAGGCGCTGCGCCTTGCGGCGATGAAACTGCCGATCAAGACCCGCACCGTGGTGCGCGAAGACTGGTAATTCGGGTTTAAACCCGACCTACGATTGGGTCTGCAAAAGTAGAAAACCCCCGCCGAGAAATCGGCGGGGGTTTTTCATTGGCGTTGTTGTCACGAAGATGTCACAAATGCCCAAGCTCGTCATTTCCGAAAGGGGGAGACACGCTGATGCATGTAAGAGCGATTGTTCTTTGTGGTGGTGAGGGTGAACGGTGGAACAATTATCTGGGCGTCCAGAAACATCATGTTCCCAACGACGACAAACCGCTGCTGTGGACCACGGTTGATCATCTTCGTAGCGGCGGCGTGGCAGATATCGTCGTTGCGGGCCGTGGCAATGCCTATAAGATCGAGGGAACGCAGTTTCTTCATGTCCCGAAAGATGACTGCACCCGCCCTGTCGAAAAATTCAACAGTTCACGCCAGCTTTGGGCCGGGGATGGTAGCACCGTCCTGCTATTTGGTGACGTGTCCTATTCTTGCGCTGCGATGGATGCTGTTCTGGAAACACATCCGGGTACGATCAATTTCGTGGGCAGGCTGACAGCAAGCAGGATCACCGGCTGCCGCTCGCCCGAGATATTCGCCGTTAGTTTTGATCATACCGCCCATTCACTGCTCGACGCGGCCCTTGGCGAAATCGCCAAGGCAGACACCGCGCAGCCGACAGGGTGGCAGCTTTACCGTATACTGGCGGACCGCGCTGCGCTCAACGGGCTTGGCTCCGGTTTGCGGCTGAAGTTCACCCATATCGACGATCTGACCGAGGATTTCGACTATCCCGAGGATTACACAAGATGGGTCGCGCACCGGGCAGCAGGCGATGTCGTCAATGTGCAACGCGCGGATCAGATCAGGCGGAAGACTGAAAAGCGCAAATGGCAGAAACGTGCCCAGCTTGCGCTTGTCGCGGGGTTTGCGTCGGGTGCCATGATTGCCGCGTTTTTGCTTGGATAGATCTAGGAATGTAGCCGCTCGTCCCGCGCAGGCTGGTTGGAGTGAAGATATTCTTCACGGGTCCGTTCGAATGCGGCGATCAGGCGGCTGTCGTTGCGGCAGATCTGGGCGATCTGTTTTGCAAATAAATCGGCAGGCTGACCATAGAAGGCGAGGGCGGCACGGTCCGCCTCTTTGAGGTGTTGTGGCTTTGGCATCAATTGTCACTCCTTTGCTTGAACTATCGTCGCGCATTGCGGTGAATTTGAGGTAAGAAAGAGGTCGTGATGCAGCCACGTTGCAGCTTTGCAAAAAGTTTCGCTGCGTCACCCCCAGCTATAATTAAAACTGACGCTGATGCGCTCTTCTTCTTCGGCCATGTTCATCGGGACTTCGTGGCGCAGCCAGCTTTCCCAGAGTAACACATCCCCGACGGCGGGCGCGACATAGACGAACTGGCGCAATTCTTGGCGCGCGGTTTTGACGCGGGGCGGGGCGGCCATCATCATGGCAAGGCGCGGGTCCTCGAATTTGATCGCGCTGGCCCCGTCGGGCATCGCGACATAGGTCGTGCCGCTGATCACCGAATGCGGGTGGATGTGGCCGGTATGGATGCCGCCGGGTGGCAGGATGTTGATCCAGATATCTTCCAGCTTCAGCGCCTTGTCGCCCAGATCGAAATCCAGATCCCTGGCAAAGGCCGCGACATGTTTGTCCAGCACCTTCACCAGATCCTTGAAGATCGGGAACCGCCAGGGCAGATCGGTCAGCGATGCATAAGAGGTGTAACCGGGATATCCCTGCTCCTCGCACCATTGCTGGCCCGCCTCATCGTCATCGGCGATCACAAGACAAGAGTTCTCCAGCTCTGCCGGGTCAATCACGCCATGGGCGGACAATGGGGCATGGTAGAGCTGTGTGGCGAAAAGAGATTTTATAGTCGTCATGCCGCTGTCATATCCACTTTATCCGGAGCGGTATAGTGTCGGTTGGCACAGACCGGAGTCAATTGCGCAAACCGCTGTCCTGCAAGGGGTTGCTTTATGGGGCAAGGGGGTCTAAACGGCGCACTTCTACCCCCACTCCATCGGGAATCGGGTAACGCTTTGCGCGGCCTGCCGGTGATGTTGAAAAAGGAAAATGGCATGGATGCCAATGAACTGCGGGCGAAAACGCCCGATCAGCTCCGTGAAGAGCTGGTGAAACTGAAAAAAGAATCGTTCAACCTGCGCTTTCAGCAGGCCACCGGTCAGCTGGAAAACACTGCAGGTTTCCGCGCTGCGCGTCGCAATGCGGCCCGCGTCAAAACAATTCTGAACGAAAAGGCTGCTACGGCAGCTTCGGAGGCTTAAGAGAATGCCTAAGCGTATCCTTCAAGGTGTTGTCACAAGCAACCAGAACGCCCAGACCGTGACTGTGTCCGTCGAACGCCGCTTCAAGCACCCTTTGCTGCAAAAGACCGTCCGTAAGTCCAAGAAATACCGGGCCCACGACGAAAACAACACATTCAACGTGGGCGATTCCGTCCGCATTCAGGAATGTGCGCCGAAATCGAAAACCAAACGCTGGGAGGTTATTGCTTCTTAAGCAGTAACTTTTCGGTTCAACGAAACCCTGGGGCTCCGGTCGGAAATCGGAAATTCCCCAAAGGTCGGAAGGAAACCAAATGATCCAGATGCAGACCAATCTGGATGTAGCTGACAACAGCGGCGCTCGCCGTGTTCAGTGCATCAAGGTTCTGGGTGGTTCCCACCGCCGTTACGCAAGTGTCGGTGACATCATTGTCGTATCGGTGAAGGAAGCCATTCCTCGTGGTCGCGTAAAGAAAGGTGACGTCCGCAAGGCCGTCGTCGTACGCACCGCCAAAGAAGTGTTCCGCGAAGATGGCACCGCCATCCGCTTTGACAGCAATGCTGCTGTCATCCTCAACAACAACAACGAGCCTATCGGCACCCGTATCTTCGGGCCAGTTGTTCGCGAGCTGCGCGCAAAGAACTTTATGAAAATCATCTCACTCGCTCCGGAGGTGCTGTAACCATGGCTGCGAAACTCCGTAAAGGCGACGACGTGATCGTTCTTGCCGGTAAAGACAAAGGCATGAAGGGCACGATTGCTGCCGTTGATCCCAAGTCCGGCAAAGCTGTTGTTGAAGGTATCAACATGGCGATCCGTCACCAGAAACAATCCCAGACCAGCCAGGGTGGCCGCACGCCAAAAGCGATGCCGATCCAGCTGTCGAACCTGGCGATCGTTGACAAGAACGGCAAGCCGACCCGCGTTGGTTTCCGCATCGAAGGCGAAAACAAAGTCCGTTTCGCCAAGACAACAGGGGATGTGATCTGATGCTTGACGCTGCAAACTACACCCCCCGCCTGAAGGCTGATTATGTTTCCCGCATTCGCGCCGCGATGAAGGAAGAATTCGGCTACAAGAACGAAATGCAGATCCCGCGTCTGGACAAGATCGTCCTGAACATCGGCTGTGGCGCAGAAGCTGTCCGTGACAGCAAGAAAGCCAAATCCGCACAGGAAGATCTGACCACCATCGCCGGTCAGAAAGCATTGACCACGGTTGCCAAGAAATCCATCGCGGGTTTCCGGGTGCGTGAAGACATGCCGCTGGGTGCCAAAGTCACCCTGCGTGGCGACCGGATGTATGAATTCCTTGATCGTCTGATCACGGTTGCCATGCCCCGTATCCGCGACTTTCGTGGTGTTTCTGGTAAGTCCTTTGACGGTCGCGGCAATTATGCCACCGGCCTGAAAGAACATATCGTGTTTCCCGAGATCAACTTCGACAAGATCGATGAGATGTGGGGAATGGACATCGTTATCTGCACCACAGCGCAAACCGACGCTGAAGCAAAGGCATTGTTGAAGCTCTTCAACATGCCATTCAACAGCTAAGCGTTAGGGAGATTTGACAAATGGCTAAGAAATCCATGATCGAGCGCGAGAAGAAGCGCGAAAAGCTGGTGGCGCAATATGCTGAAAAGCGTGCGGCGTTGAAATCCATCATCAACGACCAGTCCAAGCCCGTGGAAGAGCGGTTCAAGGCGACTTTGCAGCTTGCAAAACTGCCGCGCAATTCCTCGGCTGTGCGGTTGCACAACCGTTGCCAGCTCACCGGGCGTCCACACGCCTATTACCGCAAACTCAAGATCAGCCGGATCGCGCTGCGGAACCTTGGTTCCAATGGCGAAATTCCCGGTATGGTCAAGTCGAGCTGGTAAGGAGAATTTGATATGAACGATCCTATCGGTGATATGCTGACACGCATCCGCAACGGTCAGATGCGCGGCAAGGCTTCGGTGGAAACACCGGCGTCGAAACTGCGCGCCTGGGTGCTGGATGTGCTGGTCGCAGAAGGCTACATCCGCGGTTACGACAAGAAGGATGGCAAAGATGGCCACCCTGCATTCAACGTCGAGCTGAAATATTACGAAGGCACACCAGTCATTCGCGAAGTGAAACGGGTCTCCAAACCCGGTCGTCGCGTATATCTGGGCGCCAATGACCTGCCTTCCGTCCGTCAGGGCCTGGGCGTGTCGATTGTCTCCACCTCCAAGGGTGTGATGACGGACGCAAATGCACGGGCGGCCAAAATTGGCGGCGAAGTGC
>NZ_JBKBQY010000147.1:0-4963 GCF_046292185.1 Yoonia sp.
CTTTCCTTTTGGAAACAGCCTGCTAATCTCCGCCGCAGGGTAAAAATATCCAATGAGGGAGACGACAATGAAAAAACTGATGATGGCGACAACCGCCATGACGCTGATCGCTGGCGGCGCATTCGCGCAGGACGTCAAGATCGGTGTGATCCTGGGCTTTACCGGCCCGCTGGAATCGATCACGCCAGCCATGGCCGCGGGTGCGGAACTGGCGATGGCCGAAGTCACCGAATCCGGCCTGCTGCTGGATGGCGCAACCGTCGAAGCCATCCGCGCCGACAGCACATGTATCGATGCCGGTGCCGCGACTGCCGCTGCCGAACGTCTGATCACCTCTGACGGTGTGACCGCGCTGATGGGTGCCGATTGTTCCGGCGTGACCAGCGCGATCCTGCAAAACGCAGCCCGCCCCAATGGCATCGTGATGATCTCGCCATCCGCGACATCGCCGGGCCTGTCCACCGTCGAAGATGACGGCCTGTTCTTCCGCACAGCCCCATCCGACGCGCGTCAGGGTGTGATCATCACCAACATCCTGCAGGACCGCGGTTTTGATACCGTCGCTGTCACCTATACCAACAACGATTATGGTAAAGGTCTGGCCGATGCGTTCCAGGCGGAATTCGAGGCTGCTGGCGGCACCGTCACCATCTCTGCCGCGCATGAAGACGGCAAGGCCGATTATTCTGCCGAAGTCGGCGCGCTGGCCTCTGCCGGTGGTGACGTGCTGGTCGTGGCCGGCTACGTCGATCAGGGCGGTTCCGGCGTGATCCGTGCGGCACTGGATACCGGCGCATTCGACACATTCTACCTGCCCGACGGCATGGTGGGGTCCGTGTTGAACGACCGTTTCGGGTCGGAACTTGACGGCACATTCGGCGCCTATCCCGGCACCGATAGCCCGGGTGCGGCATTGTTCGTTGAAATGGCCGAAGCCGCCGGTTTCGACGGCACGGGTGCATTCGCCCCTGAATCCTATGACGCTGCGGCACTGATCATGCTGGCGATGGCGAAAGCCGGGTCCGCCGATTCCGCCGACTTCAAGGATCATGTGATGGATGTCGCCAACGAACCTGGCGAACTGATCTATCCGGGTGAACTGGCCAAGGCGCTGGAACTGATCGCGGCTGGTGAAAACATCAACTACGAAGGTGCCTCTGCCGTCGAACTGATCGGGCCCGGCGAATCCGCTGGCAACTATCAGGAAATCGAATTCGTCGATGGCAGCTATTCCACCATCGGGTATCGTTAATCTGATCTGACAAGATCATGGGCGGCGCGGGGTCAATCCTGCGCCGCTTTTTCAAAGCAAGACGGGCGATAACGTCCGCGCGCGGGGAGCAAAAATGATTGTCGTTGAAAATCTGGTGAAGACCTTTGGTGGTTTTCACGCTGTCGATGGTGCATCCTTGCGCATCGAAGAAGGGTCCATCACCGGACTCATCGGTCCAAATGGGGCCGGAAAAACCACTCTTTTCAATGTGATCGCAGGCGTTCTTTCACCGACCTCGGGCCGCGTGACGATGATGGGTGACGATATCACCGGCCTGCCGCCGCATGAATTATTCCACAAGGGCTTGCTGCGCACCTTTCAGATTGCGCATGAATTTTCATCCATGACGGTGCGCGAGAACCTGATGATGGTCCCTGCCGCGCAATCGGGCGAAACGCTGTGGAACGCATGGTTCGGCCGCAAGCGGATTGCCGATGAAGAACGCGCCCTGCGCGCCAAGGCCGACGAAGTCATCGAATTTCTGACCATCGATCACCTGAAAGACGAACGCGCGGGCAATCTGTCCGGCGGGCAGAAAAAACTGCTCGAACTGGGGCGCACGATGATGGTCGACGCCAAAATCGTCTTTCTGGACGAGGTCGGCGCAGGCGTGAACCGCACCCTGCTGAACACCATCGGCGATGCGATCATCCGGCTGAACAAGGAACGCAATTACACCTTTGTCGTGATCGAACATGACATGGATTTCATCGAACGGCTGTGTGACCCGGTGATCTGCATGGCCGAAGGGCGCGTGCTGGCCCAAGGTACGCTGGCCGAGATCAAGGCGAATGAACAAGTGATCGAGGCCTATCTGGGCACCGGGCTCAAGAACAAAGACAAGGTCGGCGCATGAGCAACCCATACCAAGATGATCGCGGTAACAAGGACCGGTCCATCACCAACCCGGCAGGCCAAGGCAGCGAGATGCCGCGCAACAAAAGCGGCAAGGTCACGCCCGCCGAAAGCACCGCCTTTCTGATCGGCGAGGCGATGACCGGCGGCTATGGCAAAGGCCCCGATATCCTGCATGACTGCACGATTGCGGTCGAGCGGGGCGAAATCGCCGTGATCGTCGGCCCCAACGGCGCCGGCAAATCCACCGCGATGAAGGCGGTGTTCGGCATGCTGAATGTCCACTCTGGCCGCGTCCTGCTGGATGGCGAGGATATCACAACGCTGACGCCGCAGGACCGGGTGGTCAAGGGGATGGGCTTTGTGCCGCAAACCTCCAACATCTTCACCTCGATGACGGTCGAGGAAAACCTTGAAATGGGCGCCTTCATCCGCCGCGATGATTTCCGCGATACGATGGCGCAGGTCTATGACCTGTTCCCGATCCTGAAAGACAAACGCCATCAGGCGGCGGGCGAATTGTCCGGCGGGCAGCGTCAGCAGGTCGCTGTCGGTCGCGCGCTGATGACCAAACCCAAGGTGCTGATGCTGGATGAACCCACCGCAGGGGTCAGCCCCATCGTCATGGATGAACTCTTCGACCGGATCATCGAAGTTGCGCGCACTGGCATCCCGATCCTGATGGTCGAACAAAACGCGCGCCAAGCGCTTGAAATCGCAGACAAAGCCTATGTGCTGGTACAGGGCCGCAACGCCCATACCGGCACCGGCAAAGAATTGCTGGCAAACCCCGAAGTGCGCCGCAGCTTTCTTGGGGGATAAGGGATATGGATTTTCTTAACGCATTCGTCGTGCTGGCGAATTTCGTGATCGTGCCGGGGCTGGCTTACGGCGCGCAGCTTGCGCTGGGCGCGCTGGGTGTCACGCTGATCTACGGTATCCTGCGGTTTTCCAACTTTGCCCATGGTGACACGATGGCCTTTGGCACCGCGATCACCATCATCGGCACCAATGCGCTGCTGGCGCTGGGGATCACCTTTGGCCCCCTGCCTACCGCCCTGATCGCCCTGCCCTTTGGGATTGCGATCACCTGTCTGCTGCTGCTGGGCACCGACTGGCTGGTCTATAAATTCTACCGGGTGAAAAAGGCGGCCCCCGTCATTCTGGTCATCGTATCGATGGGTGTGATGTTCATCATGAACGGGATCGTCCGGGTCGTCATCGGGGTCGAGGATATCAACTTTGCCGATGGCGAACGTTTCGTCGTGTCCGTGCGCGGTTTCCGCGAGGCGACGGGCCTGGCCGAGGGGCTGGCGATCCGCACCACGCAGGTCATCACCGTCGTCGTCGCGCTGATCGCCATGGCGCTGCTGTTCTGGTTCCTGACCAAGACCCGCACCGGCAAATCCATGCGCGCCTTTTCCGATAACGAGGATCTGGCGCTGCTGTCCGGCATCAACCCCGATTGGGTGGTCAAGGTGACATGGATGATCGTCGCCGCACTCGCCACCACGGCGGGCGTGCTTTACGGGCTGGATAAATCGTTCAAGGCCTTCACCTATTTCCAGCTGCTGCTGCCGATCTTTGCCGCCGCCATCGTCGGCGGGCTGGGCAGCCCATTGGGCGCCATTGCTGGCGGCTTCGTGATCGCCTTCAGCGAAGTCACCGTGACCTATGCCTGGAAACGGGTGCTGACCTATGCGCTGCCGGAAAACCTCGCCCCCGAAGGGTTGGTGCAACTGATGTCCACCGATTATAAATTCGCCGTCAGCTTTGCGATCCTGATCATCGTCTTGCTTTTCAAGCCGACCGGCCTGTTCAAAGGGAAATCCGTATGAACCCCGCAATCCGCACACCGCTGCTGTTTGGTTTCGTCGCAATCCTGATTCTTGGGACTGGCGTCGTGCAGGGCTGGAATTCGGCCCTGCTGATCCTCAACATGGGGCTGATTTCCGCGATCATGGCGCTGGGGGTCAATCTGCAATGGGGCTTTGCCGGGCTGTTCAACATCGGTGTCATGGGCTTTGTCGCCCTTGGTGGTCTGGCCGCCGTGCTGGTCTCGACGCAGCCCACCCCCGGCGCATGGCAGGCGGGCGGCTGGAACATCCTGATCGGTCTGACGCTGGGGGCCGCGACAATCGTCGCCGCCGTGCTGGCACAAAGCCGGATGCAAAAGGGCCGCATCCGCACCTTTACCACGCTGGCGATCCTGATCGTGGGCTTTATGGTCTATCGCGCCGTATTCGATCCCGGTGTCACCGCGGTCGAGGCGATCAACCCCTCGGTCAGCGGCAATCTGGGCGGTCTGAACCTGCCGATCCTGCTGTCATGGCCTGTGGGCGGATTGCTGGCGGCGGGTGCGGCATGGATCATCGGCAAAACGGCCCTTGGCCTGCGGTCCGATTATCTGGCGATTGCGACGCTGGGCATCGCCGAAATCATCATCGCCGTGCTGAAAAACGAGGACTGGCTGTCGCGCGGCGTCAAGAACGTCATCGGCCTGCCGCGCCCTGTCCCGTTCGAGATTGAATTGCAGCAAGATCCCGTCTTTGTCGAACGCGCGCTGAGCCTTGGGATGAACCCCGTGCTGGCGTCGGGCATCTATACCAAGCTTGCCTATGCGGGCCTGTTCGTGGTGGTGCTGCTGATCCTGCTCTGGATGGCGGAAAAGGCGCTGAACAGCCCATGGGGCCGGATGATGCGCGCGATCCGCGACAATGAAACCGCAGCGCGCGCCATGGGCAAGGATGTCACCGCACGGCATCTGCAGATCTTCATCCTCGGCTCTGCCATCTGCGGGGTCGCCGGTGCGATGATGATCACGCTGGACGGGCA
>NZ_JBKBQY010000148.1:0-4895 GCF_046292185.1 Yoonia sp.
CTTTATCCCGACCAACGTGATCTCGATCACCGATGGCCAGATCTTCCTTGAAACCGAATTGTTCTATCAGGGCATCCGCCCTGCCGTGAACACCGGTCTGTCGGTGTCGCGGGTTGGGTCTGCCGCGCAGACCAATGCGATGAAATCCGTCGCCGGTCCGGTCAAACTGGAATTGGCGCAATACCGCGAAATGGCGGCCTTTGCGCAGTTCGGGTCCGATCTGGACGCCGCGACCCAGCAATTGCTGAACCGTGGCGCGCGCCTGACCGAATTGATGAAGCAGCCGCAATATGCGCCGCTGACCAATGCGGAAATCGTCTGCGTCATCTATGCCGGCACCAAGGGTTACCTTGACAAGATTGCCGTCAAGGATGTCGGTCGGTTCGAGGCTGGTCTACTGCAATATCTGCGCACCACCGGCAAGGACGTGCTGGACATGATCACCCGCGAAGATCCCAAGATCAAAGGTGACGCCGAAGCCAAGATCAAAGCCGCTCTGGACGCATTCGCTGCCGATTTCGCGTAATTCTTGAGATAAGGAGACGAGAACGTGCCTAACCTCAAGGACCTGAAAAACCGGATCGCGTCGGTCAAATCGACCCGCAAGATCACCAAGGCGATGCAGATGGTCGCGGCTGCAAAACTGCGCCGCGCCCAGGACGCAGCCGAGGCATCGCGCCCCTATGCCGAACGCTTCAACGCCGTGATGGCGCAGTTGGCGGCCTCTGTCGGCACCTCGCCCGAGGCACCTAAACTGCTGTCCGGCACGGGCAGTGATCAGGTGCATCTGCTGATCGTCATGACGGCGGAACGCGGGTTGTGCGGTGGTTTCAACAGCAACATTTCCAAGCTGGCGAAAATCCATGCGCAGAAATTGCTGGCTGCGGGCAAGACGATCAAAATCCTGACCGTTGGCAAGAAAGGCCGCGATGCGCTGAAACGCGATTTCGGGTCCTACACCGTCGGCCATGTCGATCTGTCCGAATTCAAGCGGATCGGCTATGTCAACGCGCAGAATATTGCGCGCGACGTGCTGACCCGTTTCGACGCAGGCGAATTTGATGTCGCGACGCTCTTTTTCTCGCGCTTTGAAAACGTCGTGTCGCAGCACCCGACAGCCCAACAGATCATCCCTGCCAAATTCGATCAGGCGGTTGATGCCGACGCGACGCTTTACGACTACGAACCGTCAGAGGAAGAGATCCTTGCCGATCTGTTGCCGCGTGGCGTGGCCACGGCGATTTTCAGCGCCTTGCTGGAAAATGCCGCATCCGAACAGGGCGCGCGGATGTCCGCCATGGACAACGCCACCCGCAACGCGGGTGAGATGATCGACAAGCTGACCATCCAGTACAACCGTTCGCGTCAGGCCGTCATCACGAACGAGCTGATTGAAATCATTTCGGGCGCGGAAGCGCTCTAGACCCCGGAGAAAACAACTATGGCAAATGCAAAAGGCAAGATCACGCAGGTCATCGGCGCGGTCGTTGACGTGCAGTTCACCGATCACCTGCCCGAGATTCTGAACGCCCTGATCACCGATAACAACGGCAAGCCTCTGGTGCTCGAAGTCGCCCAGCACCTTGGCGAAAACACCGTCCGCGCCATCGCGATGGACAGCACCGAAGGTCTGGTGCGCGGTCAGGAAGTCGTCGATCAGGACAACACGATCACCGTGCCCGTCGGCGATGCGACCCTTGGCCGTATCATGAACGTCGTCGGTGACCCGATTGACGAAAAAGGCCCGATTGGCGAAACCGAGCGCCGCTCGATCCACGCCGAGGCGCCGCCATTCGAAGCCCAGTCCACCGCATCCGAAGTGCTGGTCACCGGGATCAAGGTCATCGACCTGCTGGCCCCTTACGCCAAGGGCGGCAAGATCGGCCTGTTCGGCGGTGCCGGTGTTGGCAAGACAGTTCTGATTCAGGAATTGATCAACAACATCGCCAAGGTGCACTCGGGCTATTCCGTGTTCGCGGGTGTTGGTGAACGGACCCGTGAAGGCAACGACCTTTACTATGAATTCATCGAATCCGGCGTCATCAACGCCGACGACCTGACCAAGTCCAAGGTGGCGCTGGTCTACGGCCAGATGAACGAACCACCGGGTGCGCGTATGCGTGTGGCCCTGTCCGGCCTGACCATGGCGGAATCGTTCCGCGATTCGTCCGGCTCTGACGTGCTGTTCTTCGTCGACAACATCTTCCGCTTTACACAGGCCGGGTCCGAAGTGTCTGCGCTGTTGGGCCGTATTCCGTCCGCCGTGGGCTATCAGCCGACACTGGCGACCGACATGGGCCAGATGCAGGAACGGATCACATCGACCAAATCGGGTTCGATCACATCCGTGCAGGCGATTTATGTGCCTGCCGATGACTTGACCGACCCGGCACCTGCCACATCCTTTGCGCACCTTGACGCGACGACCAACCTCAACCGTGCGATTTCTGAAAAAGGGATCTATCCGGCTGTTGACCCGCTCGATTCCACATCGCGCCTGCTGGACCCGAAGATCGTCGGTGAAGAACATTACAAGGTTGCGACGGACGTGCAGCAGGTCCTGCAGCGGTACAAATCGCTTCAGGATATCATCGCGATCCTTGGCATGGACGAATTGTCGGAAGAAGACAAACTGACCGTGGCCCGCGCGCGTAAGATTGAACGCTTCCTGTCGCAGCCTTTCGACGTGGCAGAGGTGTTCACCGGCTCGCCCGGCGTTCAGGTGCCGTTGGAAGACACGATCGCGTCCTTCAAGGCAGTGGTTGCCGGCGAATATGACCACTTCCCCGAAGGCGCGTTCTACATGGTGGGTGGCATTGAAGAAGTGAAAGCCAAAGCCGAGAAAATGGCTGCGGCCGCCGCATAAGGAGCTGCCGATATGGCAAATCTACAATTCGATCTCGTCTCGCCCGAGCGCCGTCTGGCGTCGGTCGTGGCGACCGAGGTGCGCATCCCCGCATCCGAAGGCGACATGACAGCGATGCCCGGCCATGTGCCGACCATCACGACATTGCGCCCCGGCGTTCTGACGGTGGTGCATGCGGGCGGCATGGACGATTATATCGTCTTTGGCGGCTTTGCCGAAATCAACGCGGAATCGGTGTCGGTTCTGGCTGAAAAGGCCATGCCAAAAGAAGAACTGACGCAGGAAGTCTATGCCGAAATGCTGGCAGAGGCGAAGGCCAACTATGCCAGCGCGGAAAAGCTGGCCGAGCCCGGCCCCGTCGAAGCCGCAGCCAAGCTGCTGGCCGATATGGTCGCTGTCGGTGACACGATCAAGGTCGGCGTCAGGGCCTGAGCCTGGCCTGATAACCATGAAAGGCCCCGTCTATCGGGGCCTTTTTTGTTTTGATCTCGCCTTTAACGCGAAAAGCGGTGATACCGGATTGCGGGGAAAGTCAAAAAGGATCGCCATCTGTCATGCGCAGACTGAACACCGGTATCATCGGCGTTGACCATGGTGACGTCGTCCTGTTTTCCGATTTCGAGGATGATGGTCCGATGTGGCGCGGTACCGGCGCACGTCAGTCGCGCACGGCGATCAGGTTCAGTCAGCCCTATTTGTCACCACCGCATGTACAGGTGGGGATTTCGATGTACGATATTTCCAACAAATCCAATATCCGCACCGATGTGCAGGCCGAGAATATCACCGAACAGGGGTTCGACATCGTGTTCCGCACCTGGTCGGACACGCGGGTTGCGCGTGTCCGTGTCGCCTGGACCGCATTCGGTGAACTGCCGCAGGATGACGGGTGGGAGCTGTACTAGCCCCCGCCGGGTTCATTCCGCCGCATAAAGCCCTTCATAGATCGGGCCGAGCGTCTTGTGATCGAACAGCGACGACACCGACGTGCCGTTGGCGGTGTTCAGGATCGCCTGCGCGAACATCGGCGCTGTCGGCACGATGCGGATATTGGCGCAGCCGCGCACGGCGGCGTTGGGGGCGATCGTGTCGGTGATCACAAGGCTTTTCATCACGGATTTGGAAATCCGGTCCACCGCAGGGCCGGACAGCACACCGTGGGTGATATAGGCGTGAACCTCGCGCGCGCCGTTGTCCATCAGGACCTCTGCGGCCTTGCAAAGCGTTCCGGCGGTATCGACGATATCGTCTACGATTACGCAAACCTTGTCGTTCACATCACCGATCACGGTCATCTCGGCGACTTCACCGGGCTTGCCGCGTCGTTTATCCACGATGGACAGGGGCGCGTCGATCCGTTGCGCCAGATCGCGCGCGCGCGCCACGCCGCCCACATCGGGCGAGACGATCATCACATCATCCATCCGGTCGCGGAAATGGTGTTTGGCATCCAGCGCATAGATGGGCGAGGCATAGAGGTTATCGACCGGGATATCGAAAAAACCCTGGATCTGCGTGGCGTGCAAATCCAGGGTCAGGATACGTTCAATGCCGGCTTCGACCAGCATATTGGCCACCAGTTTCGCGGTGATCGGGGTGCGCGCCTTGGACCGGCGATCTTGCCGCGCATAGCCGAAATAAGGGATCACGGCGGTGATGCGCGCGGCGGATGACCGGCGCAGCGCATCGGCGATGATCAGCAATTCCATCAGATTGTCATTGGCGGGGTTTGACGTGGGCTGGATGATGAACATATCTTCGCCGCGGACGTTTTCAAAAACTTCGACGAAAATTTCGCCGTCATTGAACCTTTCGACCCGCGCGTCGACCAGGCTGACATCGCGCCCCCGGTGCATCGACATGCGGCGGGCTATTGCCGTTGCCAAAGGCAGATTGGCATTGCCGGAAATCAGCTTGGGTTCCATAATGGTTGGCATGGGGTGGTCCTTTGGCAGCTGGGGACATGACGCCGATGTGACAGATTCGCGGCGTTGACACCGACTAGCACAGGCTTACCGTCGCGCCTAGA
>NZ_JBKBQY010000149.1:0-4656 GCF_046292185.1 Yoonia sp.
TGATGAATACCTGTGACGGGTTTCTGTTCCCTGGCGCCCGGGCCAATGTCCACCCGGAGGAATATGGTGAAGAAGAAACACCCGCCCACGGGACATTCGACCGCGAGCGCGACCGGCTGAGCTTGCCGCTGATCCGTGCCTGCGTGGCGCGCGGCCAGCCAATCCTTGGGATTTGCCGGGGATTTCAGGAAGTAAATGTGGCGATGGGCGGCACGCTCTTTCCAGAAATCCGCGATTTGCCGGGCCGTGACAATCACCGTATGCCGCCGGACGGATCGCTTGATGAAAAATTCGCATTGCGGCACCTTGTGACCTTCCGCCCTGGCGGCGTGTTTCATCGGCTGATGGATGCGCCCAGCGTGATGACCAATACCTTGCACGGGCAGGGGATAAAAAAGCCCGGGCCCCGCGTCATCGTCGACGGCCATGCCTCCGACGGCACGCCCGAGGCGATCTATATCGCCGATGCGCCGGGTTTCACATTGTCTGTCCAGTGGCACCCCGAATGGAATGCCGATGCCGACCCTGTATCGCGACCCTTGTTCGCAGCTTTTGGTGACGCCTGCCGCGACTGGGCCGCAGGGGCCTTGCGCAAGGTTTCGTAATCGATTACGCATCGCCCGATGAAAAGATCCCGCATCAACGACATCATGGCTGCAGCGGATGACATGATCCGCACCCACGGATTTATCCTTCCGCCGTGGGCTTATTGGACACCCGAAACATTCATGGCCCGCGCCAACGATTCAAAAGCCGTGATTGACGCGCGCTGCGGCTGGGACATCACCGATTACGGCGCTGGTCGCTATGACGAAATGGGGCTGTTCCTGTTCACCTTGCGCAACGGCAGGCTGGCTGATCTGCAACGTGGTGGTGGCATGTGCTATGCTGAAAAATTACTGATCTCGAAACAGGATCAGCTGTCGCCGATGCATACTCATGTGATCAAGGCCGAAGATATCATCAACCGTGGTGGCGCAACACTGGTCGTGGAACTTTTCGGGTCGGGGCCTGATGGCGGTTTTGACGAACAAGCTGGCGGCACCGTCATGTGCGACGGCATCGCGCGGCGCTTTGCCCCCGGAGAAAAGCTGCGTCTTGCCCCCGGTGAAAGCGTGACGCTGATGCCAGGTGACTGGCATGCCTTCTGGGGTGAGGGGGGCGACGTGTTGATCGGTGAAGTGTCCACCGTGAACGACGACGAAACCGACAATATCTTTCGTGATCCGATCGGTCGTTTCGCCCAAATCGAAGAAGATGAGGCACCAACCCATCTGCTGGTCAGCGACTACCGATCATGGCTGAGCGCGTAGAAGTTTTTTGGCAAAAAAAATTTCGCCCACCAAAATTTTTCGGCCTCGCCGTCGTATGATCAGATCAAATGTCTTGAGCGAGGGTGATCCTGACCTGACTCGCTTTGGTCATACCCCCGACTAGGTCAGACCCTCGCAAAACCGTATGATACGCTGACATGCCTCTGTCAGCGCTGTATCCGATGTCGCATAGCTGACGCGGAAATTCGGCGACAGGCCGAAGGCCGCACCGAACACCACCGCGACCCCGGTTTCTTCCAGCAAGGCGGTGGCAAAGCTCTCATCATCGTCGATCAGCGTGCCTGCGGCAGAAGTTTTGCCGATACAGCCCGCAATCGACGGATAGACGTAAAACGCCCCTTCCGGTCTTGGACAGACAAGGCCGGGGGCCGTGTTCAGCAGATCGACCACGAGATCGCGGCGACGCCGGAATAGGGCGTTGTTCGGGGCCAGAAAATCCTGCGGGCCGTTCAAGGCCTCGACCGCGGCATATTGGCTCACTGAACAGGGGTTCGATGTGGATTGCGACTGCACCTTGCGGATCGCCTTGATCAACACCTCTGGGCCTGCGGCATAGCCGATGCGCCAGCCCGTCATCGCATAGGCCTTGGACACGCCGTTCACCGTCAGTGTGCGGTCATAAAGCTGCGGTTCGACCTGCGCGGGCGTGCAGAATTTGAATTCGCCATAGGCCAGATGCTCATACATATCATCGGTCATCACCCAGACGTGAGGATGGCGCAGCAGCACATCGGTCAGCGCCTTGAGTTCATCCCAAGAATAGCCCGCGCCTGTCGGGTTCGAGGGGGAGTTGAACAGGAACCATTTCGTCCGGGGCGTGATCGCCGCCTCTAATTGCGCGGCAGTGATCTTGAACTGCGAGTCCAGCGTCGCCGCAACCGTTACCGGCGTACCACCGGCGAGCAGCACCATATCGGGATAACTGACCCAGTAGGGGGCGGGAATGATCACCTCATCCCCGGGGTTAAGGGTCGCCATGAAGGCGTTGTACAGCACCTGTTTGCCGCCGGTGCCCACCGTGACCTGTGCCGGCACATAGCTCAGGTCATTGTCACGCTGAAATTTGGCGCAGATCGCCTGCTTCAGTTCGGGAATGCCGTCGACGGCGGTGTATTTCGTCTTGCCGTCGGTGATCGCCTGCATTGCGGCGGCCTTGATATTGTCGGGCGTGTCGAAATCCGGCTCTCCGGCGCCTAGGCCGATGATATCGCGCCCCGCCGCTTTCAGCTCGGCTGCCTTGGTGGTCACGGCGATGGTGGGCGATGGTTTCACGCGATCAAGCGTCGCAGACAGAAAAGTCATGGGGATGTCCGGTGGTCAGAGTGCAATCAACGTGACATAAGATCATACAAGCCGTCATAGCAAGAACCAAGGAGCATGATGTGACCGAAACAAACACGGATTGGTACAGCCCAGAGGCCGCCACCTTTGGCGACAGGCTGGCAGGCGCGCGCGAAGAGGCCGGGCTGAGCCAGAAAGACCTCGCCAAATCCTTGGGCGTCAAGCTCACGACACTGATTTCTTGGGAGAATGACACGGGCGAACCGCGCGCCAACCGGCTGCAGATGCTGGCGGGGATGCTTGGCGTCTCGCTCGGCTGGCTGATGACCGGGCAGGGTGACGGGCTGAACGCGCCCGACGACGCGGTGGAAATTCCCGCTGATGTCACGGCCCTGATGCAGGAACTGCGCAAGCTGCGCGCGCAGATGACGCATACGCTGGACCGGATGGGGCAGGTGGAAAAACAACTTCAGACGGCATTGCGCAGGGTGATATGACGGAAACCATCGAACATACTCGCAAGCGGTTGCATATGCGGTCCATGCGGCGCGGGATCAAGGAAATGGATCTGATCCTCTCGGGGTTTGCCGCCGAAGAACTGACCGCGATGACTGCTGATGAACTGGCGCTTTACGATGCGCTGTTGTCCGAAAATGACCATGATCTTTACGGCTGGGTTGGCGGGCAATTTGCGGTCCCTGACATCTATGCCGATCTGATCGCCCGGATCGCTGCGGGCGCGCATGGGGTCACGCGGCCTGCCTGATAGCTTTAACCGGATGTTGGCTTTTGTGGTCTAGACAGGCCTTGGGACAGCAGACGGAGCATTGGGATGAGCATTCACACCAACCTTGGCGCGCAGGATAAACCGGGCGTGGTGGCGGCGCGGCAGGCATCCTTCATGGTATCCTATCTTGATGCGCTGACGTTGGTGGAACGCCTGCACCGGCTGTTGCTGGATGTGATCAAGGATGAATTCGAACGGCTTGGCCTGCTGGATATCAATGCCGTGCAGGCCTTGCTCTTGTTCAATGTGGGCGACCATGAGGTGACAGCAGGCGAACTGAAATCACGCGGCTATTATCAGGGTTCGAACGTATCCTACAATCTGAAAAAACTGGTCGATCTGGGCTATATGCACCATGAACGCAGCGAAATTGACCGCCGGTCCGTCCGCGTACGGCTGACCGAAAAAGGGCGCAACATCAGACTGGTCGTCGCCCGGCTATTCGCCACCCATGCCGAAGGACTGCTAGACCGGCAGGTGCTGGACCATGCCGGTCTGGAAGACATCACCGCGGCCTTGCGCCGGGTCGAACGGTATTGGGCAGATCAGATCAGATATATCTACTGAGGCGGGGCAGCGCCGATTACCAATGGCCGGTGTTTTCCATACTGGACCATGGCTCTGCCGGGGCAAGATTATCGCCTTCCTGCAGCAGCTCGATCGAGATGTTGTCGGGTGAGCGCACAAACGCCATATGCCCGTCGCGCGGCGGGCGGTTGATGGTCACGCCATGATCCATCAGCTTCTGGCAAAGGTCATAGATATTGCCGGTGCGATAGGCCAGATGCCCGAAATGGCGACTGTCCGACGGCAGGCCATCGTCGCCATCCCAGTTATAGGTCAGCTCAATCGGGCATTCCTCTTGTCCTTCTGGTGCCATGAACACGAGCGAAAACCGCCCCTTGTCGTTATCGATCCGGCGCGTTTCACGCAGGCCAAGCAATTCATAGAAAACCATTGATTTCTCAAGGTCTTTCACGCGCACCATCGTATGGAGATATTTCAGGGTCATCGCAGATTTCCTTTTCAGATTTGCAACAAACCTAACCGGTCATTGCGCCGGTTGAAACGGCAAAAGCCGCAAAAATCGCATTCTCGTGATTGGGGGATCCAATGGCAGTCCCTAGGGGAATCGAACCCCTCTTTCCAGGTTGAAAACCTGGCGTCCTAACCGATAGACGAAGGGACCGCAGTTGGTGTCGCGCTTTTAGGCAAAGCCCGCAGCGCGCGCAAGGGGTTAATTGCGCTTTTTGC
>NZ_JBKBQY010000150.1:0-4179 GCF_046292185.1 Yoonia sp.
GTACGGCGGGGGCAGGGCTGGTGAACACCGGATCGGCCAGCGCCTCGCGCAGGTCGCCGACCAGACGCACCTCGTCACCCGATTGCAATTCGGTGACGTCAAAGCCGAATTCCTGCGCCAGCCCCAGCACGACCGTGGTCGATACCGGCCGGTTGTTGTTTTCCATCTGGTTGAGATAGGGCAGCGACACGCCCAGCTTTTCAGCAAAGCCTTTCTGCGTCATCGCGAGCCTGCCGCGCAATTCGCGCAGCTTGGCCCCGGCATAAAGTTTCTGTACCGCCATCACCTACCTTTGCAGCTTTGCTGGCTATGATTAGCCGCTGCAAAGCAGGCGTCAAGCGATCCGTCTTTCCCGCCAGATGACAAAGACGACTGAAAGGAAGGCCAACACCGATGTGATCAGCATGATCAACTGCAGGGGCAGGGTGCCGGAGTCCACCGTCAGGATCGACCCTGCGAATTGCGACATCGCCGCGCCGCCGCCGATCATGATCGCGCCGCCCAGCCCGCTTGCCGTGCCAGCCAGATGCGGGCGCACGGAAAGCGACCCCGCCATCACATTGGGCAATGTCATCCCGTTGCCCAACCCCAGAAAGGTGCAAAAGCCGAAGAACACCAGCGGATGAATGAAACCCGCAAGCGTGAGCAGGACGGAAATGCCAAGTCCGACAATGGTGATTCCGGTCCCGATCAGGGCCATGCGGTTGATCCCCAACCGGACCGACAACCGGCCCGACAGGAAATTGCCCAGCGCATAGCCGACCGCAGGTGCGCCAAGGGCGACGCCGTTCCAGACCGGCGACAGGCCGTAGATCGTGCTGCCGACAAAGGACGCGCCGCCCAGCAGCGCGAAAAATGCGCCCGACCCGAAAGCGGCGCACATGACATAGCCCCAGAAGCGTGGCGATTGCAGCAATTCGGGATAGGATCTGACCTGCGCGCGAAAGCCCATACCGCCTTTGGCCAAGGTCTCGCCCAGATCGAAATGGCACAGCACCAGCGTGCCGATCCCCGCCAGCACCAGAAACACGAATGTCGCGTGCCAGCCGAAGGCCTGTTCCAGCGCGCCGCCGATCATCGGGCCGACCATCGGCACCAGCGCCATGCCCATCGTGACATAGCCGATCATCGATGCGGCCTGTGCATCTGGTACGATATCGCGCACAATGGCACGGCCCAACACCATGCATGTGGCGACGGCGGCTTGCAAGATGCGGAAGAACAAGAACATCTCGACGCTGGTGGAAAACAGCGCACCGATGGTGGCGAGAATGAAAATCACCAGTGATCCCATGACGATAGGGCGGCGTCCGAATTTATCCGACAATGGCCCGACAAAGATCTGCAATATCGCCGTCGCCGCCAGATAGCCCGACAGCGAGACCTGCATGATGGCATATTCTGTATCGAAATAGGCCGTCATCGCCGCCAGCGACGGCAGGAATATCGACATGTTCAATGCCGAAATCCCGGTGATCAGGATCAGCGTCATGATATGTGGCGGGGTGGCCCGGTCCATGAACCGGGTGATCGGATGTGTTGTCATTCTCGATGATTAGGCCCAGCCTTGGGTGAAGTCCATGTTCAAGCCGGACCTCAGCCCTGTGCAAAATCACACAGCGGGTTAGGAAATTAGCAGATTTGCAAAATATAGGTTCTGCGAAAAGCATGATTTGCAAATTTCCGCAATCTTGCTTCATTTGCCCGATGAACCTGTTATGCAGGGCGAAACCCGGGGGACCTCTTCATGGATATTTTGCAAGAACTCGAAGACCGGCGCGCCGCGGCACGTCTGGGCGGCGGTGAAAAGCGCATCGCGGCGCAGCATGGCAAGGGCAAGCTGACCGCGCGCGAACGGATCGAACTGTTGCTGGATGACGGATCATTTGAAGAATTTGATATGTTCGTCGCCCATCGCTGCACTGATTTCGGCATGGATCAGGACCGGCCAGCAGGCGACGGCGTCGTCACAGGCTGGGGCACGATCAACGGGCGGCTGGTCTATGTGTTCAGTCAGGATTTCACGGTCATGGGCGGGTCGGTGTCCGAAACGCATGGCAAGAAGATCTGCAAGATCATGGATCTGGCGATGCAGAACGGTGCGCCGGTGATCGGAATCAACGATTCCGGTGGCGCGCGGATTCAGGAAGGTGTCGCCAGCCTTGCCGCCTATGGCGAGATTTTTCAGCGCAATATCACCGCGTCGGGCGTTGTCCCACAGATCAGCCTGATCATGGGGCCTTGCGCCGGGGGTGCGGTCTATAGCCCCGCGATGACCGACTTTATCTTTATGGTGAAGGATTCCAGCTATATGTTCGTGACCGGTCCTGATGTGGTCAAGACCGTCACCAATGAAATCGTCACGGCAGAGGAACTGGGCGGTGCCACCACCCATACCCGCAGATCATCCGTTGCGGATGGTGCGTTCGAGAACGATGTCGAGGCTTTGGCCGAAACCCGTCGCCTGTTCGATTTCCTGCCGCTCAGCAATCGTGAAAAACCGCCTGTCCGCCCGTTTTTTGACGATGTGAACCGGATCGAGGAAAGTCTTGATACCCTGATCCCCGCCAACCCCAACGCGCCCTATGATATGAAGGAATTGATCCTGAAAATCGCGGATGAGGCTGATTTTTACGAAATTCAGGCGGAATTTGCGAAAAACATCCTGACCGGCTTCATCCGGCTGGAAGGGTCCACCGTGGGTGTCGTCGCCAATCAGCCGATGGTGCTGGCCGGCTGTCTGGATATCGACAGCAGCCGCAAGGCCGCACGATTCGTTCGGTTCTGTGACGCGTTCGAGATCCCCGTGCTGACATTGGTCGATGTGCCCGGTTTCCTGCCCGGCACGGCGCAGGAATATGGCGGCGTCATCAAACATGGCGCGAAACTGCTGTTCGCCTATGGTGAAGCCACCGTGCCAAAGGTGACGGTGATCACCCGCAAAGCCTATGGCGGGGCCTATGATGTGATGGCGTCAAAACACCTGAATGCCGATTTCAACTATGCCTGGCCCACGGCGGAAATTGCGGTGATGGGTGCCAAAGGCGCGACCGAGATCATTCATCGCGGCAAATCCCCGGAAGAGATTGCAAAGCGTACCGCAGAATATGAGGCCCGCTTTGCAAACCCCTTTGTCGCCGCCGAAAAAGGCTTTATTGACGAAGTCATCATGCCCCATTCCACCCGCAAACGCGTGTGCCGGGCTTTTGCCTCGCTGCGGTCCAAAAAGGCCGTGATGCCGTGGAAAAAGCACGACAATATTCCTCTGTGATACAAAGGTCAGACTGATGGCACTGCCATATATGGACAAACACCGCGGCTTTCCGGGCCGCCTGCCGGGAACGGATTTTCAATTCGTGCTGCGCCGCGCGAACAAGGACGGGGCGACGCCCCTGACGGTGCGCGTGCGTTATCCCGACCGCCGCCCTGCCGATAAACGCGCCGATGCCGGTTTCATGCAGGCCCTGTGGGAGGCATTCGGCGAAGAACCCTTTGTGCGCGGCAATCTGGATGCGGGTCGGCTCAGCTGGTTGTTCGGACGCGAAGTGATCCCCGCCGAGGACCCGTTCGATCCGGCGAGTTACGAGGCGATGCTGCGCATCGACGTGCGCGTCGCGCGCCAGAGCTTTCCTGATATTCCCGGATTGTCGGACTGATGGGCCACTATATGTTGCGTCAGATGGGCGGAAATCCGACTGCTATTGGATATCACCGTAAATCGACTATTGAGTTTAAGGGCATTAGCGCCGATTCTGGGGCTACAGTCACGAAACAAAATAAAGGTGAAAAACCATGCACACGAAATCAATCATCCTCGCTGCTGTCGCAGCTTTTGGTCTGTCCGCTTGTCTGGAAAGCGACACTGAACGCGCTATCGCGGGTGCCGGTGGCGGTCTGGTCGCTGCTGAAGTGCTGGGCACTGATCGTGCTGGCACCATGCTGGCCGGTGCTGCCGCAGGCGTGTTCTGCGACGACGTGGGCGTTTGCCGCCCAACCACACGCTAAATCATCCGCGCCTTTCGGCGCGTTTGGTCAGTATCACCGCCGTCGGGGTTTCGCCCCGGCGGCGTTTTTGCGTTCTGGGGGGAAAGTCTGATGTTCAAGAAGATACTGATCGCCAACCGTGGTGAAATCGCCTGCCGCGTGATCAAGACCGCCCGCAAGATGGGCATCAAAACC
>NZ_JBKBQY010000151.1:0-3891 GCF_046292185.1 Yoonia sp.
CAACAGATCGGGTTCGCTGAACAGCACCGCCGCCAGCGCCACGCGCATCCGCCAGCCGCCGGAAAACGCCGAACAGGGCTGTTGCTGTTCTTCATGGGTGAACCCCAGACCTTTCAGGATTGTCGCCGCCCGCGCCTCGGCGGACCAGGCGTCGATATCGGCCAGACGCGTCTGCACCTCGGCGATGCGGTCGGGGTCGGTGACGGTTTCCGCCTCGGCCAACAAAGCCTCGCGTTCCTGATCGGCGCGCAGCACGGTATCGATCAGCGATACCTCGTTGCCCGGCACCTCTTGGCTGACACCGCCGATTTTCCAGCCTTTGGGAATGCTGACATTTCCGGTATCCAGCACCATTTCGCCTCGGATGATCCGGAACAGGGTCGTCTTGCCAGACCCGTTGCGCCCCACAAGCCCGACCTTATGGCCGGTGGGGATGGTGACAGTGGCGTTTTCGACCAGCGTGCGGCCTTCGACGGAATAGGTAAGGTCTGATATTTTCAACATGCGCTTGCCTTGCCCCATCGCGGGCGCGGGGTCAATCGGTGGAAATGGGGTTCAGGGGTGCTGGCGGGCCTTTTCACGCGGGATGGCGCATGTTAGGGCAGCGCCAGTTCAACCCAAACAGTGAAAGACCCATAATTATGGCGATCCAGCGTACATTTTCCATCATCAAGCCCGACGCGACCAAGCGTAACCTGACCGGCGCAATCGTTGCGAAATTCGAAGAAGCCGGGCTGCGCATCGTCGCGTCCAAGCGCATTCAGCTCACACTCGCGCAGGCGCAGCAATTCTACGGCGTCCACAAGGACCGGCCATTCTTTGGCGAGCTGTGTGAATTCATGGTGTCCGAACCCATCGTCGTGCAGGTGCTGGAAGGCGAAGACGCCATCGCGAAAAACCGCGAAGTCATGGGTGCCACCAACCCCGCTGATGCGGCAGATGGCACGATCCGCAAGGAATTCGCGCTGTCGATCGGTGAAAACTCGGTCCATGGGTCCGATGCGCCGGAAACAGCAGCAGAAGAGATCGCATTCTTCTTTTCGGGTCTCGAACTCGTCGGTTAAGCTGGATTGATATCCACCCTACCGGGCCGTCCGCATCACGCGGGCGGCTTTTTTTGTGCCGGAACCACACCGATCCGGTTCAGGATCTGTTCCAGCGCCGATCTGTCGCTATCGACATGGCGGGCCTTCAGCGCATCGAACGTCACCCGCAGCGCGTCTTTTTCCGCACCTTTGCAATCGTTCCAAGGGCGACCTTGCAGCGCCATATGCAACACATAATAGCTGATGAAATGGGGTCTGCTGCCGCTTTCCAGCAGCCTGGCATAGGCGGCATCCGCGCCGATATCATGCAGGTCTTCTGCCGTGGAAATGCCCACGGCGCGCAACGATCCCGCAAAGGCAGGGCCGATATTGCGGATTGTCTCAAGTGCAGCCATGCGGGCAGATTACCCGCTGGCGGCGCAAAATCCAGCCTAGATAGAGGCCAGATCAGTAAAAAGCGGTTTTGCCGGCACCTGCATCGGGGCGGGCTGGGCCTTGGCTGTGCTTTGACCCGGCTGCGCGTGCTGCGGGGTCGGTTTGGGTTGGGAAGACGCCATTTGATATGGTCCTGAATTGCTGCTCGTGGGGCCGATAATACAGCCGGACTGGCCCTGCAAGCCAGCCCGTTTGATTCGCGTCACGATTCCCGTGACAATTTTGTGACGTCAGCTTTTGCCGCGCTTGGGCGCGCCGGGGCCTTTGCCAGCCGGTTTGCGCGGCTTGGCGGTGCCGCCCGGCGGGACGAACCGCTTGGACGTGTCATTGGCGCTGGCCTTAGGCTTGCCGTCAGGCTTGGCAAAACCGGGCTTGCCATAGGCAGGCTTGCCACCGGGTTTGCCGGGGCGGGCGAAACCGCCGGGTTTCTTGTCGTCGGATTTGCCTTTGTAATGCGCGCCTTCGGATTTCGCCTTATAGGGCGGTTTGCCTTCGGATTTGCCCTTGTACTCCGACTTGCCCTTATAGGGCGGCTTGCTGTCGGATTTGCCTTTATAGGCGGGTTTCGCGCCATAGGGCACCAAAGCATCGCCGTGATCGCGCCGTTCGGGTTTCTGGCGCGGTTTGCGCGGCTTGTCATCTGCCGCACCGGGGATCGGCTGGATCGCGACGACATCTGCCTGTGCCGATGGCGGTGGCGCATCCTGATCGCGCGGCGCGTGGCGGCGCGGTTTCGGCGTGTCGCTGTCGTAATCACGTTTCGTGGCGCGCGGCCCGCGTTCGCCGATCTGTGGCGCGCCATCCATCTTGGACAGTTTCGCCTGATTTTCCAGCACCATATCGGGGCCAATCGCAGCAAGGAAACCGGCCACGGCGGGTTCGGAGATTTCGACAAAGGTTTCGTTCGGCTGGATACGGATCGCGCCGATTTCCGTCTTCGTGATGCCACCGGCCTTGCAGATCATCGGCAGCAGCCAACGCGCCTCTGCCTTGCCGTCGCGGCCCACATCGACGCGGAACCAGCGCGAGGGGCCGAATGATTTATGATCGCGCGGCGCGCGTTCCTTGCCGTCGCGGTCCTTGGTGACAGGGCCGTCCTTGTATTCGCTCAGTTCTTCGGGGGCAGAGGTCTTGCCCGCATAGATCCGCAGATAGGCCGCAGCGATCTGTTCCGGCGCGTGCTGTTCCAGCAGACGCGCGGCGAATTCGCGTTCGCTGTCGGTGAATGTTTCCGACCAGACCGGATCGTTCAGCAGGCGTTCTTCGTCCTTTGCCGTGACTTCATCGGCGGTGGGCGGCAGGGCCCAGGTCGCCTCCAGCTTGCCCCAGGTCAGCAGGTTCTGCGCGCGACGTTTCATCTTGGCCGGCACGATCATTGCGGAAATGCCCTTGCGACCCGCACGACCCGTGCGGCCAGACCGGTGCAGCAGGGTTTCGGCATTGGTCGGCAATTCGGCGTGGATCACCAGTTCCAGATTGGGCAGGTCGATCCCACGCGCAGCTACATCTGTCGCCACACAGACCTGCGCACGCCCGTCGCGCATGGCTTGCAATGCATGGGTGCGTTCGGTCTGGCTCAGCTCGCCCGACAGTGCCACAGTCGCAAAACCGCGATTGGCCAGCCGTGTGGTCAGCCGTGTGACCATGGCGCGGGTATTGGCGAAAACGATGGCATTGGGGGCGGCGTAAAACCGCAAGACGTTGATGATGGCTGCGTCGATATCATGGTTCGCAACGGTCAGCGCGCGATATTCGATATCGCTGTGCTGGCCTTCCTTGCTGGCCGTGGCGACGCGCACGGCATTTTTCTGATACGATTGCGCCAGTTTCGCGATGGCGGCAGGCACAGTGGCCGAAAACATCAAGGTGCGGCGGCTGGGCGGGGCCTGATCAAGGATGAATTCAAGATCCTCGCGGAACCCAAGGTCCAGCATTTCATCGGCTTCATCAAGAATGACTGCCTTGATATCGGACAGATCAATCGTGTTGCGCATGATGTGGTCGCGCAGGCGCCCCGGTGTCGCGACAACGATCTGCGCGCCGCGTTCCAGCGCGCGTTTCTCATCGCGGAAATCCATACCGCCGACGCAGGACGCCAATGTCGCCCCGGTGCCCGCATAGAGCCATTGCAATTCGCGTTTGACCTGCAAGGCCAGTTCGCGGGTCGGTGCGATGACCAATGCCAGCGGGCGACCGGCGGGGCCGAACAAGCCGTCTTCGGGCAGGATCGTCGGGCCGATGGCCAGACCAAAGCCCACCGTCTTGCCGGAACCGGTCTGTGCGGAAACGAGCAGATCCTGATCGGCAAGCGCTGCATCTGTCACGGCCACCTGCACAGGCGTGAGGTCGGTATAGCCTTGGGCGGACAGGGCAGCAGCAAGGGTCGGGATCATCGTCGTCATCAAAGATT
>NZ_JBKBQY010000152.1:0-3813 GCF_046292185.1 Yoonia sp.
CAATGACACAGAGGCCAAGGATCGGCGCGGTTTTTCAGACGAAGAATTGCAGGATCTGGTTGCCTCCACTGACAGTGGTGCGCGCAACCCCCGCAACCGGGCCGTGGCGCTGTTGATCGCCGGGTTGGCCTTGTTCTGGGCCTTTTTTCAGGTCTGGATCGCGGAACCGCAATTCTGGTTCGGCCAATTGCCTTTTGTCAAAATCCTCGGTTCTGACCAGACCCGCCCGATGCATCTGGCGTTGGCCTTGGCGTTGGCCTTTCTGGCCTATCCGGCGGCCAAGACATCGCCGCGTGATCATATCCCGCTATATGACTGGGCGCTTGCCATTCTCGGTGCCGGTTCGGCGCTGTATGTTTTCTGGTTCTCGCGGGAATTGGCGGGCACCGCACGGTCCGGCTTGCCGACCGACACGCAGTTCTGGGTCGGCCTCGTCGGCGTTCTGACCCTGCTGGAGGCAAGCCGCCGCTCGCTTGGCCCGGCGCTGACGGTCGTCGCCAGCATTTTCCTTGCCTACAGCTATTTCGGCCAAGGCTGGCTGATCCCCGATCTGATTGCTCATAACGGGCGCACATTCACATCCATCATCAACACGCAATGGCTGTCGACTGAGGGCGTGTTCGGCATCCCCTTGGGTGTTTCTACGTCTTTTGTGTTTCTGTTCGTGCTGTTCGGGTCCTTGCTGGATAAGGCGGGGGCAGGCAATTATTTTATCAAGATGGCCTTTGCCGGGCTGGGACATCTGCGCGGCGGCCCTGCCAAGGCGGCGGTCGTCGGTTCCGCTGCGACCGGTCTGATCTCCGGGTCATCCATCGCCAATGTTGTTACCACCGGTACATTCACCATCCCGCTGATGAAACGCGTTGGCTTTTCCAGCGAAAAGGCGGGCGCGGTCGAGGTGTCGTCATCCGTCAACGGCCAGATCATGCCGCCGGTCATGGGTGCGGCGGCGTTCCTGATGGTCGAATTCATCGGAATTTCCTATCTGGAGGTGATCAAGCACGCCTTCATCCCCGCGATCATCAGCTATATCGCGCTGGTCTATATCGTGCATCTGGAAGCTTTGAAAAAGGACATGCCCGCGCTAGGCGAAGGTGGCAGCCTTTTGTCGATGCTGTTGAAAGTCTTCATCGGTTTCGCCATCGCGGGCGTGGTTTTCTATGCCGTCATCTGGCTTGTGAACCTTTTGCGCAGTGTCGCACCCGGGATCGCACCATGGGTGATTTTCGCGGCTGTGGCCGGGCTATATATTGCAGCGCTTTCTGTGGCGTCCAAAAAGCCGGAACTGGAAATCGACGACCCTAACGCCAAGCAGATCAAACTGCCCGTGATGGGCGAGGTGGTGCCAACCGGCCTGCATTACCTGCTGCCGATCATCGTTCTGGTCTGGTTCCTGATGGTGGAACGGCAATCCCCGGCGAAATCTGCCTTCTATGCTGTCATGGTGATGTTCGCGATCCTGCTGACACAAAAGCCGATCAAGGCGCTGATGCGCGGCGAAAGTGATTTGATCGGCCAGTTCCGCGCCGGTTTTGATGACCTGATCGAAGGCATGATCGCCGGGGCGCGGAACATGATCGGCATCGCCGTGGCCACCGGTGCCGCCGGTATCATAGTGGCGACAGTCACACGCACGCCGATTGGTACCGAACTGGCCGGGCTGGTCGAAATGCTGTCAGGCGGCAATCTGTTCATCATGCTGCTGCTGGTTGGGGTGTTTTCACTGGTCCTTGGCCTCGGGCTGCCGACGACGGCGAATTATATTGTCGTGTCCTCCTTGATGGCCGGTGTTGTGGTCAGCCTTGGCGCAGATCAGGGGCTGATCATTCCGTTGATCGCGGCGCATTTGTTCGTGTTCTATTTTGGGATCATGGCGGATGTGACGCCGCCTGTCGGCTTGGCCAGTTTCGCCGCAGCTGCGGTGTCGGGGGGTGATCCGATCAAGACCGGTTTCACCGCGTTTTTCTATAGCCTGCGCACCGTTGCGCTGCCGTTTCTGTTTGTCTACAACCCGACGCTGATCCTGTTCGGCGTCGATCTGGGGACAACGACCGGCATACTGATCGCGTTGCAGATATTTGTCGTGGCGACCTTTGCGATGCTGCTGTTTGCCGCCGCGACCCAGGGCTATTTCTTCGCGCGCTCGCGGCTGTGGGAATCGGCCGCACTGCTGCTGGTGGCCTTCACGCTCTTCGTGCCGAATTTCTGGCTCGACCGGGTGCAGCCGCAGTTTGAAAACCTGCCCGGCACCAGTTTCGAAACCGTGCTCGAAGAAACCGAACAAGGCGATTTCCTGCGCTTCGTCGTCTCCGGTCCCGATTTCGCGACCGGCAATATCCGCACCACGACCTTGCGGATCGATATCGACGACACGCCGCCAGCGCAAAGGCTTGCGAATACTGGCCTGTTCCTGCTGCCTGAGGGCGAATATATGATGATGGAAGAACCGATGCCCGGCAGCACCTTTGCCGAGTCTTTGCGCAGTTTCGATTTCTACGGCAATGACATGGTCGAAATTGCCCGCGTCGAAGTTCCGCGCGACAGGATGCCTGCGGAAATCTTCTACCTTCCCGCCTTTCTGCTTCTGGGTCTTGTGATCCTGTTCCAGCGCCGCAGACAGACCAAACCCGCATTCTAAGGATTACCACCATGCCCAGATCGATCCTGATGCCCATCGACCTGACCGACGACGTCAGCTGGCAAGCCGCCCTGCGCGAGGCCTTGTTGATGGTTGGTGAAGACGGCATTCTGCATGTCGTCAGCGTCCTGCCCGATTTCGGGCTGGCGCAAGTCAGCGGCTATTTCAAAAAGAACTACGAAAAAGAAGCAATCTCTGCCTTTGGCAAGGCCCTGACCGATTGGATCAACGATCATGTGCCCGACAGCGTTGATGTGCATCCGCATATCCTGCACGGCACGATCTATGACGAAATTCTGCGTGCTGCGGAAAAATTGTCGGTTGATGTGATAGTCATGGGGTCGCATCGCCCGGTGTTCCGCGACTATCTGCTTGGCCCGAATGCAGCGCGCGTGGTCCGGCACGCCCGCTGTTCGGTTTATGTCGTGAGGAGCTAAGCCTTTGTCCAACCACATCTTTGGCCGCGCGACCAAGGGCCAGCTTGCACATGCCGTGGCTGGTGACGGGTGCTACATCATTGACGCTGCTGGTAAGCGCTATCTGGATGGGTCGGGCGGTGCCGCCGTATCCTGCCTTGGTCATTCCGACGCAGGGGTGCGCGCCGCCCTGCATGACCAACTGGACCGGATTGCCTTTGCCCATACCGGGTTTTTTACCACGCAAGTGGCCGAAGACCTTGCCGATCTGCTGACCGCGGAGGCGCCTGCCGGTCTGGACCGGGTCTATCTCGTCTCTGGCGGGTCAGAGGCGGTGGAGGCGGCGCTGAAACTCGCCCGCCAGTATTTCATGGAAATTGGTCAGCCGGACCGGCACCGGGTCATCGCGCGGCGGCAAAGTTATCATGGCAACACTCTGGGCGCGCTGGCCGCTGGGGGCAACGCGTGGCGGCGCGCGCAATTCGCGCCTTTGCTGGCGGACACCAGCCATATCGCGCCCTGCTATGAATATCGCGACCGGCAGGATGGTGAAACGCCGGAAGCCTACGGGCTGCGCGTCGCGGATGAGCTGGAGGCGGAAATCCAGCGCCTTGGCCCCGAAACGGTGATGGCTTTTATCGCTGAACCCGTGGTCGGTGCCACGATGGGCGCAGTGCCTGCCGTGCCCGGTTACCTCAAACGTATCCGGCAGATTTGCGACCGCCACGGCGTGTTGCTGATTTTGGATGAAGTCATGTG
>NZ_JBKBQY010000153.1:0-3787 GCF_046292185.1 Yoonia sp.
CGTCAAAAACCTGCGCAAAGCCTATGAAGGCGGGTTTGAGGCGCTCAAATCCGTCAATCTGGAGATTGAAGAGGGCGAGATTTTGGCCCTGCTTGGCCCCAATGGCGCGGGCAAGACCACACTGATTTCCACCATCTGCGGGATCGTCACGCCGACATCCGGCACGGTGACTGTCGGTGGTTTCGACACCCAGACAGAGTTTCGCGAAACACGGTCGATGATCGGGCTGGTCCCGCAAGAGATCACGCTGGAACCGTTCGAGACGGTGTTCAGCACTGTCAGCTTTTCGCGCGGGCTGTTTGGGAAGCCGCGTGATGACGCAAAGATCAACGATATTCTGGCGCAGCTTTCGCTTGCCGATAAGCGCCACAACAAGGTGATCACGCTGTCGGGCGGTATGAAACGCCGCGTGCTGATCGCCAAGGCGCTGGCCCATGAACCGCGCGTGCTGTTTCTGGACGAACCCAGCGCCGGCGTCGATGTCGAATTGCGCAAGGACATGTGGGATGTGGTGGCGCGGCTGAAAGCATCGGGCGTCACGATCATCCTGACGACGCATTACATCGAAGAGGCAGAGGCGATTGCAGACCGTGTCGGGATCATCGCCAATGGTCAGATACTGCTGATCCAGAACAAGGCCGAATTGATGGCGCAAATGGGCCAGAAACAATTGCGCATCGATCTGGCGGTCCCGACGCCCAATATTCCCGCTGCCTTGGCGGAATATGAGCTGCAGCGCGCGCCCGATGGCCGCAGCCTGACCTATACCTATGACACCAAGGGGCCGCGTACCGGCATCACCACCTTGCTGAACGATCTGCAAAATGCCGGTTTGCAGATGAAAGATCTGCAGACCCAACAAAGCAGCCTAGAAGACATCTTTGTCGGATTGGTGAAGGAAGACGTATGAACCTGAACGCAGTCAAAACGATTTACATGCACGAAATGGCGCGGTTCTGGCGCACGATCATGCAGTCGCTGGTATCGCCGGTGCTGTCGACATCGCTTTACTTTGTCGTCTTTGGCGCCGCCATCGGCAGCCGGATCGATCAGGTCGAAGGGGTGGGGTATGGTGCCTTTATCGTGCCCGGACTGATCATGCTGTCGGTGATGACCCAGGCGACCACGAACGCGAGTTTCGGGATATATTTTCCGAAATTCACCGGGACGATTTATGAACTTTTGTCCGCGCCCGTCAGTTTTCTGGAAATCGTGGCCGGTTATGTGGGCGCGGCGGCGACCAAGGCCTTGTTCATCGGGTTGATCATCCTTGCCACGGCGTTTTTCTTTATCGATATCCAGATCGCGCATCCGTTTGCGATGATTGCCCTGCTCGTGCTGACCTGTATCAGCTTTTCGCTGCTTGGGTTCATCATCGGCATCTGGGCGGGGAATTTCGAACAATTGCAGCTGATCCCGCTGTTGGTGATTACGCCCTTGGTGTTTCTTGGCGGGTCGTTTTATTCAATCACCATGCTGCCGCCCGTCTGGCAGACGATCACCCTGTTCAATCCGGTGGTCTATCTGATCAGCGGTTTCCGCTGGTCGTTCTTTGGTGTGGCGGATGTCAGCATCGGGGTGTCACTGATGGCGATTGCGTTGTTCACGGCACTTTGCCTTGGTTTCATCGGCTGGATTTTCCGCACCGGCTGGCGCATCCGGCAATGACCTTGCGGGGCGCGCGGAACGGTTTAAGTATGTGCCTATGATAAAAATCCCCTTCGTGAAGTCGCCCCCTTTCGTCGCCGTGATCCGCCTGCAGGGCGCGATTGCCAATTCCGGGCGTGGCCTTGACAGCCCCGGCCTTGGCCCGGTCATCGCCAAGGCGTTCAGCAAGGGTAAACCTGCCGCTGTGGCGCTGGAAATCAACTGTCCGGGCGGGTCGCCCGTGCAATCATCGCTGATCGCTGCGCACATCCGGCGGCTGGCGGATGAAAAGAAGGTGCCGGTCTTTGCCTTTGTCGAGGATGTGGCGGCATCGGGCGGTTATTGGCTAGCTTGTGCTGCCGATGAAATCTTTATTGATTCCTGTTCGCTGACGGGTTCGATCGGGGTGATCAGCGCCAATTTCGGCGCGCATCAGGCGATTGATAAGCTCGGGATCGAACGGCGGGTGCATACGGCTGGCAAATCCAAAAGTCTGATGGACCCGTTCAAACCCGAAAAGCCAGAGGATGTGAAAAAGCTCAAAGGCTGGCTGGGAGACCTGCACGCCACCTTTATTGCCTATGTCAAATCCCGGCGCGGACCAAAACTGTCCGACGATCCGGATCTGTTCACGGGCGAGGTCTACATCGGCCAGAAAGGCATCGACGTCGGGCTGGTTGACGGGATCGGCCATCTGGTGCCGGTGATGAAGGCGCGCTTTGGCGACAAGGTCCGGTTTCGCCGCTATGGGCAGAAAAAGTCGATCCTGTCGCGCTTTGGTGCGCAGATCGTCGATGATGCCGTGGCCGGGATCGAAGAACGCGCCGCTTTTGCGCGGTTTGGTCTATGATCGTCAAATCGGTCTTTCTGTTTCTGGCCTTCATGATCGTGCTGGGTATTTTCGGCAAATGGCGGTTTCCGGGGCAGAAGATGCTCGCCAATGCCAAATGCCCCAAATGCCAACGGTTCCGCATCGGCAAAGGGCCCTGCGTTTGTGAAAAGGGCCGCCCATGAAGGCGTTGGTCACAGGTGCGGGCGCGCGGTTGGGGCAGGCGATGGCGCTGTATCTGGGCGAGCGGGGTTATGACGTCGCGGTGCATTATGCGAGGTCACTGGCGGGCGCGCAGGATACGGTGAAACAACTGCGCGCGATGGGGCGGCAGGCTGTCGCGCTCCAGGCTGACCTGCTGGATGAGGATGCAACGGGCGCATTGGTCGGGCGTGCCAGCGCGGCATTGGGCGGGCCGCTGACCTGTCTGGTCAATAATGCGTCTATTTTTGAGTATGACACGATCCATTCTGCGACCAAAGCCAGTTGGACCCGCCATATCGGATCGAACCTGCGCGCGCCGTTCGTGCTGACCCAAGCCTTTGCGGTGCAAACGCCCAAGGCCCAGACAGACAGCATGGGTGAACCTGTTGCGCAAGCGCTGATCGTGAACATGATCGACCAGCGGGTGCAAAAGCTGACACCGGAATTCATGACCTATACGATTGCCAAGATGGGCCTGTGGGCGATGACGCAGACGACGGCACAGGCGCTGGCGCCGGATATCAGGGTCAATGCCGTTGGCCCCGGCCCGACCCTGCAGGGGGCGCGGCAATCGGCGGATCACTTTGCCCGACAACGCGCCGCGACGGTTTTGCAAAGGGGCGCAAACCCTGCAGATATTTGCGCAGCACTGGGATATTTCCTTGATGCGCCGGCGGTGACCGGGCAAATGCTGGCTGTGGATGGCGGCCAACATCTGGGCTGGGAAACGCCTGATGTGCTGGGCGTGGAATAACCGGCCGCAAAAGTTACGCACCGCGCTGGCCAGCGTTCACGGAACTGTCATAAAGCCTCTGTTTTTCAACGCGTTAAGATGTAATTAATAAAAATATCGTTGAAAAACAAAGGAATAAGAAACTGCTTAATTTTTAGGCAAAGCGACGAAGTGGGCCTGAAACAAGGATAAATTCCTGATACCCGCAGATCATCCACTGACTTATCCACAGAAACAGTGGATGCCTTTCCTCTTGTCCCCGCTGCGTTACCATTGCAGCAAGAATAGAATCAAAGACCGCGCCGCATGACTGACACTGCCCCCAACGGATATGACGTGATCCATGGCTATCTGCGCAGCCTTGACAGCTCGCC
>NZ_JBKBQY010000154.1:0-3754 GCF_046292185.1 Yoonia sp.
GCGACGCTGGCGACCACGCCGGGCATCGGAGCGCCGATGTGATCTGCGTTACCGTTCTCCGCCTTGGGCCGCTGCACCTTGTCGGCAGAAGCCAACCGGTTCATAACCCGGATCGTGCGCGGCTGGCCGTTGAGTTCAAAAAACACTTTGACTTCGCCATCCTCGTTCATGTCGGCGACAGCCTGCATGCGGATTTCGAGCGTCTTGCCGGGGTCGATTTCTGCGGCGATTTCCTCGCCCGGTTCCATACCATAGAAAAACGTGCGGGTCGGCAGCGTGCGGACGGGCCCATAGATTTCATGGCGGGCGGTGTAATCGGTGAACACCTTGGGATACATCAGATAGCCATTGAGGTCTTCGTCATCGATGATGACATCCTCGAATTTCGCCGCCAGCTCCTTTTTCGTCTTCGCCAGATCAACCGGCGGCAAGGATTTGCCGGGGCGTTCGGTCTGGGGCTTTTCGCCTTTGAGAATCTTTTTTTGCAACGCCGCAGGCCAGCCGCCCGGCGGTTGCCCCAGATTGCCGCGCATCATGTCGATCACGCTGTCGGGGAAAGAGACATCCACCTTGGGATCTTCCACCTGCTGGCGGGTCAGCCCCTGACTGACCATCATAAGCGCCATGTCACCCACGACCTTGGACGACGGCGTCACCTTAACGATATCACCGAACATCTGGTTCACATCGGCATAGGTCTGGGCCACCTCGTGCCAGCGTTCTTCGAGCCCAAGCGAGCGTGCTTGCGCCTTGAGGTTGGTAAATTGTCCACCGGGCATTTCGTGCAGGTAGACTTCGGAAGCGGGGGCCTGCAGCCCGCTTTCGAAGGCGGTGTAATGCGCACGCACCTGTTCCCAGTAATTGCTGATCTCGCGGATCGCCGCGATATCAAGGCCAGTGTCACGATCCGTGCCGCGCAACGCTTCGACAATCGATCCCAGGGTCGGCTGCGATGTATTGCCGGACAAAGCATCCATCGCCGCATCGACGCAATCGACGCCCGCCGCAGCCGCGGCCAGCACCGTGGCAATCGCCGCACCTGATGTGTCATGCGTGTGGAAATGGATTGGCAGACCGATTTCATCCTTTAGCGCCTTGATCAGGACGGTCGCGGCGGCGGGTTTCAACAGGCCAGCCATGTCTTTCAGGCCCAGCACATGCGCGCCTGCGGCTTCCAGATCCTTGGCCATGCCGATGTAATATTTCAGGTCATATTTGCTGCGCGCGGGGTCGAGCAGGTCGCCGGTATAGCAAATCGTGCCTTCGCAGACCTTGTTCGCCGCGATCACGGCATCCATCGCGACGCGCATGTTTTCGACCCAGTTCAGACTGTCGAACACCCGGAACACATCGACACCGGATGTGGCGGCCTGCGCGACGAAGCTTTGCACCACATTGTCGGGGTAATTTGTGTATCCCACCCCATTGGAGGCGCGCAGCAACATCTGCGTCATGATATTGGGCATCACCGCGCGGATATCGCGCAGGCGTTGCCAAGGGCATTCCTGCAAGAAACGGTAGGCCACGTCAAAGGTCGCGCCGCCCCAGCATTCGACACTGAACAGCCCGTGCATCTTGGCGGCATAGGCAGGGGCTGCGTTGATCATGTCGATGGACCGCATCCGTGTTGCCAGCAAGGATTGGTGTCCGTCGCGCATCGTCGTGTCGGTGATCAGTACCTGTGGCTGGTCTAGCATCCATTGCGCCACTGCCGCTGGCCCCCGGTCCTCAAGGATATTGCGAGTGCCGGGCGTCAGGTTGCTGGTCGGTTTCACCGGTGGGTGCGGCAGGCGGATATCGGCCGCAGGGCGCGGCCGGCCTGCGGTTTCAGGATGCCCGTTCACGGTGATATCGGCGATATAGGTCAGGATCTTCGTCGCCCGGTCGCGGCGTTTGGTGAAATTGAACAGCTCCGGCGTCTCGTCAATGAATTTGGTGTGGTATTCGTTGTTCAGAAAGGTCGGGTGCTTCAGCAGGTTCTCGACAAACGCGATATTGGTGGAAACGCCCCGGATGCGGAATTCGCGCAAGGCGCGGTCCATCCGCGCAATCGCCATTTCCGGTGTGGGCGCGCGCGCTGTGACTTTGGTCAGCAGGCTGTCATAATAGCGCGTGATCACGGCACCCGAATAGGCGGTGCCGCCGTCAAGCCGGATGCCCGGCCCGGTCGCCGAGCGATACATCTGGATGCGTCCGTAATCGGGGATGAAATTGTTCTGCGGGTCTTCTGTCGTGACCCGGCATTGCAACGCGTGACCGTCGAGTTTGACGTCATATTGCGAGGCGCAGCCTGTCGCCTCGACAATGGATTTGCCTTCGGCGATCAGGATTTGCGCACGCACAATGTCGATGCCTGTGACTTCCTCGGTGACGGTATGTTCGACCTGCACACGCGGGTTCACTTCGATGAAGTAGAACTCGCCATTGTCCATATCCATCAGGAATTCGACCGTGCCTGCGCATTCGTAATTGACATGAGCGCAGATTTTCTTGCCCAAATTGCAAATCTGTTCGCGCTGGGTGTCGGACAGATAGGGGGCGGGGGCGCGTTCCACGACCTTTTGATTGCGGCGCTGGACCGAACAATCGCGTTCCCAAAGGTGATAGATCTGACCGTGGCTGTCGCCCAGGATCTGCACCTCGACATGGCGGGCGCGCATGATCATCTTTTCCAGATAACCTTCGCCATTGCCAAATGCGGCTTCGGCCTCGCGCCGGCCTTCGCGCACTTTTTCTTCCAGTTCCTTTTCATTCATGATCGGACGCATCCCGCGCCCGCCGCCGCCCCATGAGGCCTTGAGCATCAGTGGATAGCCAACCTCGGCTGCTTCCTTGCGGATCGCGTCCATATCGTCGCCCAGCACTTCGGTGGCGGGGATGACGGGCACGCCAGCCTCCATCGCGACGCGGCGGGCGCTGGCCTTGTCACCCAATTGGCGCATGGTTTCGGCCTTGGGTCCGATGAAGGTGATGCCGTTCGCGGTGCAGGCATCCACGAAATCGGGGTTTTCTGACAGCAGGCCATAGCCGGGGTGGATCGCATCCGCGCCGGACATTTTCGCTACCCGGATGATTTCCTCGATCGAGAGATAAGCCGCGACAGGCCCCATGCCTTCACCGATCCGGTACGCCTCGTCCGCCTTGAAACGGTGCAGGCCCAGCTTGTCTTCCTCGGCGAACACGGCGACGGTTTTCTTGCCCATCTCGTTGGCGGCGCGCATGATGCGGATCGCAATCTCGCCGCGGTTGGCAATCAGGATCTTTTTGAAATCGGTCATAATGGTTCCTTTCGCAGTTGCAGCATTGGTAAGCAGCAAATTCGGGATCGTCTATAACGATTGCTGCGGCGCGCGCAGGCAAGTGGACAGATCGCGCAGGTTGCGCGCGCCCAATTGACCCATATTGCTGATCATATCCTGCCGCAGGATATCAAGCACATGCGCCGCGCCCGGTTCACCCATTGCTGCCAGTCCGTAATGAAACGCACGGCCCAGCATCACGAAATCCGCGCCGAGCGCGATGGCGCGCAGCACATCCAATCCACCTTCGACGCCGCTATCAAAGATAACAGGCAAGGTGGTCGCGGCCCGGATCGCGGGGAGGATTTCGATACTGGCAGGACCGCCATCAACTTGGCGACCGGCATGGGTGCTGACCCAGATTGCATCGGCACCTTCATCGGTCAGGCGCGCGGCGTCGTCGGGGCGTCCGACGCCTTTGACCACCAAAGGACCGTCCCAGCTATCGCGCAGAG
>NZ_JBKBQY010000155.1:0-3685 GCF_046292185.1 Yoonia sp.
GGTGCGGGGATCGTGGCAGTTGCCATCATTTCAGGAATACGGGGGCAATCGGAAGCCATGCCTGTTGCATGGATACGCAGCATTGGCATACCGGCCGCTATCCTTATCCTGGCCGCGGCTGCTCTATATGCCTTCGGCTTTTACGTGACCTCGCCACTGCTCATCTTCACCATTTACCTGTGGCACCGCTACGTCTCGACGGGTGCCATTCAGCTTTGGCACGATGTAGGCGTCTCAGCTGCCCTAGCGGTGGGCGCAACCTTGGTCATGTATGTGATTTTTGACCAGCTTATTGGGCTGCCGGCGCCCGCAGGTGCATTTCTCTAACACAAAGAACGACTTACCAAGGAGGAGAAGACTATGAAATTTTTGACAACACTGATGGGTGGGGCCGCTGCGATGCTGCTGCCGCTTGCTGCAACGGCGCAGGATTATCCGGCACAGCCGATTACAATCATTGTGCCCTATAGCGCCGGTGGCGGTGGTGATACGGTGGCGCGTCTGGTGTCCGACCGGCTGGCACAAGAGCTGGGCGTTCAGATGAACGTCGTCAACCGGCCCGGTGCCGGTGGCGAAATTGGCATCGCCGAAATGGCAGCTGCGGATGCAGATGGCTATACTCTGGGCGTATTTGGCTACCCCGATAACTTCGTGATCGAAAGCACCCGTGAGGTCGCGTTCAACTCCGAAGAAGATCTGGATTTTCTGGCGCAATTCGATTCAACCCCGATGGGCGTTTTCGCCCGCCCCGGTGCGGCATTCACCAATCTGGATGAATTGCGGGCACATGCCGACGAAAACCCCGGTGCCGTCATCGTTGGTGACAGCGGATCGCTTGGTCTGCTGAACGCGCTGGCCTTTGGCGACAAACTTGGGGCTATGTTGACACCCGTGCGCTATGCAGGCGGTGGTGAGCTAATGAACGCGATCATGGGTGGTCACATCGATCTTGCCTCGACATCTTCCATGAGCCACGATCCAATCGTCGATGCGGGCGGCGCACCTTTGGCATTCGCATCGGCCGAGCGGATGGAGATGTTTCCAGACGTGCCGACACTGCGTGAACTCGGCATCGATCAGGTGATGGAAGTCGGTCGCGTGATGGTCGCCCCTTCGGGTCTGCCTGATGATGTCCGTGCGCGCCTGACAGAAGCTTTGGACGCGATGTCGACAGACGAAGACCTGATCGCACGCTTTGAAACCGCTGCGCTGCCCTATGCATACCTAGGAAGCGACGAAGTGAACGCAAAAGTCACAGAAACCAACGCCGCTTTGGCCGAGGTTATTGAGGCCAATAGCGAACAATTCTGATCCTAAAGGTGGGCGGTTTTGACCGCCCGCCGAACCTTTCCGCGCGCTAGACCAAGGCTGCATTCATGGACATTCTGACATATCTGCCAATGCTGCTGACCTGGCCTGTCCTTGCAGCGGTGTTTTCCGGCGTGCTGATCGGCATCGTCGTCGGTGCCATTCCGGGCCTTAATGGGGCGGTCGGCATTTCTCTTTTGCTGCCGCTAACCTTTGCGCTCCCGCCCGAGGTGGGGTTGCTGCTGCTAGGTGGAATTTACATGGGCTGTATGTATGGCGGCTCGATTACGGCCATTCTGATCAACGTGCCAGGCGATGTCGTAGCCGCCCCCGCCGCAATGGAAGGCTATCCGCTGACCCAACAAGGCCGGTCGAAAGAAGCTCTTTATTATTCAATTTTTTCCAGTTCTATTGGTGGTTTCGTTGGCGTGCTGGTCCTGATCTTGTTCACCCCTCCGCTGGCCAGTTTCGCGCTCAAATTCGGCCCGGCAGAAATGTTCTTCATCTCGCTTTCCGGGCTGATCATTGTGGGCGCGTTAGCGGGCAGCTTGCTCAAGGCGGCTTTTGCTGTGCTGTTTGGCTTGTTTTTGGCAACTATCGGGCTGGATCAAGTATCAGGGCAGGACAGGTTTACTTTTGGTCAGCAGGATCTGCGCAGCGGTATTTCTGTTGTGCCTGTCGTGCTGGGCCTTTTTTGCATCGCAGAGATGATCCTGAACATTGGCAAGAGGCAGGATCAGCAGGTCAGCTATGTCGAACAATCCATTACCCGCATGGCCGTAATCCGTGATATTTTTCGCCACAAGGTTTTGCTGCTCAAGGCGAATGTGATCGGCAATTTTGTCGGCCTATTGCCCGGTGTCGGCACAACACTTGCTGTCTTCATGTCCTATGCCGAAGCTAAGCGCAGTTCCAAACAGCCCGAAACCTTTGAGACTGGCAATGTCGAAGGTATCATCGCGGCAGAGGCCGCCAATAACGCCACGGTCGGATCATCGCTGGTGCCCCTGTTGGCGCTTGGCGTGCCAGGCAGCCCGACCACAGCGATCATCGCCGGGGCGTTGGTCGTGCATGGGATCGTGCTTGGGCCAAGCCTGTTTCAGGCCCGTCCCGACGTGGCCTTCATTTTTCTTTACGGGATGATCCTGACTGTGGTCGCCATGGCTCTGATCGGTGCCTTCGGGATCAAGTATTTTGCCTATATTCTTAAGGTCAAGATGGAATACATCGTGCCGACAGTGTTGGTTCTATCGCTGTTTGGGGCTTATTCGCTGCGCAACAGCGTTTTCGATGTGATGATCGCCATCGCGCTTGGCATTGTCGGTGCAGTCTTCAAAAAGGTTGGTGTGCCGCCTGCCCCCATTATCATTGGCGTTGTCTTGGGACCGCTGATTGAATCAAACCTCTCGCGGTCACTTTTGATTGCGAATGCCCGCGGTCAAAGTCTGGCGGAATATCTTTTGGCTTCAAACCTGTCCAAAGGGCTTGTGATCGTGGTGTTATTGCTTCTGGCGATGGTCGTGCAAATGCGGCGCAAGACGGCCCGCGCCTGACTGAAACAGAGCAGAAAAGTTGGTGTATGCGATGAGCAAGGTTGAGAAAGTAGTCGTCACGGGCGTGTCGGGCTGCGGGAAAACCGCCGTGGGGCAGGCTTTGGCAACAAAGCTGGATCTGCCTTTTGTTGATGCCGACAGCCTGCATAGCGCGGCAAATGTCGCAAAGATGGCATCGGGTCAGCCCTTGAATGATGCTGATCGCGTAGACTGGCTGGCGGCGCTGGCCAATCTCATCACGCGGAATAAACAGCTGGTGCTGGCCTGTTCCGCGCTCAAGCGGCAGTATCGCGATCAATTGCGCGCGGCAGACCCGACGTTGACATTCCTTTATTTGCACGGAAGTTATGAGACTATTAGCAGCCGGATGCGGGCGCGTGACGATCATTATTTCAGCGGTGAAGATATGCTCAAAAGCCAGTTCAGACAATTGGAAGAGCCTGTGGGCGAACAGGTGCTGCATATCTCAGTCGAACAGGATCTGGATGCCGTGATCACCACAGCGATTACCGCCCTTGGTATTGATCCACAGAACTTATGAAAACATCCACAGAGTCTTGGCGCAAGCGGCGACGACCCGGTTTGCAGGATATCGCGGACCGCGTCGGCACCACGAAGATGACGGTCAGCCGCTGCCTGCGCAATCCAATCTCTGTAGGCCAACCCCTGCGCACCCGCATCCTAGATGCCGCGCAAGAGGTAGGTTATCTGCCCAACAACGCCCCCATGATGCTGGCGGGCGCACCCAGCAAATCGGTTGGCGTCATGGTACCATCAGTCACCAATCATGTCTTTGCCGAAGTGCTGGCCGGTGCTGTCGAAAC
>NZ_JBKBQY010000156.1:0-3472 GCF_046292185.1 Yoonia sp.
CATCCTGTCCGCCGACGTCGCCAGGCGTCGAGCACGAAAAGAAGCCTGAACCCTTCCGAGCGCAGCTGATCCCATGAAGGCAAAAAAGGAGTTGACGAAACATGCCCACCTAAAGAAGCCAACTGATTGCCGGGGCCAGCCTGCGATGCTAGGTCATGGGGGTAATTGTTTATGGGAGAGCGACAGATGGATCTTGGAATTTCGGGCAAAACCGCGCTGGTCTGCGCATCCTCCAAAGGGTTGGGGCGCGGCTGCGCCGAGGCTTTGGCCGCTGCGGGCGTCAATCTGGTGCTGAACGCGCGCGGGGCAGAGGCGCTGGAAGCGACAGCCGCCGCGATCCGGAGCACCTACGACGTGCGGGTCGCAACCGTCGCCGCCGATGTCGCCACCGAAGACGGCCGCGCGCGCCTGCTGGAGGCTGCGGGCGCGGTGGATATTTTGGTCAATAACGCCGGTGGCCCGCCACCGGGGCTGTGGTCCGACTGGGACCGGGATGATTTCATCACGGCGCTGGACGCCAATATGCTGGCACCCATCGCGCTGATGAAGGCGCTGTTGCCCGGCATGATTGATCGTGGCTGGGGGCGGGTGGTCAATATCACCTCTGGTTCGGTCAAATCACCCATCCCGCAACTGGGCCTGTCCAATGCCGCGCGCGCGGGGCTGACCGGCTATGTCGCAGGGACATCGCGGCAGGTCGCGCAGCATGGCGTGACGATCAACAACATGCTG
Source organism: Yoonia sp. (assembly GCF_046292185.1). Classification (GTDB taxonomy): domain Bacteria; phylum Pseudomonadota; class Alphaproteobacteria; order Rhodobacterales; family Rhodobacteraceae; genus Yoonia. The sequence goes on from NZ_JBKBQY010000156.1 coordinate 733, forward strand.
CCCGGTATCCATGCGACCGACCGCGCGATCAGCCTCGATACCGGCGTATCAAAGGCACAGGGCATCGACATGGCCACCGCCAAGGCGCAGCGCGAGGCGACGATCCCCGCCCGCCGTTACGGTACGGCTGCGGAATTCGGCGCGATGTGCGCGTTTCTGTGCAGCCAGCATGCGGGCTTTATCGTGGGGCAGAATATCGTGCTGGATGGCGGCGCGATCAACGCCACGATCTGACCCTTGCGGCGGGGCGGCGGGATTGTTAGGTCGCAAATACCCAATTGTTTTACTCAGAGATTGTGCCCATGTCCGCGCCCCGCCTTGCCGTCAGCCATCTGGTCAAGACCTATGCCGGGCGCAGGGTGGTCGATGACGTCAGCCTGAACGTGATGCCGGGGCAGGTGACCTGCCTGCTGGGGCCATCAGGCTGTGGCAAATCGACCACGCTGCGGATCATCGCGGGCGTCGATATGCAGGACAGTGGCACGATCCATGTCGATGGCAACCTGATCTGCGACACGGTGCACAGGGTTCCGCCAGAGGCGCGGTCCATCGGGCTGATGTTTCAGGATTTCGCGCTGTTCCCGCATCTGACCGTGGCGCAGAATGTGGGCTTCGGTCTGCGCGGTCGCAAGGAAAACGGGCGCGTCACCGACCTGCTGAAAAAGGTCGGCATGCTGCGCTATCTGCATGATTATCCACATCAATTGTCGGGCGGTGAACAGCAGCGCGTCGCCTTGGCCCGCGCTTTGGCGCCGAAGCCACGCATCATGCTGATGGATGAGCCGTTTTCCGGCCTCGATGATCGCCTGCGTGACGATATCCGCGACGAGACGCTGGAAATTCTGAAAAGCGAAGGCACCGCCGTCCTGCTGGTGACGCATGAACCGCATGAGGCGCTACGCATGGCCGATGAAATCGCGTTGATGCGCGATGGCCGGATCGTGCAGCGCGGGTCGCCCTATAACATCTACAACGCGCCCAAGGATCTGCAGGCTGCGGGTTTCTTCAGCGATATCAACGTGATCAAGGGCAAGGTGCAGGGTGCCTTGACCGATACGCCGTTCGGTCAGTTCCTTGCCCCCGGCGTGCCGGACGGGACCGAGGTCGATATCGTGATCCGCCCGCAGCATCTGAAGATCGACTTTGACCGCGCCGGTCGCGGCCCGAACCCCACACCGCAAGACGGCACGCCCGCGCGCGGCGTGGTGCAAAGGGCGCGGTTCATCGGGGCATCGTCACTGGTCGAATTCCGGATGGATTTCGACGGCTCGATCTTGCGCGCTGCGGTCCCGTCCGTGTTTTTGCCGAAACCCGGCACGCCGCTGTGGATCATGATCCGGCGGGACAGGTGTTTTGTGTTTCCAAGGGGGTAGGGTGATATCGGCATCTTCCCGGATCGGGTTTCAGCCGCGCCTGAGGACAATGATAGTGCCAGTCGGGCGCGTGAGTTTGTCAACTTCGCCATAGCCAAGATGAGCGGCGAGTCTCCGTGACGATGTGTTACGCTCTGCAATAAGACAGGCGGTCGGGCCGCCCACGCGGTCATCATACCAGCTTTGCGCAACCCGGCACGCCTCGCGCGCATATCCCAGACCTTGAAAGCCGGTCCGCAATGTCCAAGAGGTTTCGACCGCTGTCCCCGCCCTCGCGCCCAGATCGCGTTCATACTTCGCGAAACCCGTCTTGCCGACATAGGCCCCGGACACTTTTTCGATGATGGTGAACTGCCCAAAACCTTCCAGTGCCCAATGCCCGCAGTCACGCAGAAACCGCGCCCAGGCATCTGCGCGGCTCAGGTTTCCGCCGATATGCTGCGTCACTTCCGTTTCGCGGAACATCTGGGCGAAGGCTCCAAAATCACTGGACTCAGGCCGTCGCAGGACAAGACGATCAGTTTCCAACATATTGCCTTCTTCCTCACCCACTCGACGTTCAAGGCGTTCAGCCGCCGGGAAGGTGGATCATGAGTCAGCCGACTTCACCCGCCCCGCACGCCCCCCGCGCCGTTTCGCGATCAGACCCTGCCGCCCAGGCAATTCCGCCATCACGTCCGCCCGCGCCTCGGGCGTCATCCGTGACCAGGCGCTGATCTCGTCAATCGTGCGTAGGCAGCCTGTACACAGGCGCGATTCAGTCTGGATCACGCAGATCTTGATGCAGGGGCTGTCGATCTCGGCCCTTTGCCAGATATGATCGGAAGGGTCGGGTTTGCTCATCGGTTCCGCTCCAGATGCTGCAATCGGTCAAGCAGCCCTTGCAGGATATAACCAGCGGCGACGTTGTCGATCAGTTCGGCGCGACGTTTGCGGGACGTATCCGACTCCAGCAGCGATCTTTCGGCGGCGACGGTGGACAGACGTTCATCCCAAAAGGTGATCGGCAGCGGCGTCAGCTTTTCAAGATTGCGGGCAAAGGCGCGGGTGGCCTGACAGCGCGGCCCTTCTGAGCCGTCCATATTGCGCGGCAGGCCCAGCACAAGGCCCACGATGCTGCGGTGGTCGGTGATTTCGAACAGCCGTGCGGCATCAAGGGTGAATTTCTTGCGCTTGATCGTCTGCAACGGGGTGGCCACGCTGCGCAGCAGATCCGATACCGCCACACCGATCGTGACAGTGCCCAGATCCAGCCCCGCCAACGCCCCCATGGGCGGCAGGGCTGCGGCGAAATCCTGCGGCGTGTCGCAGATCATTCGATTAATCCGGCGTCTTGCGCGGCCTGGGTCAAAATCTCCATCGCGGCG
>NZ_JBKBQY010000157.1:0-3348 GCF_046292185.1 Yoonia sp.
TGGGTCGGGTGGCCTTTCCCCCCGCCCCCGTGCCGTGGGTGGTCTGGCTTTGGGGGGCTGTGGTGTTGCGGTTGGGTGCGTGCTTGCACGCACCCTACCGTGATATCCTCCCCCAAACCCACCGTTCTCATCACACGGGTTGACGTTTCCAGACATTCTCGCGAACGCCCCGCGCGCTATCCTCGAACCAAAGCAACACAGGCACCCTTTCATGACCACCGATCCACTCGTCATCTTCACCCCCTCGGGCAAGCGGGGGCATTTCCCTGTCGGCACCCCGGTGCTGACCGCCGCGCGGCAATTGGGGGTCGATCTGGATTCCGTCTGTGGCGGGCGCGGAATCTGTTCGAAATGCCAGATCACGCCGTCCTATGGGGAATTTTCCAAGCATGGTGTCACCGTCGCCCCCGATGCCCTGTCCGACTGGAACAGCGTCGAGGAACGATATGACACCATCCGGGGCCTGAAACAGGGCCGCCGTCTGGGCTGTCAGGCGACGATCCAGCGCGATGTCGTCATCGACGTGCCTGCCGAAAGCCAGGTCCACAAACAGGTCGTGCGCAAACGGGCGGAGGTTCGTGAGATCACGATGAACCCGTCAACACGGCTCTATTACGTCGAGGTCGCGGAACCCGACATGCACGACCCGTCCGGCGATCTGGAACGTCTGGTGATCGCGCTGCGCCGCGACTGGGACCTGCCCGCGCTGGAGGCTGATCTGGGCGTCTTGCGCGCCCTGCAAAAGGCGCTGCGCAAGGGCGACTGGAAAGTCACCGTTGCGATCCATCTGGGCGATGCGGTGTTTTCGCCACGGATCATCGCGATCTGGCCGGGGTTCTATGACGGCACGATCTATGGGCTGGCGGTCGATCTGGGGTCTACCACCATCGCCGCCCATCTGTGCGATCTGCGCACGGGCGAAGTCACAGCGTCATCGGGGATCATGAACCCGCAGATCCGCTTTGGCGAGGATCTGATGAGCCGCGTCAGCTATGGCATGATGAACCCGACCGGACCCGCCGAAATGACCCGCGCCGTGCGCGAAGGGATGAACGCGCTTTTCGTGCAGATCGCAGAGGAAGCAGGGATCGACCGTGCGTTGATCATGGATGCGGTCTTTGTCTGCAATCCGGTGATGCACCATCTGTTTCTGGGCATTGACGCCTATGAATTGGGGCAAGCGCCCTTTGCGCTGGCCACATCCGACGCGCTGTCCCTGCGCGCTGCCGATCTTGACCTGAACCTGCATCCCGCCGCGCGGGTCTATATCCTGCCCTGCATCGCGGGGCATGTGGGGGCCGACGCGGCGGCGGTCGCACTGTCCGAAGCCCCCGACAAATCCGAAGATCTCGTGCTGATCGTCGATGTCGGCACCAATGCGGAAATCCTGCTGGGCAACCGCGAAAAGGTGCTGGCCTGTTCATCGCCCACCGGCCCCGCGTTCGAAGGTGCGCAGATCAGTTCCGGCCAGCGCGCCGCCCCCGGTGCGATTGAGCATGTGGAAATCGACCCCATCACCAAACTGCCGCGTTTCAAGGTCATCGGCAGCGATCTGTGGTCGGATGAGGACGGGTTCAGCGAGGCCATCGCCCAGACCGGCGTCACCGGCATCTGCGGGTCCGGCATTATCGAGGTGATCGCCGAAATGCGCATGACCGGCATCGTCGACGCCCCCGGCCTGATCGGATCGGCGGACCAGACCGGATCGCCCCATTGCTTTGCCGATGGGCGCACCAATTCCTATCTGCTTTATGATGGCACGGCGGCCGGCGGCCCGCTGATCACCGTGACCAATACCGATATCCGGCAAATCCAGATGGCCAAGGCGGCGCTTTATTCCGGCGCGCGGCTGCTGATGGACAAATTCGGCGTCGACAAGGTGGACCGCGTGGTGCTGGCCGGTGCCTTCGGTGCACATATCAGCCCCAAACATGCGATGGTGCTCGGCATGATCCCAGATGCGCCGCTGGACAAGGTGACCAGCGCCGGCAATGCCGCAGGCACCGGCGCGCGGATCGCCCTGCTGAACACCGACGCACGGCGCGAGATCGAAACCATCGTCCGGCAGATCCACAAGGTCGAAACCGCCATCGAGCCGCGTTTTCAGGAACATTTCGTCAACGCCTCTGCGATCCCGAACGCGGTCGAACCGTTCCCGATCCTGAACAGCATCGTGGCCCTGCCCGACGTGAACCACAACACGGGCGGCAACCGGCGCAGACGGCGGTGATTGGCGCTTGACGCGGCGGTGCAGTTTCTTCGTCTTGTCAGAATTTATCTTGATATTCGGCGTTTTCAGTAACAGCCTGTTTGTCAGTGGGCTGCGACTCCTCGTACGCTGCAATCAGGGTGCACCGAAATGCCTAGTGAGTTGTATTGCTCAATTTCGAAAGCCTTGCGATGCGACCTACAAGCCGGATTCATCCGCACATGCGCTATCGGATGGGCCGTCGTTCTGTTTGGCAACCAGAGCTTTGCTCAAGTAGCAAACAGCACCTCGCAAAGCGCACGGGCAGACGTCTTTCAATGCCAACATATCGGCAAGAGGCTGACTGACGACGAGATATTGGAAATCATCTTCAAACATGAACAAAACCGGGGCACGCTGCCTGAACATTTTTCAGGCACTGACTACACGATTTTGCAACGAATCCGCCCGTCATGTTGCTCTATTCTTCGCGAGAACGTTGAATACAATAGATATAGAACATGGTTTACGAACTTATTTGAGCCGTATTGGATAGAGGTGATCGTCGGCTGGGACCCGCCAAGTTTGATTGTGCCACGAAGTCTGACTCATTACCGGCTTACCCCTTGCGGCAGAATTTTAAACCGACAGGGTCGCACGTCGATGGATTAGCAGCCAAAGGCTAGTCTTATCGATGTTATAGAACCATTCTGCACCCAATCCTGCGCCTGATGTTTCTATCTTGAATACCCACGCCATAAGATGCTAATCCGGCGACATCGCGGGTGTAGCTCAATGGTAGAGCAGCAGCTTCCCAAGCTGAATACGAGGGTTCGATTCCCTTCACCCGCTCCATTTGCCTCCTTTGAGGCCCTTTTTATCAACAATTTCTGACACTTGCGGTTCCTTCCGGTGCACATTAAGGCACACACGGGGTACACAATGGGTCTAGTTTTGAAGCACGTTGAGAGAACAAAAGCGGGCAATTGGCAGTATCGCCGCAGGGTGCCCAAGGACGTTTCCGCGATCATCACCAAGCGTGAGTTCAAGCGAAAGCTGGGCGAGACAGAGCGGGAAGCCCTTGCGGCCTATCCCCGGTTTCATGCCGAAGTCGAAAAAGAGATTGCAGAAGCCAAGCTAGGGCGGGTGCGGTCAGAGGT
>NZ_JBKBQY010000158.1:0-3220 GCF_046292185.1 Yoonia sp.
CGATGAAGGATTCGAGCAGGAATTTGAACCGCGTGCCTTCCTCGGTTTTGAACGAGTCCTTCACCGCATCGGTCAGGGTGAATTGATTGAGCTTATCCATAGCGTCCTCCCAAAGACATAAAACATCCCGCAACAGCGGGGTTGACGGAAGATTATTTCATGTCGTATCTTACGGCAAGAGAAAATTTATGCGCCTAGCGAAAAAGGAATAGCCATGCGAATTGGGAAGACTGACCAAGCCCTTACCGCGATCTGCACATCGGATGCGGAATCGATCACCGTGCGCGGCCATGACCTTTGTAACGATCTGATCGGCAAGATCGACTTTACTGAATATTTCTGGCTTCTGGTGCTGGGTGAAAAGCCCGCGCCAAAACAACGCGCCATGCTGGATGCCTGTCTGGTCGCCATCGCCGAACATGGGCTGGTGCCCAGCGTGCAGGCGGCGCGGATGACATTGGCTGCGGCACCCGAGGCGTGGCAGGGCGCGATGTCGGCGGGTCTGTTGGGGATGGGGACAGTTGTCGCCGGATCGACGGAAGTCGCCGGGCGTTTTCTGGAAGAAATCCGGGCCGCCGCCGACGAAGATGGCAAAGGCGATGAGGCCGCCGTGATCGCAGCGCTGGAAGCCCTGAAAGCCCGCCGCGCCAAGGTGCCGGGCCTCGGCCACCCGCAACATTCCGAAGGCGATCCGCGTGCTTTGCGTCTGCTGGCGCTTTGCGACGAACATGAGGTGTCAGGCCGCTATGTCGGTATTCTGCGCCTGCTGGGCGAACATGCGCCCAAGATCATCAACCGCCCGCTGCCGGTGAATGTCTCCGGCGCGATCCCTGCGGTGATCCTTGATGCAGGCTGGCCGGTCGATGCGCTGAAGGCTGTGCCTCTGGTCGCCCGCGCCGGTGGTCTGGCCGCGCATCTGCTGGAAGAATCGCGCCGGTCGATCGGGTTCATCCTGTCTCACAATGCTGATCTTGCCATTTCCTATGATGGCAAAGACGCGCAGAAAGGCTGATCAGATGGTCAAGATCCTGAAAAACATCCGCGTCGTCGAAATGGGCACCTATATCACCGGCCCTGCCGCTGCGATGCATCTGGCCGATCTAGGGGCCGATGTGATCAAGGTGGAGCGACCCGGCACAGGTGATCCGTTCCGCGCGTTCAAGGGCGGGCTCTATAGCCCGCATTATCAGACCTATAACCGCAACAAACGGTCCATCGCGCTGGATACCCGCGACGCTGATGATCTGGCGGTGTTCGAGGATCTGATCGCGACAGCCGATGTGTTCATCCAGAACTTCCGCCCCGGTGTCGCGGAAAAGCTGGGCGCGGGCGAAGCGGACCTGCGCAAGATCCGCCCTGATCTGATTTATTGCGCGATTTCGGGTTTTGGCACCTCCGGCCCCGCGCGGGACCGTCCGGCCTATGATACTGTCGCGCAGGCGGCGTCCGGCTTTCTGCGTCTGGTGACACCGCCCACCAGTCCGCGCGTGATCGGGCCTGCCTTGGCCGATGCGATGACCGGGCAATATGCGGCGATGGGGATCATGGCGGCGCTGATTGAACGCGGCAGCACCGGCACGGGCCGCCGTCTCGATATTTCCATGTTGGAGGCGATGTGCCATTTCAACCTGGACAGTTTCACCCATTATTACAGCGTGGGCGAGGTGATGGGGCCACTCTCGCGCCCGGTGGTATCGCAAAGCTATACGTTTGAATGCAGCGATGGCAAATGGATCGCTTTTCACATGTCATCACCCGCCAAGTTCTGGGAAGGCATGCTGCGCGCAACGGAACAGGAACAATTGCTGGATGATCCGCGCTTTGCCGAACGGCTGGAACGGATCAAGCATCAGGATGATCTGATCGATATCCTTGCACCCGTCTTCCTGACCCGGCCGCGCGATGAATGGTGCGAACGGTTTGGAGCGGAAGAGGTCCCCTATTCCCCCGCCTACGACGCGGATGAGGCGTTGGAGGACCCGCAGGCAAAGCATCTGCAAATTGCGGTATCGGCTGACCATGCTGAGATGGGCAAATTCACCACCGTGCGCGCGCCCTATAATTTCGACGGCACGCCAGAACTGGGGGTCATGGCACCGCCTGTGCTGGACGAACATGGTGCCGCGATCCGTGACGAACTGGCCAAACGCAAGGCTGGCTGATCAACCGGTCTGCGGGGAGTGCAGGCCATTCATTTCCAAGGGAGGAATATCATGAAACATCTACGCACCACGGCCATTGCCGCAATTCTGGCACTGCCATCCTTTGCCGCAGCACAGGAAACGATTTCGCTGACGGTGGCATCCAGCCACCCGACGACGATCCCCTGGGTTGCCATGATCCAGACCCATTTCATGGCTGAAACCGACCGCATTCTGGCGGAGGAAGGCAATTATGAAATTTCCTGGGACGAGGCATTCGGCGGCACGCTCTACCGTGCCAACGCCACGCTGACCTCGGTCGAGGAAGGGATCACCGATATCGGTTGGGTGTTTTCCTATCTGGAAGGCGCGAAAATGCCGCTGTCGCAGGTCACCGCCTACACACCTTTCGCCACCAGCAACGTGCCGGTGCAGCTAAGCGTGATGCGCGAATTGTTCAACGAAAACGAGGCGTTCCGCAACGAATGGGAACAGTATAACATCGTCATGCTTGGGATGACGGCATCGGACAGCTATGATCTTTATACCAAGACGCCAGTAGCGTCCTTGGCCGATCTGGAAGGGATGCGGATTTCCGCCCCTGGTGTGCTGGGCACATGGCTGCGCGGCACCGGGGCGAGCGCTGTCGATGGCGCGTTGACCACATTCTACACTGACATCCAGACCGGCGTGTCGGATGGCGTGCTGTCGTTGGCCTTGGGTGCCTTGCCGACACGTATCTATGAGGTCGCACCCTACGTAACCCGCGTGCAGATGGGGACGGTGTTTTCGGGCGGCGTCGCAATCAACCGCGACCGCTGGGAAAGCCTGCCGGAAGAGGTCCAGCAGGCCATGCTGGAGGCTGGTGCCTATTACTCCGAAGCGCATGCACAGGATATGATGGACCGTCCCGAAGTCGCGATGGAACAGATCGCCACATTGGGCGCGGACCAAAGCACACCTGTGACCATCGTCGAAATGGACCCGGCAGAGCGTCAGGCCTGGGTCGATGCCCTGCCAAATCTGGCTGGTGAATGGGCGGCCGAAAATGACGGTCGTGGTCTGCCTGCGGCGGATTT
>NZ_JBKBQY010000159.1:0-3118 GCF_046292185.1 Yoonia sp.
AAGGGTTCCAGCTTGGCCATCTGCGTGTCGCTCAGCCAGTATAGATCGCTCATGTCGCCACTCCGTTTTCGGAGCCGTGAATCACGCGGCGCAGCAGAAATCAATGCATCCTGACCCTAGTTATAACAACCCTGACACTCTGCCTCAAATCAGGCAGGATTACGACCCAGCCACGACAATATACCACAACGGCCAAATTTTAAGGGCGATATGGTAAAATTGTCGATAAGTGGGTGGTGCGGGGTCTACAACCCTGAGGCGACTCGCGTGCCTTGATCGATAGCACGCTTGGCGTCTAGTTCTGCGGCGACATCCGCACCGCCAATCACATGCACGTTGCGGCCAGCCGCGATCAGTTGGTCAGCAAGGCTGCGTTCCGGCAATTGCCCGGCGCAAAGCACGATTGTATCCGCCGCAACCAGTTTCGGTTGGTCGCCGATGCGCACATGCAGGCCGTCAGCGTCAATCTTTTCGTAGGTCGCCCCGCCGATCATCTGCACGTTCTTCATCTGTAAACCGGCGCGGTGAATCCAGCCCGTTGTTTTCCCCAGACGTTTTCCCAACTTTTCCGCCTTGCGCTGCAATAGCGTCACCTGCCGCACAGGGGCATCCGGTTGCGGGCCCTCGGCGCGCAGGCCGCCGCGGGTATCCGCCGGATCGCCCACGCCCCATTCGATCAACCAATCAGGCAGGTGGTCGGTTGGGCTGTCGTCAGTGACCAGAAATTCCGCGACATCAAACCCGATCCCACCGGCCCCAATGATCGCCACCCTGCCGCCGACCTGCACGTCGCCGCGCAGCACATCGATATAGGACACGACATTTGGACCGTCCTGGCCGGGAATGGCCGGATCACGCGGGATAACACCGGTGGCGATGATGATTTCATCAAAATCCACCAGCTTGTCTGGCGTTGCCACGGTGCCGAGGGCGAGCCTGATTCCCGCCTTGGCCACCATGGTCCGGTAGTAATCAACCAACCCGTGGAATTCTTCTTTACCCGGCACCTGCCTGGCCAGATTAAGCTGGCCGCCGATCTGATCTGCCTTGTCAAACAGGGTAACCTCATGACCGCGCGCAGCAGCGGTCAGGCTCGCGGCGAGGCCCGCAGGGCCTGCACCGACCACGGCGATGCGTCGGGGTGCCGCCGCGGGCACGATCACCAGTTCGGTTTCATGACAGGCCCGTGGATTGACCAGACAGGACGACAGCTTGCCGCTGAACGTATGGTCCAGACATGCCTGATTGCAGGCGATACAAGGTGTAATCTCGGCTGCTTTTCCCGCAGCAGCCTTGGCGATGAAATCGGGATCAGCCAGGAAAGGGCGCGCCATGCTGACCATATCGGCGCAGCCTTCAGCCAGCACGGATTCGGCCACTTCGGGGGTGTTGATCCGGTTCGAGGTGATGATGGGAATGCCCACTTCGCCCATCAGCTTGCGCGTCACCCAGGCAAAGGCGCGGCGCGGAACAGAGGTGGCGATCGTAGGCACGCGGGCTTCGTGCCAGCCAATGCCTGTGTTGATGATGGTCGCACCCGCTGCTTCGACCGCATGGGCAAGTTGCAGGACTTCGTCCCATGTCGATCCGTTGGGGATCAGGTCGATCATGGACAGCCGGTAGATCAGGATGAAATCAGGGCCAACAGCCGCGCGCACACGGCGTACCACTTCGACCGGCAGACGCATGCGGTTTTCATATGACCCGCCCCAACGGTCGGTGCGCCTGTTGGTGTGGGTGACCAGAAACTGATTGATGAAATAGCCTTCGGACCCCATCACTTCGACCCCGTCATAGCCGGCTTCGCGGCCGCGGACGGCTGCGGTGACCATATCACTGATCTGCTTTTCGATCCCGTCCTCGTCCAGTTCCTGCGGTGCGAAGGGTGAGATCGGCGATTTGACCGCCGAAGGAGCGACGCATTTGGGGCTATAAGCATAGCGGCCCGCATGCAGGATCTGCATCGCGATCTTGCCACCCGCAGCGTGGACACGGTCCGTCACGATGCGATGATTGGCGATATCCTCCGACGTGTATAGTCCCGCCGCACCGGGGAAAACGCCGCCTTCGGCGTTGGGGGCCATCCCGCCGGTGACCATCAGGGCGACACCGCCGCGCGCGCGCGCGGCGTAGAATTCAGCAACGCGGTTCCAATCCTTGGTTTCTTCCAGCCCGGTATGCATGGAACCCATCAACACACGGTTCTTCAGAGTCGTGAACCCCAGATCCAGCGGTGCAAGCAGATGTGGGTAATGGGTCATGGCGGCCTCCCTTTGGTTGCGGGCAGAATGGCCAAGGCCGGGGCTGACGTCACGCCCAACGTGGCGTCAAACCGCCTGCGTCGCCTTTACGGCAGCAGAACGCCATCGATTACATGGATCACGCCGTTCGATGCGCTGATATCGGAGGTCACAATGTTGGCGTTTCCGATCCGCAGCCCGTCGCGCCCGTCAATCTGTACGGTGGTGCCGTTCAGCGTCGCCACGCTTTGCCGCTGATCGATCAGTTGGTCGGCTGTTATGGCACCACGGACAATGTGATAGCCCAGCACAACGGCAAGCCGATCCTTGTTTTCCGGCCGCAGCAGCGTGTCCAGCCTGCCTGCTGGCAAAGCCGCAAAGGCCTCGTCCGTCGGGATAAACACGGTGAACGGTCCCGGCCCGCGAAGCGTATCTGCCAGATCGGCAGCAGTCGCCGCTGCCACGAAACTGTTCAGGCGGCCATCGCCGGCGGCGACATCAATAATACCAAGATCCGTGGTCATCATCTGATCGCATGCCGCGAGAGCAGCAAAGCCCGCGGCGGCGATGACAGACTTCAGGGCAAAACGACGATTCATCCGGTGTTCCTCATTTCCTTGTTCGAACATATACGTATGCCATAGCGTGGTAAGCGTCGCCCGTATTTGCACAAATGCTTGACCGCCCGGCGTCAGCCAAACCGCGCTGACCGAGGACAAGTCGCTGAGAATCGGATGACGCTGCCAATTCACGCTGAGACGCAAACGTCCCATCGGGAAGCCTGTTCAGGATCGACGATGGGAATGGCGGAGACGAAGGGATTCGAACCCTCGAGACGGTTTCCCGCCTACTCCCTTAGCAGGGGAGCGCCTTCGACC
>NZ_JBKBQY010000160.1:0-2965 GCF_046292185.1 Yoonia sp.
TATCTGGGCGCCAATGACCTGCCTTCCGTCCGTCAGGGCCTGGGCGTGTCGATTGTCTCCACCTCCAAGGGTGTGATGACGGACGCAAATGCACGGGCGGCCAAAATTGGCGGCGAAGTGCTCTGCACAGTGTTCTAAGGGGAAAACATGTCTCGTATTGGTAAAAAACCGGTTGAGCTACCCTCTGGCGTCACTGCGTCGGTGTCTGGTCAAACCGTAGAAGTCAAAGGCCCGAAGGGCACCCGCACGTTTAAGGCGACAGATGATGTCACCATCAAGGTCGATGGCAATATCGTCAGCATCACACCACGTGGCACGTCCAAGCGGGCACGCCAGCAGTGGGGCATGTCGCGCAGCCAAGTGGAAAACCTGGTGACCGGCGTGACCACCGGTTTCAAGAAAGAGCTTGAGATCAGCGGTGTGGGTTATCGTGCCACGATGCAGGGTAACACCCTGAAACTGGCATTGGGTTACAGCCACGATGTGAATTTCGAAGTGCCGGAGGGTGTCACCGTGACGGCCCCCAAGCAGACCGAAATCACTGTGGAAGGAATCGACCAGCAGCTTGTGGGTCAGGTCGCGGCGAATATCCGCGAATGGCGCAAGCCCGAGCCTTATAAAGGCAAGGGCATCAAGTACAAAGGCGAATTCATCTTCCGCAAAGAAGGTAAGAAGAAGTAAGGAACGCACAGATGGCAAACAGCAAAAGAGCACTGTTTCTGAAACGCCGTATGCGCGTTCGGAACAAACTGCGGGGCATCACTGCCAACCAGGGACGTGCGCGTCTTTCGGTTCACCGCAGCAACAAGAACATCAGCGTCCAGCTGATCGACGATGTGAACGGTGTGACGCTCGCGTCGGCATCGTCGCTCGAAAAGGATCTGGGCGTTGTCGGCAAGAACAATGTCGAAGCCGCGGCCAAGGTGGGTGCTGCAATCGCAGAACGCGCCAAGGCGGCTGGTGTCGAACAGGCTTATTTCGACCGTGGCGGTTTTCTGTTCCACGGCAAGATCAAGGCCCTTGCCGATGCAGCCCGCGAAGGTGGGTTGAGGATCTAAGCGACGGGTGCGCGATAAACGCGCATCAGACCAATGTAGGGTGCGTGTTCATCACGCACCCTCGATGATCCGGCTTCGACCGCGATTGGACAACGCCCTCGGGCAACAAGACAAGGACGCCACCTATGGCAGAACGTGATAACAACCGTGGCGGCAACCGCCGCAACCGTGAAGAACAAACACCCGAGTTTGCCGACCGTCTGGTCGCGATTAACCGCGTGTCCAAGACCGTCAAAGGTGGTAAGCGTTTCGGCTTTGCCGCGCTTGTCGTTGTTGGTGACCAAAAAGGCCGCGTCGGTTTCGGCAAAGGCAAAGCCAAAGAAGTCCCCGAGGCCATCCGCAAAGCGACCGAACAGGCGAAACGCCAGATGATCCGCGTCGCGCTGCGTGACGGCCGGACCCTGCACCACGATATCGAAGGCCGCCATGGCGCAGGCCGCGTCGTGATGCGCACAGCCCCTGCTGGTACCGGGATCATCGCCGGTGGTCCGATGCGTGCCGTGTTCGAAATGCTGGGTGTGCAGGACGTCGTGTCCAAATCCATCGGGTCGCAGAACCCTTACAACATGATCCGCGCCACGATGGACGGTCTGCAAAAAGAGCAGTCACCGCGCAACGTGGCCCAGCGTCGCGGCAAGAAAGTCGCCGACATCCTGCCCAAGCGTGATGACGCGCCTGAAGCATCCGCCCAAGTCGTCGAGGAGGCTTAAATCATGGCTAAAACTATCGTTGTGAAACAGATCGGTTCCCCGATCCGCCGCCCCGAAAAACAGCGTGCAACGCTGATCGGTCTGGGCCTGAACAAAATGAACCGCACGCGCGAGCTGGAAGACACCCCTTCCGTGCGCGGCATGGTCAACAGCATCCCGCATCTCGTTGAGATCATCGAAGAGCGTGGGTAAGCTTTTGTAAGGTGGATTATGATCCACCATACTATATTGAAAACGCCCTCGGGAAACCGGGGGCGTTTTTCTTGTGGCGTCCGCAAGCCAAATTGACCCAGCGCCTAAACGCCCGCTCCGAGGTCAGAGACCGCACGGGTGATCAGATCACCTTGATCGGCGACGTGCCCTGTGCGGGTCAGCCGCGCGACGGACAGCCGCAATCAGCCGCGCCGCAAGAATCAGGCGTCGGCCGTTGTGGCGAATTTCAGGGTTCAGATGCTGTACCGCAGGATAGTCCGGAAGCAGCGGAATGACGACGACCGAAGCATCGGGCGGCGGCAGATTGCTTTCGACGACCACCATCGCGACTCCGTTGTATTCTGCAACGTCAAAACGGGTCAGCGGGACCGTGACGACCCGCCGGGCGCGGTTATGATTTTGGCCAGCGGATGCCCGGACCGTGCGTGGCAATCCGATTGGGCTGCAAATGCACTGGCGTTGTCAGCAAGCCATTTTTTGCGACGGGCATCGGCGACCGCTTTGATCAATGCCGCCTCCGCCACGGCGGAAACGTTGATAGTAAGCGACTTCGCTGCTTTAAGTGCCGCGCTGTCGAGCGTCACTGAGGTCTTGCGCTTTGTCGCCGTTCGCATCGCGCCATGCTCCCATTTATACCGCATAAATATACCGCTTCCTGGCGTCAGGTAAGTGTGCTGACGCATACCGCCCGCAAAGCCCGCAACCTTCCTTGACCCGCACCATCCCCGCGTTTATACGCCACCAGTCGGCACCCTTGGGCCGACTCAATTTTTAACGCCGTGTTTGGCCGCTCCCGTCGCTGGGGGCCAGTTCCGGCAAAAGGAGAAGCGACATGAAACTGAATGAACTTTCCGACAACCCAGGCGCCACACAGCGCAAAAAGCGTATTGGCCGTGGTGCGGGTTCGGGCATGGGTAAAACCGGTGGCCGTGGTATCAAAGGCCAGAAATCACGTTCCGGCGTGGCGATCAAAGGCTACGAAGG
>NZ_JBKBQY010000161.1:0-2545 GCF_046292185.1 Yoonia sp.
GCATAGGAAAACGGTATTCTGCCGAACCCTTGGGTGATGTCCGACACCGCCAGACCATCCGGCAGGCGCTGCACGATCCCGGTTTCGGAATTGGCCAGTTGCAGCGTTGTGCGTGCCGGATCAGTGACCTGCACGGCACCATTCACCACCGGCAGGACCGGATCGACCCAGGCATGGACCGCGTCATGCTCAATGGGTGCGGCCTGCAATCCGCGCCCGGCGAGGGCAAGTGCCGCCGCCTCTGTCGCGCCGGACACAAAGACGATATCCGCCTCGCCCGCGCCGACGGCCTCGGTCACCTGCGCGCGGGCGCGTTCAACGATGGCCTTGGCGGCGCGCCCTTCGGCATGAACGCTGGACGGATTACCCGCCACATCCATCGCCGCCAGCATTGCTGCGCGTGCCTCGGCCCGCAGGGGCGTGGTGGCGTTATGATCCAGATAGACCCTCATTCAGGGGCGACCCATAGTGTGGCAGTCAATCCTCATCGACCACCTCGAACAATGCGGGGACTGCGGGGCATGGTGCCAGACCGTTGCTGACCACATCCGACAGGCGTGCCTGATGCAGAAAGACATAGACATGCGCGCTGAGCCCTTCCCACAGCCGGTTGGTCAGCGATTGCGCGCGGCTGCCCGAAGCGCCGCCCGATGCGCCCGCACCCTTGTGCATGGCTGATACGGTTTCATCCACAGCACCCAGAATTTCCGCCACGCGGATTTCGGACGCTGGCCGCGACAACCGATACCCACCGCCCGGCCCGCGTACGGAATCCACCAGACCGGCGCGGCGCAGCTTGACGAACAATTGTTCCAGATAGGGCAAGGAGATATCCTGCCTTTTGGAAATCTCGGTCAGATTGACCAACGCATCGTTCGGCTGCAAGGCCAGATCGGCCAGAGCGACCATTGCATAGCGGCCTTTTGTGCTTAACTTCATTTCCGCAACCTGCCCAATTCCTGCAAATCCATTGACGGCGCACGGCTGCGTCATTACTCAACCGTGAACCAGACGGGGGTATCTGTCCCCAGTTTAGAATCCTTCTAAGGTGCCCGAGTGTTTTCGTCAAGAAAGCACGCACCCAACCAGCGACGGAAAAACATATGCCCGAAGTCATCTTCCCCGGACCCGAAGGACGCCTTGAAGGGCGCTATCATCCGCAAAAGGACCGTGACGCGCCAATCGCCATCGTGCTGCATCCGCATCCGCAATTCGGCGGGACGATGAACAACCGGGTGGTTTATAACCTGCATTACGCCTTCTATAATCTTGGGTTCACCGTGCTGCGGTTCAATTTCCGCGGCGTCGGGCGCAGCCAGGGCGAATATGATCAGGGTGTCGGCGGATTGTCCGATGCCGCATCGGCGCTGGATTATCTGCAATCGATGAATTCCAATGCCAAACATTGCTGGGTCGCTGGCTTTTCCTTTGGCGCGTGGATCGGCATGCAATTGCTGATGCGTCGGCCGGAAATCACCGGTTTCATCTCGGTCAGCCCGCCTGCGAATATGTATGACTTCAGCTTCCTTGCGCCCTGCCCGGCCTCTGGTTTGGTGATCAACGGCAGCGGCGACCGGGTCGCACCGCCGCAGGATACGGTCACGCTGGTCAATAAGCTGCATGAGCAAAAAGGCATCACCATCACCCATGATGAAATGCAGGGTGCCGGTCATTTCTTTGAAGATCCGTATATGGACCCGATGATCGACACCGTCAAAACCTATGTCCGGCGGCGGTTGACAGAAAACACGCGCTGATCATGGCAGACAGCTATCTTGAAAAAGTTGCAGGCGAACTGGCTGATCTGGCTTTGGCTGATCAGGCCGCCTCTGGCGATATCGCTATCGTGGATCAGATCGGCGAAATGCTGGGGGCCTCGTCGCAGACCCTGCAGGAAAGCTATCTGACCGCCGTGCGTGTCCGGCGGGCCGAGGCACGGGCGCGGGCGCTGCTGGCGGAACGTGCCGCGCGCGGCTATGCCAAAACAGACCCCGCATCAAAAGCCAGCACCGCCCCGGCAGATCCTGTTCAGGATGCCCCGTCCGAGGAATCCGGCGGCGGCCCCCGCCGGGTGAAACGCTGATGACTGACAGGATCGACGCGCAGCTGGCTTTCCTGACAGAGGCCTGCAAGCTGAAATCCGTGCTGCGCGCGACCACGCTTTGCGATGGGTCACGGCGGGAAAATTCCGGCGAACATAGCTGGCATATCGCGCTTTACGCGCTGGTGCTGGGCGAACATGCCGGGGCTGACGTTGATATCAACCGGGTGATCCGCATGCTGCTGATCCATGATCTGGTGGAAATCGACGCAGGCGACAGCCCAATCCATGGCGATCATGACACGGCGGCGCAGGACGCCATCGAACAGGCCGCCGCCACCCGCATCTTTGGCCTGTTGCCGCCCGATCAGGCCGCAAGTTTCCGCGCGCTTTGGGATGAATTCGAGGCGGCGGAAACGCCCGATGCCGTTTTTGCCAAATCCATTGATCGGGTGCAGCCGGTGATCGCCAATCTGGAAACGGATGGCGGTACATGGCCCGCAT
>NZ_JBKBQY010000162.1:0-1505 GCF_046292185.1 Yoonia sp.
ATGCGCTTCAGGCTACGGCCTTCGGGATTGGCGACGGCATAGCCCCGCCGCGCCGCGATGATGCGCGACACCGTCGTCAATGCGAACGCCAGCATCAGCCCCGGAATCACACCGGCAATGAAAAGCCCGGTAATCGAGACTTCGGCGGTGATGCCATAGATGATCATCGGGATTGACGGCGGGATCACGACACCTATGCCGCCTGCATTCGACGTGATCGCCGCCGCAAAGGACTTGTGATACCCCTCCTTGATCATGGTGGGGATCATGATCGAGCCGATCGCGGCCGCCGTTGCCGGGCCAGAGCCCGAGATTGCGGCGAAGAAGGTGCAGGCAACGATCGTGACGCTTGCCAGCCCGCCGGGGGATTTCCCCACCAGCGTTCGGGAAAAGGCGATCAGGCGCGAAGTCAGCCCGCCCTTTTCCATCAGCACGCCGGCCAGCACGAACATCGGCACGGCGATGATCAGAAAATCATTCACGGCGGAATAGGCAGCCTGAACCACATAGGACAGCGGAATTCCCGCGACGATCATTCCGGCGATGGCGGCCAGCCCGATCGACACTGCGACAGGCACGCCCAGGACCAGAAAGACCATGAAGGCAAGCGTCAAAACGATGGGTGCGCTCATGATCATGTCACTCGTCCAGGCGGGTGTCGATGACACCCTCGTCATATTTCCAGCGCCGGATCATCACCTGAATCACCCTGATGCTGAGCAGGAAGAACCCCAACGGAACGATCATCTGAACCCAGGCAATGTTGATGCCCGTGGTCTGGGACACCATCGGAAAGCTGAACATATCGTTGATGTAGATCACGCCGAACCAGATCACGATGGCGTTGAAGACCAGCCAGATCATGTCCGCAAAGGTCAGCGCGATCTTCTGCATCCGCGGTGACAGCATGGAAATTTGGACCGAAACCCGGATGTGGCGGTCCTTTTCAGCAGCGATGACGAACCCGAAATAGACGGCCCAGACAAAGGCAAATCGCGAGACTTCCTCGATCCAGGCAAACGACCACCCAAGGACATAGCGGCCAATGACCTGAGAGCTCAGCAGCACCAACACTAAAGTCATCAGGCCGACCCCCAACCATTCTTCGGGCGAGCGCGTTTTCAACGTTGCGAACATGTCTTCTCCTTGGGGTCACCGGATGCGGCAGCCGCCATCAGATCGTGCGGAGTTTGTCGCGCAAGCGCGGTGCAGAACGCGACAAGCTGGCCTCGGAATGGCTGGTGTTGGCGCAGGGGGCCGGCGAACAGGTCAAGCTGCAGAAACCCGTCGACCAGCGCCGCAGCATCCCCCTGCGCGGCAAGATCAATCTGACGGAAATGCGCCGCAAGTGGATCAGAGACAGGGATCGTCCTGCCCTGCATATCCTGTCCGGTGTTATAACGGATCCATGCCGCGATGGTCAGGGCGTAAAGGGGCGCTTCGGGGCCGTCCAGATGGTGGATGGCGGCCTCGATGATCCGCTGACCCAGCTTGAACGAACTGTC